>CAVPKR010000047.1:0-9697 GCA_963705675.1 Terriglobia bacterium
ATGCGGATAAGAAAAGTCCGGCGGCCGTGGACAAGGCGCGCGGCCCGGTGATTCCTGGGATGCCGAACGTCCATTGCCATTCGTTTCAGAGAGCCATGGCGGGACTTACGGAATTTCGTGGCGACCCGAACGACAGTTTCTGGAGCTGGCGCGATCTGATGTACAAATTCGCCGCGCAGGTCACGCCAGAAGCACAATACGCTATCGCTCATCATCTTTATATCGAAATGTTGAAGGCCGGCTACACGTCGGTTTGCGAGTTTCATTATCTTCATCATGGCACCGGCGGCGTTCTCTACGATAATCCGGCTGAAATGGCCGAGCGCATCGTAGCCGGAGCCAAGGACGCCGGCATCGGCCTGACGATGTTGCCGGTCCTGTATCAATACAGCGGCTTTGGAGAACGTCCGTTGCGGCCGGGACAGCAGCGCTTCTCGACTAACCCCGATTGGATCCTCGACCTGGTCACCCGCCTCACCGCGAGCCACGTCCGTTGTGGAGTCGCCCCGCACTCCCTCCGCGCGGTATCGCCCGATTCGCTCAAGGCTCTGATTGACGGCGCTGCGCGCATCGACCCGGAGATGCCCGTTCACATCCACATCGCCGAGCAAACCGCGGAAGTGGAAGAGTGCGTCTCTCATACGGGGTCGCGCCCCGTCGAATGGCTCCTGGATCGTTTCGATGTCGATTACCTTTGGTGCCTGGTCCACGCCACTCACATGAACGCCTCAGAGTACTCGCGTTTGGCGGAGACGGAGGCTGCTGCCGGCCTTTGCCCCACCACCGAAGCCAATCTGGGTGACGGAATCTTCGACGCTGCATCCTATTTTGCAGCGAGTGGAAACTGGGGAATCGGTTCAGATAGCAATATCAGCGTTTCAGTTGCAGAGGAGCTAAGGCTGCTCGAGTATGGACAGCGCCTTCGTCATCGCCGACGGAATGTACTGGCCGCTCCCGAAGCACCGGATGTAGGCGAGGCTTTGTACGTCGCGGCGGTGGAGGGCGGCGCCGCACCCTCCGGGCGTGATATCGGCGGACTCAATGTGGGCCAGCGGGCTGATTTTTTGATCCTCGACGAGTCGCACCCAAGCCTTGCGATGCGGCCTCCGAATCAGATGCTCAGTGCGCTCATCTTCTCCAACCACGGCCCCACACCGATTCGCGATGTCGTCGTTGGTGGACGAAAAGTCGTCAGTGAAGGCCACCACGAGGGCGAGGATCTAGCCGCCGAAGCATACCGGCAAGCCCTCAAAACGCTGGTTCAAGCCTAACGCTCAGGCTTCCGAAGCTTTAAGCAGTTTTCAAGACTTTCCTTCGCGCCGGGAAAATTGGGATTCAAACGCAGAACCTCAGCAAATTGCGCCGCAGCGTCATTAAACTTACCTGAGGCCGCCAGCGCGCTACCCAGATTAAAACGTGCGTTAACGTAATCCGGTTTCAATTTAACGGCGGCTTGATATTCGCTTATAGCCTCACTCATCCGATCCTTCTGGACCAGGGAGTTCCCCAGATTAAAGTGAGCCTCCGGATTCCCGGGCTGTAGCTTGACCGTTTCCGTAAATTCCGCGATGGCTTCATCCGCGCGCCCCTGCAACCCGTAGACACGGCCTAAGTTATAGTGTGAATCTGCATTTTCGGGCTTCAGCCGCAAGGCATTCTTTAGGCGCTCAATGGCTTCTGCAAACTCGCCTCTCTCCGCCAGAACCGCGCCCAAGCCCATATTCGCATCCGGATCCTCGGGGTCGATCTGAAGCGCGATTCGGTATTGAGCCTCGGCATCCGCCAGTCGATTACGCTTACTAAGGATGGAAGCAAGATCCACCCGCGCGCGCACCGCATTCGGCCGCAGGCGAAGAGTTTCCAGAAGATGAGGGATGGCTTCGTCGACTCGGCCCTCATCCAGAAGAGCATCGCCCAGGGCGCTCTGCGCGACATAATTGTCTATGGTGACGTCGACGGCCCTCTGATAGAGACTCATGCTGTTTCGCCAGTATCTTAAGTCCAGTGATGTGACGATCGTCCATGTCACGCAGACTCCGGCGGCTATCGAAATGATTGCAATCTTAGCGACAGGCCAACGATCGATAACCTCCTTTGAGCCCCAAGCCAGCATGATCGCGATGCCGATCATGGGTATATAGGTATATCGATCCGCGCGAGGTTGAATTCCTACCTGAATCAGTCCGATCACCGGCACCAAGGTACCCAAGTACCATAGCCAACCGACCGCCAGATAGGGCCGCCGGCGAATCCACACGAAGACTAGCACTGTCAGCCCCAGGAGCATCGCGCCGGAGCCTAGCCACTGCCAAGCTTGGAAGTCGATGGTGTAAGGATAAAAGACGGTGAGCTTCGCAGGCCATAAGAAGCCGGAAACATACATTACATACGAGATCAAGCCATTTTCGAAGCGATACGTGAGCGGAACGTGCGCCAGGGTCAGGACTGCTCCCCCACTCTGTTGAACCAGGTATGTCACCACCGACGAAATTCCGGCTAGAACAAAGAGTGGAATTTTCTCTACAATAAGTTTCCCGACCGTGTGAGCGTTGAATCGGCGTAAAGGCCACAAATCGAGCAGGAGCAGTACGAAGGGCAAGGTTACTGCCATCGGCTTGGACATGAGCGCCAAGCAGAACACCACGACGACGATTGAGTACCGCCCGGCTCCTGGACGTTCTACATAATTCACGTAACTCCAGAGAGTCAGCATCCAGAACAGAGCGCTGAGGACGTCCTTTCGCTCAGCCACCCACGCCACAGATTCGACGTGCAAGGGGTGCAAGGCGAACGCGAACGCGACGAATGCGCTACACCAGCGCGCTCCAGTGGTCCGTTTCAACAGCGCAAACAGGATTAGCGTAGACGCAGCGTGAATAAGGATGTTCGTCAGATGATGCAGCCCGCTTTGCGAGCCATATAATTGACGATCCAGCATATGGGACAGCCACGTGACCGGAAACCAGTTGGCCGCGTATCCTGTGGTGAAGGCCCAGATGAATCCGCCGGCGCTCAACCCCGGCAGTACATGTGGATTGTTGACATAGTCCGGATCGTCCAGGCGTATAAAATCGAATTTAACTACCGGACCGTAAATCGCCAGGATCGCGATCAGAAGCCCCACGTACATCCACAAGTCAATCCGCCGGGTCGACGAGGGGTTCATTTCGGCTTATAAAGCAGCGTCAAATCGAGCTCGCCTTCCTCCGTACGCGCGGTCCGCCGGAGTCCAGCGGCGGAAGCCAGCCTTGGATGCGCGAGGCGCAAGGTTCGTGGATTTGATGCTTTGATTCGGGGTTGGTCCGTCATTGCCGCCGTTGCGGATGCGGCGTACCGCAATCAGACAAATTGTACCATCGCGCCTGGAATTGGCCCTCTGATTCATCGGGAATCCACTTTTGTAACAGGGCCCTAGTCAACTTCGAGGACACTGCCGATAGTCCATAGGTATCCGTATGAAGGAGCAATCAGGCCTAGTGCGCCCGCTAGCGACGTGGCTTTCCTTACACCGCCTTCCGGTAATGATCGGTGTTGGTTGCCTGGCTGCGCTCGCAGTTTTGGGTGTATACCTGTCAGCTCCGAAAGCTGCCACACGGCCGCTGAAGGTGGGGTTCCAGAATTCGCCACCGTATCATTTCCCGGATGCAAATGGGAATCCGACCGGCCCTACGGTGGACGTCCTTAAAGAAGCCGCGCGCCGCAAGGATATTCCAATCGAATGGCGATATTCGCCGGAAGGACCTGAGAAAGCCCTGACCTCCGGTGCCGTGGACCTGTGGACCATCATGGGCGATCTGCCCGAGCGGCAGGCAATCATGTATATCACCGCGCCATGGGCGAAGATGACCTACGTTCTGCTGTTCACCGAGGCAATTCCTCTGAAACGCCCGGAGGATGTGGCTGGGAAAACGCTGGGTGTGTCACGGATCGCGCTGGATAAGCGTTTTGCGGGCACTCGTCTATCGAACGCGACGTTCATTGATGAACCGACCACGGCGGCCGTAATAGCTGCGGTGTGTGCGGGACTGGTTCAGGTGGGACTGGTGGCTCAAAGCTCACTGCTTGAGTCGCAATCTTCCGGGTGCCCGAGCCAGGAACTGCACGCGCTTCCGATCGATGGCGCTACATTCTGGTTTGGCATCGGCGCCGACAAGCGGCGCCGCGAAGCGCGAGCGGCAGCCGACCTTTTGCGCGAAGAGATTGGAGAAATGGCCACCGACGGAAGCCTCGCCGGCATTGACTTCCGGTGGCATACCAGTATCGGGACGGAGGCGAGCACGATTTTTCAGTACGGACGCGCGCGCTACTATTCGTTCCTGCTGCTGGGCGCATTCGCCGTACTGCTGCCGACGCTCGCGATCACGGTTTGGCTGGCGAGGCGGCTGCGGTTCGCGCAGCGCCAAGCAGAAGCCGCCAGCCAGGCGAAGAGCGATTTTCTGGCGAATATGAGCCATGAAATCCGGACGCCCATGAACGGCGTGATCGGCATGACCGGACTCCTGCTGGACACCGATCTTACAGAGGAGCAGCGCGAGTATGGGAATACGGTTCGAAGCTCGGGGGAAGCGCTGCTGGCCGTGATCAACGACATTCTCGATTTCTCGAAAATCGAGGCTGGCAAGCTCGCGATTGAGACCTTTCCATTCGACCTGCGGCTGGTGGTGGAGGAAGTGGCGGAAATGTTGGCGCCGCGCGCCGAAGACAAGAATCTTGACTTGGTTCTGGAATATCCGCCGAACGTCCCTTGCCGGTTCTTAGGCGATGCAGGCCGAATCCGACAAGTGGTGACCAACCTGGTGGGCAACGCCGTCAAATTTACGCATGCCGGACACGTTCTGATCACCATCGATCACGAATGGCAGGACGAGCAGCGCGCGATGATGCGAATCACCGTGAGTGACACCGGCGTCGGGATTGCCCATGACAAGATCGAGGGCCTGTTTCAGAAATTCAGCCAAGCGGACAGTTCCACTACTCGAAAGTACGGCGGCACCGGCTTGGGATTGGCCATTTCGAAACAACTCATCGAGTTGATGGGTGGCGCCATTCTGCTCGAAAGCACCCTGGATAAAGGTTCTAAGTTCTGGTTCACGCTTCCGCTGGAATTGGACGGACAACCCGGCGCTATGCCGGTGCCGGCGACCGAATTAAAGGGTCTGCGGGTTCTGATCGTGGACGACAACGAAGTGAACCGGCGCGTGGTTCATGAGCAGATTTCGAGCCTCGGGATGCGAAATGGCAGCTACGCATGCGGCCAAGACGCCCTGGATGCGATCCGAGCGGCAAAGCGCGATGGCGACCCGTTTCAAATCGTGATTGCAGATTACAACATGCCCGGACTGGACGGCGCGGCACTGGCCGCCGCGATCAAATCCGCCCCCGAGCTTCGCGGCACCGCGGTTGTCATGCTGACGTCAGTGGGACACTGGCGAGAGCTACGGCACCAGGAAGGCGCGAGCATTGATGCGTGCCTGGTCAAACCGGTCCGGCAATCGCAGTTGTCGAGCACCCTCGCCAACGTATGGTCGAAGGTTCTAGAAGCTGGAGACGTTGTGGAAGGACGCGAAACCTCGGCCATCGCACTGTCGCGAGCCGTCGGCACGTCCGTGAATCCAAATCCGTCCCTGGTTGGCCGCTTTGCAAATCTTCCGATCCGTATTCTGGTTGCCGAAGATAACGTGGTGAATCAAAAAGTGATTACGCGGATGCTCGAAAAGCTGGGTGTGCGCGCCGATGTGGCGGCGAATGGCCGCGAAGCCGTCGAGATGATCGAGTTATTGCCATACGACCTGGTCTTCATGGATTGCCAGATGCCGGAGATGAACGGCTATGAGGCGGCTGTCGAGATCCGGCGCCGCCAGAACTGCGAGCGGCGGATAACGATTGTGGCCATGACGGCACATGCGATGCGAGAGAGCCGCACACAGTGCATTGAAAGCGGTATGGACGATTTTGTAGCTAAACCCGTGATCGTGGAAGAACTGATCAACGTGCTGACGCGCTGGACAGCGCCGGTAACAAACTCCTGATCGAACCCAAGAAAAAAGGGCAGCCTGAGCCGCCCTTTCCCCTGCATTTAAAGACTGGACTTACCAGCGATTGCTGCCCCGGCGCTGACCGCCGCCACCACCGCCGCCGCCAAATCCGCGATTTTCCTTCGGACGCGCTTCGTTGACCTTAAGCGCTCTGCCGTCAAATTCCTTGCCGTCGAGCTCCTGAATGGCGCGCGCCGCTTCCGCGTTGCCGCTCATTTCCACGAACCCAAAACCTCTGGACTGTCCCGTGTCCCGGTCGGTGATAATGTTTACGCGTTCGATAGCTCCGTAAGGCTCAAACAGAGCCCGAACCGAGTCCTCGGTTGCGCCAAAGCTAAGATTACCTACAAAAATGTTCTTCATTTCCTTTTTCCTTCTGAGTGTTCAGAACAGTGAATCGGGGCAGGATCGGACAAAGCGGTTGGACCGAAAAGTGTGGCTGGACCGGACAATGTGGAAGATGCCTTGAATCAGCAAAACTGACAACTACGCGGCCATTGTGACATGGATTTACGTACAATGCAAGGGTCTTCTGACCTGTGAAATCAATGGTTTAATCTGCACCACGCCGTCCAGAACTTTGAATTTACGAACATTCCTCCCGGATTTGTAGCGGTCTCGGGAAAGTGGCCGGAGCGCCATCACGTTCCGGTGGAACCGGTAGCTTGGGCGCGGGTATCCGACTCTTCGATCGAGATTGGTTTTCGAACCGGCGCCTCTATCTCTGTGGGACAGCCATTTGAGCAAAATAACCAAACCACCCCCTCCCGCTCTTCGGGATGCATGTGGTCGAAGCAAAACGGACACTCGATAGGTTCTATCAGCTCCATTGGCTGATCGAAAGACTATCACGATCCCGCGTGGTTGGCAAAGGATAACGCCAAGCGTGGTAATTTAGTGGGTAGCTTTTTTCGAAGGAGATCATCGATGGTCCAATTGAAGATCAATGGAGTGACTCGGAAATTCGAGGGCGATCCCGCGATGCCGCTGCTGTGGTATCTGCGCGACATGCTGGAGCTTACCGGAACAAAATTCGGCTGCGGAATCGCGCAATGCGGCGCATGCACCGTCCATATCGACGGCAAGGCCGCGCGCAGCTGCGTGATGCCGATGAACGACGTAGCGGGCAAAAGCATAGTCACCATTGAGGGGTTGAGCGCTCACGCCGACAGCGCGATCCAACGCGCCTGGAAGGAATTGAACGTTCCCCAGTGTGGTTACTGTCAGAGCGGCCAGATGATGCAGGCCGCGGCGCTGCTGAAGGACAGACCCAAACCAACCGATCACGACATCGATGAGGCCATGCGCGGTAACATCTGCCGGTGCGGGACCTATCAGCGGATTCGGGCGGCCATCAAGCAGGCCGCGGGGGTGAAAGCATGAGCGACGTCACAGTTGTCAACCGACGTGGTTTTCTCGGTACGGTTTTCTCAGCCGGAGCCTTCGTGCTGGCCACTCGCGTCCTTCCTGGCGACCTGGACGCTGCGCAGACTGTCGACGAATCGGCGTGGCATCCCAGCGTCTATCTTGGCCTGGAGCCCGACGGCCGCGTGATCATCGTCGCGCATCGATCTGAGATGGGCACTGGAATTCGCACCTCGCTGCCGATGGTGGTGGCGGATGAGATGGAAGCCGATTGGAAACGGGTGAAGATTCGAGCAGGCGATCGGTGATCCGAAGTATGGCGACCAGAATACCGACGGGTCGAACTCGATTCGCAGCTTCTGGCAACCCATGCGGATCGCGGGCGCTACCGCCAGAACCATGCTTGAGAGCGCCGCCGCCACGAAGTGGGGCGTGCCGGCATCCGAATGTAAGGCGCAGAACCACGAAGTAATTCACACTCCCAGCAAGCGTAAGCTCGGGTTCGGCGAGCTGGCTACTCTCGCAGCGACGCAGCCTGTGCCGCCGAAAGAAAGCCTGACCTTCAAGCCCGCTTCCGAGTATCGATACATCGGCAAGAATGTCCCGATTACAGATCTTGAAGACATCATGGCCGGGCATACCACGTTTGGCATGGACGCGAAGAGGCCAGGCATGGTCTACGCGTCGATTGAACGCTCGCCTGTCTTGGGCGGGACCCTCAAGAGCGTGGACGATTCAGAAGCCAAGACCGTCGCCGGCGTTTCTGATATCCAGACCATCGCTCCATTCAAGCCTCCCTACATGTTTCAGGCGCTGGGCGGAGTCGCGGTGATCGCGAACAATACCTGGTCGGCGATGCAGGGCCGCAAGAAGCTCAAGATCGAGTGGGACCTGGGCAAGAATGTCGCCTACGATTCCGTCGCGTATCGCAAGACGCTGCAAGAGTCGTCGCGCAAGCCGGGCGCAGTGGAACGGCAAGTGGGAGACGTAGACGCGGCCTTCGCCACGGCGACCAAGTTCCACGAAGCGGATTATTACGCCCCGCACCTGGCGCACGCTCCCATGGAACCGCCGGCGGCGGTGGCTGAATATAAGGACGGCAAGGTCGAGCTGTGGACGGCGACCCAGAATCCGCAAGCGGTGCAGGACGCCGTTGCCGCGGCGGTCGGCGTCAAGAAACAGGACGTCACCTGCAATGTGACTCTGCTCGGCGGCGGATTCGGACGTAAATCGAAACCAGATTATTGCGCCGAAGCCGCGATTCTATCGAAGCAGCTGGGCAAACCGGTCAAAGTGGTTTGGAGCCGCGAAGACGATATCCATTTCGACTACTTCCACGCTGTCGCCGCGATGTATATAAAGGCCGCGCTCGACGATAAGGGTCGACCAACGGCGTGGCTGGGGCGTAGCGCCTATCCTCCGATGCTGTCGCAGAACCAGATGCGGAACGGCGAACTCGGCAGCATGGGCTGGACGGATGTGCCGTTCGACATTCCGAATTTCCGCGCGGAAAACGGCCCGGCGGAAGCGATGGTTCGCGTCGGCTGGCTGCGGTCCGTAGCCAATATTCCACACGCGTTCGCGGTTCATTCCTTGTGGATGAGCTGGCCGCGCTGGCAAATCGCGACCGGCGTGGAATATCTGCTCGAAATCTCTGGGCAAAGATCGCATCATTGAAATTCGGCCCGCGCGGCGCAAAACCGGCCGAATCTTTATCCCATCGATACCGGACGGACCAGGCGCAGTGCTCGAAGCCGTGGCGGATCAATCCGGCTGGGCGAAGAAGAAGTCGGGAATGGCAATGGCTGGGGCAATCGCCGTGCATCGCAGCTTCTTCAGCTACGTTGCATCGGTGGTCGAAGTGGAAGTCGATAGCAAGGGAAAAGTTCGGATTCCGCGCGTCGATACGGTGGTGGATGCCGGGCTGGTGGTGCATCCGGACCGCGTGAAAGCCCAGTTCGAAGGCGCAGCGGCATTCGGCGCGGGTCTGGCGATGCTCGGCGAGATCACGGCGGCGAATGGCAAGATCGTTCAATCGAACTTTAATAACTATCAGGTTGCGCGCATGGACGATGCGCCGGTCGTCACGCGCGTCCAGATTATTCAGTCGGACGCTCCGCCGGCTGGTGTAGGCGAGCCCGGCGTTCCTCCCATCGCGCCCGCTCTTGCCAATGCGATTTTCGCCGCTACGGGAAAGCGCATCCGTGAGCTCCCGATCAAGAAGATGATGTCGGCATAAGCTAAAAAAAGGGGCTGCCCGGACCTCCAGGCCCCCCCCAACCAAACCGGAACTACCA
>CAVPKR010000048.1:0-28514 GCA_963705675.1 Terriglobia bacterium
TGCTGGATGTCAAGAGATTCGGATAGACGGCCGCCGCCGCGCCGGCCAGCATGAAAACGAGATACGCGCAGGAGCTCAGGAACGCCTGGCGCTCATTGCGGCTGCGCATTCCGCCGAGCGAGAGCACGACCGCGACCGGGATCACGTAAAGGATCGGGGCGCTGCGGTAGTTGTCTAACAGACCAGGGCAGATGTAAAGGGTCGCGGCAAGGCTTAGGATCGTGACCAATGCCAGCGCAGGCCACAGGATTGCGGCGGCACGCCGGGCGCGGCTGTTCAGGTCGCCGGACGTCTTGAGAGCCGCGTAATTCGCGCCGTGCAAACTCAGCGCGACGGCGGCGACCACTCCCGCGATCACGGTGTACCAATCGAGAATCCCGGGACTCGGGCCGACGCGCCAATCCGTCCAAAGCGGCAGGAAAAAGTAGCCGTCGGGGCCGAGCGGAACCCCTCGCATCACGTTGCCGAGCGCGGCGCCGAAGAAAACCGCGAGCAGCAGGCTGGCGATTCCGAAGGCTCCTCCTAAGAGTCCGCGCCACACCGGCGAATCGACGTGACTGCGCAGTTCGATCCCGACGCCGCGCAGGATCAGCAGCCACAGGACCATCATCAGTGGAAGATAGAAACCGCTGAACCCCGACGCATAGAGCAGCGGGAACGCGAAATAGAAAGTCCCGCCCCCCGCCAGAAGCCATACTTCATTGCCGTCCCACACCGGACTGATAGTTCGGATCAGCAGCCGCCGGTCTTCCTCCGAACGCGCCAGGAACAGGTGCAGGATGCCGACGCCGAGATCGAATCCGTCGAGCACCACATAAGCCGTGATCATGGCGGCAACCAGCAGGAACCAGGTGAGAAGCATCGGTTAATCCTCCGTGGGCCCTTCCGCGATCACGCGCTGGATCAGGAACAGGAACAAGATTGCGAGCAGCGTATACAGCCCCATAAACCCCAGCAGCGTGAACAGGCCGTTGCCGGCGCTCACGTATTTCGAATAGCCCTGGGTGGTCCGCATCAGGCCGTAAACCAGCCAGGGTTGACGCCCGATTTCCGCGGTCATCCAGCCGGCCGTGTTCGCGATGTAGGGAAGCGGCGCGCAGAGCATCAAGATCCAGAGCATCGCGCGCGAGTTGAAGAGGCGGCCTCGCCACCATAGAAATGCGGCGGCGGCCATGACCCCCGCGAAGATCGTCCCGAGTCCCGCCATGATGTGATAGGCGTAATAAAGCAGAGGGATGTTCGTCGGCCAATCGGACTTGGGAAAAGCGTTCAGGCCTCTGACCTTCGCAGTGGTGGTGCCGTAGATCAGAAAACTGAGGACTTTGTTCGCTGCCAGCGGATTGTCGATGGTCTGGCGCTCGACGTCGGGCTGGCCCAGGAGCACGATTGGCGCTCCCGCCTCCGTCCTGAAAAGTCCTTCCATCGCGGCAGTCGTTACGGGCTGATGCGCAGCCATGTAGCGGCCGTGCAGGTCTCCCGTTGGGAAAATCTGGACCATGCAGGCCACCATGCCTGCCGCTACTCCGACTCGCAGAAACGTCCGGGCTTCATCGGCGAATTTCCCTTCCAGAAGGTAATAAGCCCCCACGGCGGACATCACGAAAACCCCCGTGATCAGAGCTCCGCACATATTGTGCGCGTACTGAATCAAGGCCCAGGGATTCAGCAGGAGTCCCCAGAAGCTGGTGACGTTGAAGCTGCCGTCGGCGGCGCGCTCAAACGCGACCGGATGCTGCATCCACGCGTCGGTGACGATGATGAAGAACCCCGAAAGCCACGATCCGGCGAAGACCGCAACGGCCGTCCACCAGTGGGCCATCCGGCTGAGGCGATCTTCGCCATAGAGAAACAGGCCCAGAAAAGCCGATTCGAGGAAAAAAGAAAAGACGCCTTCCATCACCAGGGGCTGTCCAATGACGCCGCCGGTGACGCGGGAAAATTCGGCCCAATTGGTCCCGAACTGAAACTCCATGGGAATCCCCGTCACCACTCCGATGATGAAGTTGATGCCGAAAATCTTGGCCCAAAAGCGCGCGGCTCGATTGTAGACGGCGTTATCGGTTCGAAGATAAAGCGTCTTCAGAATCACGATCAGCGGCGCCAGGCCCATGGTGAGCTGCGGAAACAGGTAGTGAAACGTGACCGTGAAAGCGAAGTGGAGCCTGTGGATCAACAACGCATCACCCATGGCGCGGGTCCACCTTTCGTTTTATTATATGCGCGCAGACTTCCCGTCAAGCACACGCCTGGCCGGAGCGATAGACTGGTTTGACGACCGCGATGTGATCGAATCGGAGGGCCATGCGTGTTGAAAATCAAGCATATCCTTTTTCCCGTGGATTTTTCGGAACGCTGTCTAAGTGCCGCGCCTTTCGTGGAATTCATCGCCAGCCGTTATGCCGCGTGGATCACGCTGCTCAGCGTGGCGCAACCCTTTTATTACGTGGGAATGGGCGATCCGGGCGCGCTGGTGGGGATCAACACGGATGATCTGGCTCGCGCGCTGGAGCTCCAGCTTGGCAACACGCTGACCAAAGAGTTCGCCGGTTTCCAAGTCGAACGGGTAGCCGAACTTGGCGACCCGGCCCAAGTGATCACAGAATTCGCGCGTGCCAACGCCGCCGATCTGATCATGATGCCGACCCACGGCTACGGTCCGTTCCGCAGCCTGCTGCTAGGGTCGGTGACGGCGAAAGTCCTGCACGATTCCGAGTGCCCCGTGTGGACCCTGGCTCATATTCCCGATCCGCCGAGCCATGAACACGTCGAGTGCAAGAAGATCCTATGCGCCGTGGATGACACGCCGGCGAGCGTAGCCGTAATGAAATGGGCGGCCGAATTGGCAAGCGACACAGGAGCGTCGCTGAATTTAGTGCACGTGGTCCATGGCCCGGTAACTTTCCCGTCCAGAGAGATGGATCAGGAATTTGAAGGCGACCTGGCAAGCGAGGCGAGCAAGACCATCGGCCTTCTTCGCGATTCCGCCGGCTTGGACGCCCCGCTATCGGTAAGGACGGGCAACATCGCGGCCGAGATCCGTGAAGAAGCCCACCAGCAAGGCGCGGACCTGATCGTAATAGGACGCGGATCGATGCACGAGACTCTAGGCCGACTAAGAACCCAAGCGCACGCAATTATTAGAGAATCGCCGTGTCCGGTGTTGAGTATTTAGGTCGCCAATCCCTCAATGCGAAGCTGGCGCCGGATCAATTTGCACAACGAATCCGGGATTTCCGTGTGGCGTGGCACGGGAGCGGATCGCTTTGCGGAAGCATTGTAGTAGATATCGTGCCCCCCGGTCGAACGTTTAAGAGTGCAACCGGATCTTTCCAGTTCCCGTACGAATTCTCGACGCTTCACGCCGGGACTTCGATTTCCTTACTCTCAACGGGACCTAGCGGAACCGTTTCTTGCTCCTCGATCATCAAGCGGTACGCGTCGCGAATGTTTTCTTCCAACTCTGCCAGAGTAGCGCCCTGGCTGAAAACGCCTGGCACTTGAGGCAGACGGCCCACGAACCACGGACCGTCTTTCCAGTACTCAAGTCGAAATCGAAAGGGCATAAAATTTGGTGGAGGCGGCGGGAGTTGAACCCGCGTCCGAGAAAGTCAGCCGCGAAAAGACTACGTGCGTTTCCGATTCGGTATTTTTCGTCCGCCCCATGCGGAACCGGCAAGAGGGAGGCGGCTTAGCCCGATTGGTCTCGGCCTTCCAGCTCCGAGCAGAAGCTGTCAGCCTATCCTGCAAATTGACGTCCTCAGGCCATGTGCAGGCCCACAACCCAGGACGGCAACCTAATTACTTAGGCTGCGTAAGCAAACTGCTGATTATTGGCAGTTGTTGTTTTCCGATCGTTTTACGGGAGCTCGGAACCCGGCACGACTTCCCACGACGGATGCAATCCCGTCGAATCCGTTGCGCCCCCTTTCCTTTACAGTTTACCATTTAACACAAGGATGCCTGGTCCGACCGTAGCGCCGGAGATCGAAACGTATTGAGCGCCAACGGCTAACGCCGCTCTATCACGTGGTTCTGCTCGACGATGACGACCATACTTATGACTACGTGGTCGAGATGCTCACCAAGATTTTCCTCCTGCCCGTGGAGCTTGCCTTCGGCCATGCCGTCGAGGTGGACACCGCCGGCCGCACCATCGTCATGACCTGCGAATTGGAGCAGGCCGAGTTCGGACGCGACCAGATCCACGGCTATGGGGCCGATCCGCGCATGCCCAAGTCGAAGGGGTCCATGCGAGCCGTCGTCGAGCCCGCAGGCCAATCCGGCTAATTCATTTTGCAAGCGGCTTCGCGGCTACCCAGTATCCGTCCCGGGTACGTACCGTAAGGCCAGGTTTCATCACGCTTACCACGATGTGATGGAATCCGGATTCGTCCAAATTATCCGGCGCATAGGTAATCAGATACTGGCTATGCAGCTCATTCCCCAGTTGCGCGACGTCATGCTCCAGCGTCTTCTGGGTCTTGAAAGAATACTGGCGTCCGCCGGTGTAGCGCGTGTAAACGTCCAGCGGATCCGGCACGAATACGCCCTTGACCATGTCGAAAACGTCCTTCAGCGCCGGAACCCAGTTGCCCATGTTCATCTGCGAATCGGTGGTCGCGGTGTTGGTGATGCCCATGGGGAGATGCTCCGCGCCGGGAGGCAGATTGCTGGGACGATTCGGCTGCGCCTTGGATGTCAACGCGGCGACCAGCTGCGAAATATCGATGGAATAGATGTAAACTTCGGCGAAATCGGCGGCCGTCAGCACTTCGCGAACGCTCATGCCGCTGCCTTTGTCGCGATTCTCGCTGATCATAACCATAACCCGCCGCCGCGTGGTCGGCCGGTTCCGGAGAAGATTGATACCCTCCATCGATGCGTCGTTCAGCGCCGCCGTGTAGCTGCCGGGGCTGAGTTTCTTGAACGCTTTATCGATCTGCACCGGGTCCTGCGTAAAGCCGGTAAGCGTCTGGGCGCGATGATCGAATGCGATCACGGCCATTTCGTCGTCCGGACCGATCACCAGGGATTCGAATACGCTGGCCAGCTTCTGAACCTGCGGCAGGATTTTTTCCACGTCGGCGTTGGCCTGAATCAACACCACCATCGAGATGGGATGCGACGTGACGTCCTGAGTAATCCGCTGAGGTTTGCCATTGTCGGTGAGGCGGAAATCGTAGACGGTCAGGTCGGGAACGAAGTTGCCGGAGCGATCGGTCACCGTGACCGGCGCCAGCAGGAACTTAAAGGTCACGCTGATCGGTGCATCGCTTTCCGCGACCTTGGGCTGCTGCGGCTGCGCAGGCGGCGGAGCCTGGGCGGCGGCCAAGACCGCGATGAAAAGCAACAGGCTGATTTTTTGCATTATGCTCCTGTTAAATAGATGCTGAAGTTAGACTGGCGGTTTCGGCGGGTGCTCCGTGCGCCCGTGTAATAAATCAACAAGATGCGGAATAAGGTGCGCTACCGCATTCAATGACTCTACCGCACCGCGAGGCGAGCCGGGAAGGTTCAAAATCAAGGTAGTACCGCTGGTGACTGCCACTCCCCTCGAAAGCGGCGCGTATTTCGTCGACTTCAGGCCTTCGCTGCGTATCAGTTCGGGGATTCCGCGAATTTCGCGCTGCGAAAATGCCAGCGTCGCTTCGGGCGTCACATCGCGAGGCGCCACCCCGGTTCCACCCGTAGTCAGAACCACATCGGCCGCGCGTCCCTGATCTAATCCCACTTGGATCGCGTCGATTTCGTCGGGCACGATCGAGGACTGCACCACCGTCCACCCGAGCTCGGCCACGCGAGCGGCAACCGCTGGACCCGATCGATCCTCGCGCGTGCCTGCATGGGATGAGTCGCTCACCGTGATCACGGCAACCCTTATCATCATCTCTTATAGCCGCCGCTTTTCCCGCCGGTCTTTTCGAGCAGATACAAATCCTGAATCTCGATGCTTTTATCCAGCGCCTTGGTCATGTCATAGACCGTCAGCGCAGCCACGGCAGCCGCAGTCAAAGCTTCCATTTCGACGCCGGTCGAGCCGGTACACGTAACAGTGGATGTGATGCGTACGCCGCGCGCCTCGATTCGGGTTTCGAGATCGACGTGCGACAGCATCAGCGGATGGCACATCGGAATCAGCTCCGAGGTACGTTTCGCTGCGCCGATTCCCGCGATTCGAGCCACTTCGAGCGGATTCCCCTTGGGATTCTGCGGCAGCTTCTTGAGAACCGAAGGACGGATGCGGACAAACGCCTGCGCCACCGCGGTTCGCCGCGTATCCTCTTTATGCGACACGTCGACCATGCTGGCGCGTCCCGCCGCGTCGTAATGAGAGAGCTTTTTCATTTAAGCAGCACTCGAATATCGTCCCCCGCGTCCCATGATTCGCGATCTTCCTCCGCCACCAGAAACGCATTCGCCCGCGCCAGCGCCGGAATATCGCCAGACCCCTGCCACGGCCGATGCGTTATGGTCGAGCCGTCGTCACTCAAAAGCGCCGGCAGGAATCGGGTCAGCCCCGGCTTGTGATGAAAAGGTTCGGTAAGCTTTGCTCGAAGCAGGGGCAGAGGAACGGAGGATGCTCCGCTCAACCGCTCGATGCCGGCTCGCGCGAACAGTTCGAAGGTGACCATAGTCGATGCGGGATTGCCGGGGAGGCCGAAGAAAAATTTATCCGCAACCGATCCGAAAACCAGAGGCTGGCCCGGTTGGATTTTCACGCGATCGAAGAAAAATCGAGCCCCTAAATCCGCCAGGACCTTCTCGACGATGTCGTATTTACCGGCGGAAACGCCGCCCGACAAAAGCAACAGGTCCGCATCGAGGCCGCGTTCAATCGAAGCTCGCATCGATTCGTAGTTATCCCGCGCGATAGGCAGGATTTCGTCAATCCCGCCTGCGCGGCGCACTTGCACCGCCAGCGACCAGGCGTTCGAATTGCGAATCTGAAACTCGCGCGGCTGCACGCCCGCTTCGACGATCTCGTCGCCAGTAGGCAGAATCGCCACGCGCGGGCGCCGGTAAACGGAAACGCACGCTCGCCCGACCATGGCGATCAAGGCAATTTCAGCGAACCCCAGCCGCTCACCCGGGGCCAGTAGCGCGGCACCGGCTTTCGCTTCGATCCCGCGTGGACTGAAATTCTCTCCCGCCGTGAAAGCGCGGTCGATCGTGACTCGATCCACATCGCGGCGCGTATGCTCGATCATCACGACAGCATCGGCGTCCGCGGGCATCGGCGCTCCGGTCATAATCTCGACGGCTTCGGCCGCGCCAATCGAGCCCTGGAAAACTTCGCCCGCCCGCACTTCGCCGATCACACGCAACTCGCCCGGCAGATCCGCGGCGCGAACCGCAAAGCCGTCGCGGGCTGAACGGGCAAATGGAGGATAATCGCGATCGGCGGCGATTGATTCAGCCAGCACGCGTCCAGCGCTATCCAGCGGCGCGACCGGCTCGACCGATCCGAGCGGGCGCACCTCTCGCAGGACGCATTCCCGGGCTTCTTCGAAAGAGAGGATCAAGACACAGTGTATCGCCGGACGGCAGCGGCGCGTCCTGTCGATTCGTCGACTTCGACGATCACCGAGTGCAATTCCGCGCCATGCCGCGCCGCTTCCATGCGCACCGGCATCTGGGTCAGGAATTTCTGCAAAACGATGCTTTTCTCGACCCCGATCACGGAATGGTACGGCCCCGTCATCCCTGCATCGGTCTGATACGCGGTTCCATTGGTGAGAATCCGTGTATCGGCGGTCGGAATATGGGTATGCGTCCCGATCACTGCCGACACGCGCCCGTCCAGATACCAGCCCATGGCCATTTTCTCGCTGGTCAGCTCGGCGTGAAAGTCGACAAACCGGACCTTCACTGCCGGGTCCAGCTCTTCGAGAAGACGGTCGGCTTTGCGAAACGGGCAATCCGTCTGCGGCATGTAGGTGCGGCCTTGCAGATTCATGATCGCGCAATCCACCCCGTTTCGAGCCTGGACGACGACGACTCCCTTGCCGGGAAGCTCCTCGACATAATTCGCGGGGCGCAGGAGCCTTGGCTGGCGGGCGAAATAATCGTAAATCTCGCGCTTGTCCCAGATGTGATTGCCGCTGGTGAGCACGTCGACCCCGTAACCGAACAGCTCATCCGCAAGCTGCGGCGTAATCCCAAAGCCTCCGGCCGAGTTTTCGCCGTTGGCGATGCTGAGATCGATTTTTTCGGCAGCGACAATGTCGCGCAAGATGGCGGGCCACGAGACTACGCCCGGGGGACCCGAAAATATCCCCAATAAAAAGCAGATTCGTCAGGAAAAAATCTTTTCTAAGGAGCGCACCACCGAACCGTCCTAGCCTCCGTCATTTGACCCCGAAAGTAACAGGGGGGATCCCCCGCGCGCCTTAAGGCTTCTCCATGGCAGTTTCCCACCGGAGCTTGCACACCAGCACGTAATCGAGTCGGACCCCATGACATTGACTGTTGGATCAATTTATGAAGGCCGCACACAAACCCAGCAGAAACGCTCCAATGTGATCATAACAGCTAGGCGATGTTTTGCAATAGAAAAGCCTGCTTAGGCCCCTTTGAGGACCTCGGCTATCTCCTTTTCCGCGATGGCCCCTTCCTTAATGACGCGCCAGTACGGTTCGCACACATCCACCGTGGTCGCCCCGAACCCGGTAACCGAGCCTCCGTCGAGCACCAGGTCCACCCGTCCGTCCATAGACCCGAAAACCTCGATTCCGGTCGAGCAAGTGGGGCTGCCGGATCTATTCGCACTGGTCGAGATCAGGGGCTGATTCAGCCGCGTCATCAGCGCGTTAGCGGTCTTCGAAGTGGATTGCCGCATCGCCAGACGTCCCGTGTTTCCAGTCACCTTCAGCGGGATGCGCGACGATGCAGGAGCGATAATCGCCAACGGGCCGGGCCAGAAGTGCCGGGCCAGCAGATAGAATCGAGCGGGCATGTCTTTGGCCAGTTCCTCGGCCATGATCAGGTCGCTGACCAGCAAAGGCAGGGATCGCGCCGATTCCCGTCCTTTCGCTTCGAACACGCGGCGCACCGCGAATAGATTCAACGGGTCGGCGACCAGGGTGTACAGCGCATCGGTCGGGATGGCGACCACTCCGCCGCGTCGAATCACGGCGGCGGCCCGTTCAACCGCTTCCTCTGCAGGACGTTCGACATCGATCTCGATCAAGTCCGTCGCCACTTGAATAGTGTAACGAACTATTCGCCGATTATTTTGACTAATACGCGCTTCTTACGGCGGCCATCGAATTCGCCATAGAAAATCTGCTCCCATGGCCCGAAATCGAGCTTCCCCTTGGTGATCGCGACCACCACTTCGCGGCCCATAATCTGGCGCTTCATATGGGCGTCGGCGTTATCCTCGCCGGTCCGGTTATGTTGATACTGCGACACCGGTTCGTGCGGAGCCAGCCCTTCCAGCCATTTCTCATAATCCTGATGCAGCCCGCCCTCATCGTCGTTAATGAAGACCGACGCGGTGATATGCATCGCATTGACCAGCGCCAGGCCTTCCTGAATGCCGCTCTCTTCGAGGCAAACTTGGACCTGCGGTGTAATGTTAATGAATCCGCGCCGGCCTGGGACCTGGAACCACAGCTCCTTGCGATAGCTCTTCATTTGTTGACCTGTATCCCTTGCTTCGCGGCTTCTTTCTTAAGCGCGGAGTCCACGGTCAGGAAGACGGCATCCTGCTGCCGGGCGAGCGCCAGGTAGAACATGTCGTAGGCGGGCTTCTTAAGGTTTCGCGCGAGCAGAGACGCATCGAGGTAAAGATCCTTCGACGGTACAAACTCCGCCACCAGGTTTATCGCGAGCTCGATCGCCCGATTCGATTCCGAAAGACTGACACCCCCGAGCCGGTGGCCTTTCCACACGGCGTTGACGATTTCGGGGATAAACAGATCCGGCGCCAGCACCCTGTCCGCGGCCACCAGATGCTGCTGGAATTCCTGGAATCTTTCAAGTTTGAAAGCAACTTCAATCGCCGCACTTGCGTCGATGACGATTCTCACCGGTCACGGTCTTCCCGGATCAGTTTGGCGGAGTCGGGGAAGTTCGGGAATGGACCCCAATTGGCCGCTTTGATGTCTTCCAACACCTTACGGAGACGAGCCTTGTTGTCGATGTCGACATCCAGTCCCTTGGCAAGGACTGCGACCACCTGTTGCGCCAAGCTGCGCCGCTGCTCCGCCGCCTGCTCCACCAGCTTCCGGTAAATATGCTCGGGAACATCGCGAACTTGGATCAGGGGCACAATCCATCAATAATGCATTTTGCTGCAAAATGCAACGCCTGCACGACAACCCGTCATCGCTGGTACGGCTTTAGGCAATACTTCGTAATATATTGGCGGTCCGCGTCGATCGATTCGATGAAGGAGTGTTCCGCGAACTTAAGCTTAGGACTGCCCGGGATCGCGCTGTTTCTCGAGGCAGCCTCGTTGACTTTCTGGTCGGCGTAGTCGCCGGCGGCATTCTTCATGTTGTCCATCCCGGCGCCTTCCACCAGGCTGGTGACGGCCTCGGTATTGACGCAGCGCAGTGCTTTCACCAGCACTGGAACGGCGAGTTTCGATACGTCCTTTAGAAAGGGAAGTCCGCCCCCTATAACCGCTTCCATCAGCCCATTGACAAGTCCTTTGGTCATGGAATCCCCGCCCACAATGCTCTTGCACATCTCAGCGCCGGGCAGGCAGAGAATGGCGACGGCAGCCTTTGCGACTTTGTCCGCGCCGAACGTTTTCAAGTTGATCACGCCAAACAGCAGTTCGAACGTCACTTCCACGCCGGCCGCGCCGATGCTGCCTGTATCTTGATACTTACCGACCCCTTTGAGCGTCGCTCCACCCCCCAGCAACGCCAGCGCGGTGCCGCCGGTGGCGACGGCGGAGAGGGAGACCAGCGCCGTGTTCGCCGTGTCGCGTACAAACTTTGCCGCCGCCTCTTGACCCATAAGCTGGATTAGAACGTCGCGGTTCGAGTCGCTTACGTCCCCGAACTTATTTGCCGCGGCCCTTTGTTTGTTGCGCGCCCTGCTCCGGAGCTCGACCAAATGGTCGAACAACCCTTGAAAGTCCCGCTTGTGGCCGAAACAAGCATTGCTCCATTCGTTGAAGCCGGGCCCCTGAATGTAGTTCTCCACGATGTAACCGCTAAAGACCACGCTGGAGAAGTTGATCGTGGTCATCATTCCGGTCTGAACGGGAGTCTCTTCGACACCCATGGCATGATAGATTCCCTCGGCTCGCGCCCAAGCAAAGCATTGCTGCTTGACCCCATCTCCGTTAAATTGCCAGAGCTTTCCCCGTTTGTCTTCCCTTAATCCCCACCCCATTGTGACCTCCGTTTGTTGACACATCCTAGCACAGAGCTATGTTATAAAGGACAAACCATGAAGCTGAGTTTCCTTGCGCTTGCTTTGTCCCTTCCGGCGTTCTCTCAGACAGGAATTAAAGACGTCCTGGTCAAGCACTGGAAGGTCACCGGAGATTTTACGCTTGCCGTCGCCAAGAAGATGCCAGCCGACTCGTATTCTTTCCGCCCTGTTCCGGAAGAGCTCAGTTTCAGCCAGTTGATGATTCAGGTCGGCGGAGCGAACTTAGCGGCGTGCGCCAATGCCAGCGGTATGACGCGCCCGGCTATTCCCGCGAAGCTCAACCAAGCTTTGCGCGACGAGAAAATCGACGCCGACAAGGATACCGTGGTCCAGTTCCTGAGCGATTCCTTCGACTTCTGTAACAAAGCTGTCGCGTCCATGACTCCCGAGAAGCTGGACGCCCTGGTGGGTCCGGAAAATCGCAAAATGACCGGTTTCGAGTGGCTCTGGGCCTACTTCACCCACACCGCCCATCATCGCGGCCAAGCCGAAGTATACCTGCGGGTCAAGGGGATCAAGCCCCCGGATTACACTTTTTGATCCGGACATCAGCTTGACGGCGACTGTCATGTATCTGTTAAACTCAGGCCTTTAGGACATGGGATACACCCGCGCGACCGTCGGAGGGGCAGTTCTAGCAGGGTTCGTCCTGCTGAACGCCTGCGCCACCACTGGACGTCCCCAGCAGTTCCGCACCTTCCTGCTCCCGCCGGCTACCCATCCCGCGCCGCCTTCTGACGATCCGATGCCCGCCCCGCCGCCCCTCGGCTCGAACGTGTACGCCAACGAGATTCCGGAAATCGTCAGCGCTTTCCCCGACATTGCCCGGCCGAGCGATGCCGATTTCCTCATCAAAAAGTCAGACGACCGGTTCCTCGCCGGGAAACTAGCGTTGCAGGAAGGCCGCAAGGACGATGCCCGCCGCGAGTTCAACCAGGCCGTCGAAGTCCTGCTGAACGCGCCGGATAATGCTCCGGACCGCGCCCGAATCGAGCGCCGGATCGAAGATCTGGTCGAAAACATCTATCGATACGACGTCGACCAGGCTACCTCGGCCGATCCGGATGACAAGGTTTCCTACGACAAGGCCCCGCTAGACGGCATCCTGGAGATGACGTTTCCAGTCGACCCCAGCCTTCGCAACAAGATTCAGGCGCAGATCAACGCCACCACTTCGCAGCTTCCTCTCGATCAGAGCGATTCCGTAGTCGGCGCCATCAATTTTTTCTCCACCGAACGCGGCAAGAAAATCATCGCCGCGGGATTGCGCCGTTCCGCCCGATATAAGCCCCTGATCGAGCGAGTTCTGGCCGAGGAAGGCCTTCCCCAGGAACTGATTTTCGTTGCCCAGGAAGAGTCGGGCTTTCTGCCGCGGGCTTTATCCAATAAGGAATGCGTCGGGATGTGGCAGTTCTCGAAATTCACCGGCCGGGAATACGGGTTGCTGCAAACCGCCGCGACCGACGACCGCATGGATCCTGAAAAAGCCACTCGCGCCGCGGCCCGTCACCTGCACGATCTGTATCAGCATTTCGGAGACTGGTATCTGGCGCTGGCGGCTTACGATTGCGGTCCGGCCTGCATCGACCACGCCGTAGCGCGCACCGGATACGCCGATTTCTGGACCTTGCGCGGCTGAATGTCCTGCCCCAGGAAACCGCCAACTACGTTCCGGTGATCCTGGCGATGACCATCATGTCGAAAAACGCCAAAGACTACGGCCTGGACACCGTGGAACCGGATCGTCAGGTGGAGTTCGACACCATCGAGTTGCAGACCCCCACCCATCTGGCGCTGGTCGCCGACGCGGTGGAGCGTCCCATCAGTGAGCTGAAGGAACTGAATCCGGCGCTGCTGCGGTCGGTGGCGCCGGCCGGATACGCGCTGCACGTGCCCAAGGGAACGCTGGCGAGCCTGGAGACGGCATTTACCGTGGTCCCGCCCAATCGACGGGATTCCTGGCGGCTGCATCGCGTCCAGGCGGGCGATACGTTTGCCGCGCTTGGAAACGATACAGTGCCCAGGCGGCATCGGTCAGCCTCGCAAATCACGCCGAGATTCCGGGTGAAGGCGACTGGATGGCGATCCCGGCATCCTATCCCGGCGATCGCGTGGTCAAGACTAAAGCGGCTGTAGCGCATCGCAGAACTTCAGGAACATCGGCGAAGCAGACTCCGCGTAAAGCGACCGCCGCTCCGGCCGGCAAGAAGCCCGCGTCCATCGCGCACAAAGGCGCTGCCAAGACTACTCCGCATTCAAGTTAGCCGGACTCGCGACCAAAGCGGTCGCGAACCCTGCGCTCCGCCAGCTCTGACAATCGCTCCGCGAGCTTTGACAACATTTTTCTTGCCTTCCCGTCAAAACGCGCATATTCTAATTTTTGATTACGCCTGCGAGGAGGCAGACTTAATGCTAGAGTATCGACTTTCCGTCGACGATGACGAGCTCGACGATCTCGAGGAGGGCACGACTTTGAACGTGGACGACGACATGGGCGACTACGGAGTGGACGAAGAAGAGGAAGAACTGACCATCGCAGTCATTGAACCCGTGGGTCCGATGATCGGCGGACCGGGGGCTGCCTCAGAGGCTCCGCCGCCAAGAACCCGTGAAAAAAGCTTCCGCGCCGAAGAAAGCTCCTGCGGCGAAGGCTCCCGCGAAAAAGGCGGTCGCCAAGAAGGCTGCTCCTAAGAAAGCTGCCGCGAAGAAGGTCCGGCGAAGAAAGCTCCGGCGAAAAAGGCCGCCGCTAAGAAGGCTGCTCCTAAGAAGGCCGCTCCTAAGAAGGCCGCCCACAAGGCTCCGGCGAAGAAGGCCCCAGCGAAGAAGGCTCCAGCGAAGAAAGCCGCTCCTAAAAAGGCCGCTGCGAAGAAAGCGGCTCCTAAGAAAAAGGGCGGCAAGAAGAAATAGCCAGGCTGGCCGGGGCTCGGCTTGCCAAATAGAGGCGAGCCCCCGTCCTTTTTATTCTTAATCCGCCTTCCTGACCACACTCCGGCAGCGCTCAAAGAGTTGAAGCAGTGTGTCCACTTGCTCCTCCGTCGTCTTGGGAGCTTTTCCGGCAAATCCTGCGCCGGAGGATGTTTTCCCATTCCTGTGGTGTGCGCGATGAATCGCATCAGTTCCAGCGCGACCTCGTCCTGATTGAGCGGCGTGGGGCGCGGCGTCGGTTCTTTTTCGTCCGTCATATAATCTTTTAAGAGTACCCTCTATTGATCCCGGCATGCCAGTCGATGCTCGCCGCCTGATCCGCAAGATGCGGGGCGGTTCGCAGGCGCACCTCGTGGAGGCCAGCGACGGCCACTTCTACGTCGTGAAGTTCCTGAACAATCCGCAGCATCGCCGCATCCTGGTGAATGAGTGGATCGCATCGGCATTTCTCAGCTACCTGGGTGTTTCGACGCCGGAGACGGCGATGATACGCGTCTCCGAGGATTTTCTGCGCGAGAATCCGGAAGTCCACTTCCAGTTGGGCTCGCGGCACCTGCCAGTGGAGCCGGGCTGGCATTTCGGCTCCCGCTTCCCGGGCGATCCGGCGCGCAACGTAGTCTTCGATTTTCTCCCCGACACGCTGCTGGATAAAGTGGAGAACCTGGGCGATTTTCTGGGCAGCCTCGCGTTCGACAAATGGATGGGGAACGCGGACAGCCGGCAAGCCATCTTCTTTCGCGCCCGCCTGAAGCATTGGCTGCCCGATACCGGCGTCCATCCTTCACGCGTCGGCTTTGTCGCCCACATGGTGGATCATGGGTTCGTTTTCGAAGGCCCGCATTGGCGATTCTCGGATTCGGCGATTCAAGGCCTCTATTTCCGCAAAATGGTCTATCAGAAGGTCCGCGGACTCCATGACTTTCAGCCCTGGCTCGACCGGATTATCCATTTCCCCGATGAGGTGATCGACCGGACGGTGAAGCAGATCCCTCCCGCATGGATCGAAGGCGATGAAGCCGAACTGCAAGCTCTGCTGGATCGTCTGATGTTGCGCCGCGCCCGGGTCCCGGCGCTGATCGAAGCGAGCCGGGAAGGAAGCCCGAATCCGTTCCCCAACTGGCTCTGATCTGACTGGTTCTAAGGATCCCGCTGAGCCCTTGCCGGACTTTTGGCGTAGACTGAAGGCCGGCGCTGAAGAGCCTTGATTTGCTGGGGAGCATCCAGTTATGGCGTGCCCTCACTTCACCGGCCGTGCTGTTGCCATATACCAGAAATTTGGAGCGATAATGAAAGCGGGATCAAATGGAAGTAGCAACTCACGAGCCTGTCTCCGCCGACCCATACTACGAGGAGTTGAATCGTCTTTTCAATCTCTATCGTTTGGCGAATCTGAACGCTCGTTACTACGGGATCAGGGCGGAGAAGTTCGAATGGCGCAACAAGGCTTCTCTAATCCTCACAGCAGCTCTGTCGATGTTAGCCCTATCTTTAATCCTGGTGGCGGAGCCGGAAAATACACTAGCGCGGAATTGGGCGGCAGCTTTCGCGGGAATCGCTGCCTTTATTTCGGGTGTGACTCCTTTCTTCGGATGGACCGAAAAGGTGCGCGATTTGCGAAACCTGCACTTTGCCTACAGCCAGATATTCGGTCAGGCGGAATTTGCGATCACAGAGATCCGAAGAGCCGGAGCGGTCTCGCCGGAACAGGTAGGACTTGCGCGAATGGTCCACGAAAGCTACATGAGGATCGAGACACTGGACGAGTTGGAGCCGGATCAAGCTTTGGTGGACCAAGAGAAAGAAAAAGTGAACAAAGCGTTTCCCGACGACTATCTTTGGACCGGGTTCTAAGCGATAAGAGAGCTCAGCCTCCTAATCCTCTGCGCAAGCGCGGTACCGACAACCATCCGGACGCGATCAGGCCGTCGGAACCCTTTAGACCAGCGCCGAAACCTCCTGACCCTCCAAAGAAAGCGGACAAGTGAATGATGGGAAACGGGGACGCCCCTAATCTAGCGCCCTTGCGCTCCGCGCTATTGTATAGATATTAAGAAATGCCGTCCACTGTAATGCAAACGCGAGCCGCCGAGTTTCGAGAAGCGCTGGAAAAGCGGGTCCTGGTAGCCGATGGCGCCATGGGAACCGCGCTCTATTCCAAAGGCGTGTTCATCAACCGCTGCTACGACGAACTGAACCTGTCGCTGCCGGCCCTGGTGCGGGACGTCCACCAGGAATACGTTAAAGCCGGCGCTGAAATCCTGGAAACGAATACGTTTGGCGCGAATCGCAAGCGCTTGGGGGCGTTCGGGTTCGCCGAAAAAGTCCGCTTGATCAATCAAGCCGGTGTCAGGATCGCCCGGGAAGCCGCGCGCGATCAAGCCTTCGTTGCGGGAGCGGTCGGTCCCTTGGGAATCCGGCTGGAACCGCTGGGCCCCACCAGTTTCGCCGAGGCTCGGGCGATTTTCCGCGAACAGGTGGACGCACTGGTGGAAGCCGGCGTGGATCTGCTGGTCTTAGAGACGTTTCGCGATTCGAACGAGATCCGGGAAGCCATTCTCGCCGCCCGCGAGGCCGCCGGGGATGAGATGGTCATCATCGCGCAGCTCAGCATCGAGGACGACGGCACGCTGCGCGACGGAACCTCCACCGTGGACTTTACGAATCGCCTGAACGAGTGGCCGGTGGATGTGATCGGCCTGAACTGCTCGTCGGGTCCCAAGGTGATGCTGGAGACCATCGAGAAGATGGTCAATTACACCACCAAGCCGCTGAGCGCGATGCCGAACGCCGGTTTGCCGGCGACGGTCGACGGCCGCAATTTGTACCTGTGCTCGCCTGAATACATGGCGCAATATGCCCGCCGCTTCCTGGTCGCGGGGGTGCGGATCATCGGCGGGTGCTGCGGAACCACGCCGGAGCATATCAAGGAAATGCGCTCCGAAGCGCGCAGCTTGAAACACGTCGAGCACGCCCATACGGTGAAGATCGAGGAGCCGGCCAGCCGTCCCAAGGCGATCGAAAAGGTCCCGTTCGAGAAGAAAAGCACGCTGGGAGCCAAGCTCGCGGCCAAGAAATTCGTGGCGTTCGTGGAGATTCTGCCTCCGCGCGGCGTGGACGCATCGAAGGAAATTGAAGGCGCGAAGCTGTGCAAGGCGGCTGGGATCGATGCGATCAACGTCCCCGATGGTCCCAGAGCCAGCGCGAGGATGTGCGCCCAGGTCACCTGCCAGTTGATCCAGCAGCAGGCTGAGATCGAGGCGGTGCTGCATTTCTGCTGCCGGGATCGCAACATTTTAAGCATCCAGAGCGAGCTGCTGGGCGCGCACACGGTAGGGATCCATAACCTGATCTGCATCACCGGCGATCCGCCGCGCATGGGAACTTATCCCGACGCGACCGCCGTATTCGACGTGGACGCCATCGGCCTGACCAACATCGTCAACAACCTGAATCATGGTCTGGACCTGGGCGGGAATCCGATGGGCTCGCAAACGTCGCTGCTGATCGGAGTCGGCGCGAATCCCGGCGCGTTGAACATGGACGAAGAGATGCGCCGCTTCGAATGGAAGGTAAAGGCCGGAGCCGAATACGTCGTCACGCAGCCGGTGTTCGACCTGGATCTGCTCGAGGCGTTTTTAATGCGAACCGAGCAGTTCAAACTCCCCATCATCGCCGGAGTCTGGCCGCTGACCAGCTTCCGCAACGCCGAGTTCATGGTGAACGAGCTCCGCGTCCCGGTGCCGGAAGCTTTCATGAATCGCATGCGCCAAGCCGACAACGCCGAAGCCGCCCGAGCCGAAGGCGTAGCCATCGCGCAAGAGATGGTCCAGCGGGTGCGGGGGCTAGTGGCAGGGGTCCAGTTGAGCGCTCCATTTGGACGGTATCAGATGGCGATTGAAGTGGCGGGTGTGATTGAAGATCGCGGTCAAGTGGCCGCGGAATAATCGCGGGGAACTCCGCGCGCCGGGGAGGTGTCCAAGCCTCGTGCGCCTAATTCCGATCATCGCCGCGGCAATCCTTTCCGGATGCGCGCCTGGTCTGGTTCTTGATCACTCCGACATGAGCCCTGACCAAATGCTTCAGCGGGCCGATCATGTCTTTATCGGCGTCATCGAAAAGCAGGAATTCGAATACTGGCCGTTATTTAGTGCACCGAATGAGGACCCTTCAGATTGGGGGATTCTACGCCGAACGGTTCGAGTCGAGAACGTCTTAACCGGTAGGGAACCCCGCAAACTGATCGACATCTTTGAGATCTCTAGCTCGGGACGAAGAGGCGCGTCAGGAGACTGGAATTCTACCAGGGAAGGGGAGCGGGACCTGTTCCTGGTACGCCTAGAGAAAGGTCAATATCACGTTGTTCGCGACTGGTGGCGCAGCATTTTCCGGATCAGCAGCGGCGCTCATCCGGGCGGGCTTCCGCTCGATGACTCGCGGCCATTTTGGGAGCGCATCGCGCTACTGATGTGGTGGGTACAGCCGGATTGGAAGCCTGGAATATGGAACATGCGGAATGACCCCGGGCATGTTCTTGGCGGTTGGCGTGAAGTCAAGATCTTGCGCGGATTACTTCAGCACCCCGACCCGAAACTTCGCACGCTTGCGTGCAGCGCGTTGATTTCCTTCGAGACTGGACAAGACGAGTGCTGGAAGCAATTGAGCCCGGCGGAACAAGCTCCGGACCAGGAGGCCTTCGATGATGAGACGCACCGGAAGCAGCTCCTCGAATCGCGCCCGACATCGGGATTATTATTGCAGGTTTACTCTGACATACCGGATCGTCTCCGACTCCGCACCACAGAGAGCAATCTACGGTTCCGTGCGGAGGTCTGCCGCCTGTTCAGACGAAACTACCCGGCGGATCAGGATAACGGCTGTGATTCCGGCAAGCCGCTGCCTGCGACGATGGTTACCAAGTACGGCGACGTACCGTTGACCGGTCAGTGGCCCGTCCGTTAAAGCTCGCCTCTTCAACGTCCAACCTTATAGTGGGTATTTAACATTCCATTTGGCGTTGGCCAATTGGCAATAGCTCAAGCGGCGAAAAAAACTTTCAGCGACTCGGGGACTTCTTCGCCGCCTTCGATCATGTCGGCCAGAATCTGAAGGGCGATCGACTTGGCTTTGCGGACAGCCTCTTCTTCCGTCGAGCCGTAGGCCATGACGCCAGGAAGCTCAGGAACGGACGCCAGAATCCGCCCATCTTCTTCACGTTCCACTTCGATCTGCAGAGGGTGGGTACCGGCCACTTGATGCTCCTGGTCCATAGTACGCACTCCACCCTGACGATTGCGGAGATCCATCGCGCGACTATCGAAAATCGCGGCTGACGAACGGCAGCGCCTGAAACGAAGCGGTCCAAAATCCAATTCCCCGCTGAATTCACCTCGAAGTTTCAGGGAACATCGCGCAAGGTGAACCCACGGTTCAAGAGCAGCAACAGGAATATAATCGGCCTCAGCCACAACCCCTTGCTCATAAGAGCCTACAATGGAGTTACTTGCCTTGGGACTTGCGGGCGAAAGCCTCCCCCCGAGGACAGATGAGAGTTTAAAGGTCCATCCTAACAGGTGGGCCTTTACTATTTTTACGGGCCTATTCTTTCGCTTTCTTCAACCGCATCACAAGGCCGGGGATATCCTTTTGATTGGCCCCTGGCCTGCCCGTTAAATGTCGCTTTTTCAACGTCCAACCTGCTAAAATAGTGGTTACTCGAGCCCACTTTCCGGGCTCGATTTCAAGGAGCAACTTTGGCAGATCCTCAGGACCCGACCACTCCGCCGACACCGCCTGGACAGATTCCTTTGGGCGGGGATGGCGGGGGAAAAAACCTGATTCCGATCAATATCGAAGACGAGATGCGGCGGTCGTATCTCGACTATGCGATGAGCGTGATCATCGGCCGCGCGCTGCCCGATGTGCGCGACGGGTTGAAGCCCGTCCACCGGCGTATCTTGTTTGCTATGTCGGAGATGGGGCTCGCGTTCAACCGGCCGCACCGCAAGTGCGCGGGCATCGTCGGCGAAGTTCTGGGCAACTACCATCCCCATGGCGATACCGCGGTTTACGATGCTTTGGTCCGCATGGCGCAGGATTTTTCGCTGCGCTATCCGCTGGTCGACGGGCAGGGAAATTTCGGCTCGGTGGACGGCGATCCGCCGGCGGCTTACCGGTATACCGAAGCCCGGTTATCGCGGATCGACACCACGCTGCTGGAAGATATCGACAAGGAAACCGTCGATTTCAAGCCCAATTTCGACGAACAGCGGGTCGAGCCCGAAGTTCTTCCGGCGCGCGTTCCGAACCTGCTGATCAACGGCAGCTCCGGGATCGCGGTCGGGATGGCGACCAACGTTCCGCCGCACAACCTGACGGAAATTGTCGAGGCGTGCATTCTGCTGGTGCAGAATCCCGCGACGCATCTCTCGAAGATCGCGGAGATCGTGCATGGGCCTGATTTTCCGACGGGCGGGCTGATTCTGGGCCGCACCGGGATTCACGATTACTTCGCCAACGGGCGCGGATCGATCAAGTTGCGCGCCAAGGCCGCGACCGAGAAATTCGGCAAGGACCGCGAGGCCATCATGGTAACCGAGATTCCTTATCAGGTCAATAAGGCCCGGCTGATGGCGCACATCGCGCAACTGGTGAACGATAAGAAGCTCGAAGGTATCTCCGACGTTCGCGATGAGAGCGACCGCGACGGCATGCGCATGGTGATTCGAGCTGAAGCGCGGCGAGCAGGCCGAAGTGGTCCTGAACAACCTGTATAAGCACACGCAAATGCAGGTGAATTTCGGCGTGATCATGCTGGCGATCGTGAACGGGCAGCCGCGCGAGCTGGGCCTGGTCGACGCGCTCAAGCGCTTCATCGATCACCGCATCGACGTGGTGCGCCGCCGCACGGATTACCTGCTGCGCAAGGCGCGCGAGCGCGAACATATTTTGCTCGGGTTCCAGAAGGCGCTGGATCAAATCTGGATGCGGTGATCGGGCTGATCCGGGCTCGCGAAGACTCCGCAAGGAAGCGCGCGAGAGCTTGATTGCGCGCTTCGAATTCACGCGAACGACAGGCGCAAGCGATTATCGAGTTGCAGCTCCAGCGTTTGACGGGCATGGAGCAGCAGAAGATCCTGGATGAGCTGGCGGATATTCAGATCGAGAATCAACGAATATCTGGAAATTCTGGGATCAGAAAAAGTTTGCGGGCCTTGATTGTCAAGGAACTGAAGGAAGTCCAGAAGGATTTCGGCGATGAGCGGCGCACGCAGATCATCGAAGACACCGGCGAAATCAAGCTGGAAGATCTGGTGCAGATGGAGGACGTCGCGGTCACGGTGACGCGCGGCGGCTATTTAAAGCGCACGGCCGTCGATACTTACCGCCGTCAGACCCGCGGCGGCAAGGGCCGGATCGGGATGTCGACCCGCGCTGAAGACGTGGTGGAGCACCTGATTATCGCGTCCACGCACGCTTATTTATTGATATTTACCAATAAAGGACGCGTTTATTGGTTGAAAATCTACGAAATTCCGGATGCCGGGACGACCAGCAAGGGCAAGCATGCCTCGGGATTGATGAATCTTCAGCCGGATGAGATGCCGCACGGCGTTTCTGCCGGTGAAGGAGTTCGTGTCCGGGCCAGTTCATCGTGATGGTGACCAAACAGGGCGACGATCAAGAAGTGCGAGCTGACCGTGTTCGACAATCCGATGTCGCGCGGAATCATCGCGCATCGGTCTGGATGACGGAGATGAGCTGTTGTGCGGCGCGTTTGACCAACGGCGAGAAATATATTTTCCTCGGCTCGCATGAAGGCATGGCGTGCCGGTTCAAGGAATCCGACGTGCGCGCCGATGGGCCGCCCGGCGCGCGGGGTGCGCGGCATGGAACTGGATGAGGGCGATTACCTGGTCGGCATGGAAGTGGTCGAAAAGGACGGGCTGCATTCTTTCGATTTCCGAAAACGGGTACGGCAAGCGGACGCCACTGATGGATTACCGGCTCACGTCGCGCGGACGCAAGGGCGTCATCAATATGAAGACCACGCCGCGCATCGGCAAAGTGGTGGGGATTCTGTCGGTGAAGGAAGATTCGGACCTGATGATCATCACCAAGCAGGGCAAATTATCCGCATCGATTCGAGCGAGATCCGGCAGGCCGGCCGTTCGACGCAAGGTGTCCGGCTGGTGAACGTCGAAGCGGGCGATCAGGTGGCCGCGGCTAGCTTGATTCCTGAAGCCGATCCGTCCATGACGAACGGGCAGGACGACCTGCCGCTACAATAGAGATGTGGACGCGCTGGAGATAAAACAGGAACGGCTCCTCGCGGCGCTGCGCGAAATGGGCAGCGCGATTGTCGCCTACTCGGGCGGCGCCGATTCCGCGTATCTGGCATGGGCCGCTCATCGAGCTTTGGGCGATGGAGCGGTGGCGATTACGGCGGATTCCGCGTCTTTTCCAGAGTCACACCGGCGCGATGCGGAAGACTTTGCGCGTCAGCAGGGCTTCCGGCACGAGTACATTGAAACCCGCGAGTTCGAGAATCCCGATTACGTGAAGAACGATCGCGACCGGTGTTTCCATTGCAAGGATGAGTTGTTTTCGCGGCTGGATGAGGTGTCGGCGGCGCGGGGGATTGAGCACGTCATTTACGGGGTGAATGTCGACGATCTGGGCGACTACCGGCCGGGGCAGCGGGCGGCGAAGCTGCATCGGGTGAAGGCTCCGCTGGTGGATGCGGGATTGACGAAGGCCGAGATTCGGGAGTTGTCGCGGCGCGCGGAATTGGTCACGTGGGACCGGCCGGCGTCGGCGTGTCTCAGCTCGCGGATTCCCTATGGGACTCCGGTGACGATTCAGAATGTGAAGACGGTGGATCGCGGGGAAGATTCGATTCGGGCTTTAGGATTCCGCCAATTCCGGGTGCGGTTTCACGGCGACGTGGTGAGGATCGAGATTGCGCCGGAGGAGCTGGAGAGGGCGATGTCGCGAGACATGGCTCGGCGGTTCACGGCGATTTTCAAGCCGCTGGGCTTCCACTATGTCACGCTGGACTTGGAAGGGTACCGGCAGGGGTCGCTGAACGCGGTTTTGTAATTGCTGTCCTTTTACCTGTTAACTCCTTATTAATTTGGGCGCCCTAGCCGCGATTACGCTCACGGCCGAGCGTCCGTTTAGTAACCCTCGACGGCTCGGGACCTGTTAATGTACAGGCAAACAACCATCACACGCACACGGCAGCCGATGGTGACTAGTACACCGGCTCAGGTGGAATCGACCCTCTGACAGTAGAGCGAACAATCTCCTCTGTGTGTAAGGTACGGCTGGTTTGGTGGGCCGGTGGCCGGCTGGAGTGGGATGTTGTTGAGGGGGTGGGGGAAATGGGTGGGCTCGGGTGTTGTGACAGAATGTGGAACTCGTTGGAACTCGGGAACTCGGGGAACTCGGGACAGACGGACGTGTCCCATTTAATCACATTTTTTTGTGAGAAATGTGGGAAATGCTCGTCTGTCCCTGATTTCCGTCCCTGATTTCCCCCTCTTAGTTTGATATGGAGACTGATTGAGTGACGGCGGGGTTGGTCAAGATGAGAGTTGCGTTGAAAATGCCACTGGAGGCCGCCGGAATCGCGATTTGTACATTGAACTGCGTGACACCCGCGACGATCCCTGGAGCCGCTCCTCCATACAACACCGTGCCGGTGAGGCCAAACCCAGGTTCGGACACCTGACACCGTCCGGAAACGCAAACGTTTTGCGCCATCACTGCGACTTGGCCATCAATGAGCGGAGCGAAGCTCGACTGCCAACCGGTGGCATAGAAGGTCACGATCGAGCCCGATTTGGCAGGGTTGTCCACAGAATTGATTGTGCCATCCTCATTCAATACCGCGGGAAAGGCCTGGGGAGCCGACGCGGCGATCCAGACCGGAAAATCCGGACTGGTAGTTGCCCCATTGATGACGCGGACAACTGCGGCGGCGCCTGCCGGGGAGTTCCATAGGCAAGACCGCGTTGATCTGGTTGGCGGACACGTACAGGAGCGGCATGTTTGCGCCGTTTACCGTGACCTGGACCCCTCCGAGGGTGGCCGGATAGACGCTGTTGACCGGCACGGCCGTGACTGCGGTTGCGGGGCCGATGCCAGGGCCATAAATGGCGACTACTTCCGCCGGTGATATGCGTGGTGTAGGGTCGCCGCCGAAGACGTTTTGAAAAGCGAAAATGCTCATCGCCGGTGCGGTGCCCGGCGCGATCGTAGAGATAAATCCATTGAGTCCTGCGACATGAACTAGCCCGGAGGGATCTAGCGCGACGGACTGGGCTACGGTGTCAGCGGGATAAAGTGCTGAATACGTCAAGGCGGAGCCCATTGCGTTTAAGCCCACCAGAAATTCCGGACCTGTGATCCAGCCGTTTTCATCCGGAAAGGGAGAGTCGGTAGTTCCCGTTGCCCACACATTTCCGTTCCCGTCGATGGCGATGGATTGCGTCCCGCTATTAAGGCCGCCAACGTATGTCGCCCAAACCATCGCGGAGCCGCTCGTATTGAGCTTTCCCACAACCGCGTATTGCGCGTCTTTTTCAAACGACCCGGGGTCGGCGGCGACAGGATCGTAAGATCCGGGCGTGGTGAGGAAGCCGCCGATGCTCCATCCAGCGAAATACACGTTTCCGGCGGCGTCTATAGTAATGCCGGTCAATAGGTTGGGTGGACCGAAGTTCGTGGTCAATCCTGAGCCTAGATATGTGAGATAGGCGAGCCCCGCTCCGTTCCCGTTCACCTTTGCCACAAACGCGCCGAGGCCCTTCATTACCAGCACACCAGCCGTTGTCGCTAAGTCCGTAGTGTTGGTGTTGCCTCCGATATATACGCTCCCCGCGGCGTCAATGCCGATTCCGGCGCCCGACGTCAATTTTGGTGAACAGTTGGCAACCGGGCATTCTGGCGAATTGCCTCCTAATACACCGGAATAAATGATTTTATCGCCGGCGGCGGAGATCTCCGCGACGATAGCTCCGGCGGCCCCCACGGCTCCTGCGGACAGCTTATAGATAGGTAGGCCTGAGGTTTGCGGAAAATCGGACGCATTCGTGGAGCCAGTCACATACAGATTTCCCTTCGCGTCGGTCGCGAGCGCGGAAATCGAGCTTTGGCCCAGCGTGCCTCCGAAATAGGTGGAGTAAAAAATCGCCGTACCGTCGTTTGAGAGCTTCATGATGAATCCGGTTGGGAGCCCTCCTGGGTAGATCTGCGTTTGCAATGCCTTGCTCAAAGGAAAATCGGGAGATGTGGTGTTTCCGGCGATATAGATATTTCCGGACGAGTCGAGCGTGATGGCAGCTCCGATGTCGTTGCCCTTGCCGCCGAACGTGTCGGTGAACAGAACTTTGCCGTTAGGGTCGAGCTTCGTGAGGAAAACGTCGGAACCGGCTTCCAGGCTGGTCGAGGAGTTTACAACCGCGACGGATCCAGCGGCGAGCGGGCGGCTACCCACTACGTAGGTATTGCCCCCTGAGTCGGTTGTGATGGCGGAGATCTTGAAGGGATAGGCATTACCCAGGGATGTGTTGAATACGCCAGCGATCGCCAGGGAAGTCGCCATAGTAAAAAGAAGAAACGGCATCAACTGATGGTAGCCCGTTTATTGATGCGGAAGGGGGAAAAGCCAGCGACGGGGGAAAACCAGGGACAGCAACCCTTCCTCCGAATTCTTGAGACTTCTTGCCAATCCATCAAACTATATCTCATATATGTCGATATATGCCGAGGCATAATCGACTCATAAATAATGTTGGAGAGCTCAAAAACTCGGAGGTTTCAGTCCCTGGTCTTCCTCCCTGGTTTTGTCTCGCAGGATTTCATTGCGCTGGACTTGAGAAGGGGACCGGTCGCTTCACGCGGTTTTGTGGGCGCGGCGATATTGACCGCTCCTTTTAGTCGCGGCTCATTGGGGACTGGTCGATTCTAGTTTTTCGCTTGTGGGCTTGGAAATGGGTGCGGGCCGGTGCTGTGACAGAATGGATCGACTGGGCCGAAGAATGGAAAGTTGAATGGTGGTGAAGAAGATGACTCAACGTTGCATGCCGGAGAAGATTTGTTCCCGCCGGCCTTCTATCTTCCATTGTGTGTCGCTGGAACGGGTGCTTCGGATCGTCCTCCTGTTTGTTCTCTGGCTCAGCGGGCTGGATCGCGCCCGCGCAGGCGTACAACCTCTCGCCGCCTTGCCCAGCGGCTTGACGGCTACGCAAGTTCAACTGGACGCGGCGGGAAATATTTATGTCGCTGGATCAGTGGTGCCGCAGAACCAGAAATCGGCGCAGGATTTGACTGACGCCTTCGCCGCCAAGCTGTCGCCGTATGGGTCGCAGGTGATTTATTGGACCGTTTTCGGAAGCTCATGGCCGGATGTCGCGAATTCCATCGCCGTGGGCTCGGATGGATCGGCCTACGTAACCGGCACCGCCCAAGCGACGGATTTCCCAACGACATCGGGAGCCGCTTCGACAACCGCCAGCCAGGGTCTGCAGGCGTTTGTGGTAAAGCTGGACGCGAAAGGCGCCATAAAGTACTCGACCGTGTTTCCAGATTCTCTCGGGAACGGCATCGCGGTGGATTCGGCGGGCAATGCCTATGTGACCGGGACTACCTACACCACCAAATTCCCGGCCACGCCAGGCTCCATTGCGGGCGCCATTGCGACAAGGGGTAATGCCAACGGATTTATCCTGAAGCTCGATCCAGCGGGGAGCACTCTGCTTTCGATCCTCGGATTCGGCGGGAGCCAGATCGCTCTGGACGCTCAAGGCAACATTTTCGCGGCAGGCTCTTTGTCATATCCAGTACCGGCAACTCCCGGCGCGTTTCAAAGCTCGGTGATGGTAAACGGCTGCTTTGAATCCCGGATCTTGTATGTTCCTTGCGGGTATCAGCACGTCGCCAAGATTGACCCGACCGGAACTCAACTTTTGTACGGAACCTATATCGCCGGTGGGTATGGCTCAAATCCAAGCGGCTTGGCCGTGGATTCGGATGGGAACGTAATTCTGGCGGGAAACACAAATTCTCCGGATTATCCTACGACACGGAACGCGTACCAACCACGCTACCTTTTCGAGCCCGGGCAGGAATTGAGCCACCTCTTACCGCGATCGCACCCGAGTCGGCCGGGTACATCACCAAGCTGAATGCGTCGGGCACGGCCCTGCTTTGGTCCACTCTCTTCAGCGGGTCAACGCAAACGTATCTGAATACTATCTCGGATTCCATCGAAGGCATGGCGGTGGATGGGAGCGGCAATATTCTGATCACTGGGAACGCTGGAATCCATCGATTTTCCCGGCACGTGGACCACACCCGTCGCTTCGCGGCCGAGCTTGAAGAATCCGATGGTGTTCGTCACGCGCCTGAGCCCCGACGGAGTGATGCTTTCGCCGGCGCAATTGATGAGCGGCACGGCGGGCGGCATTGCGGTGAGGGCTGACGGATCGGCGGTGGTAAGCTCGCCGTTCGCTTCGGTGACGATTCCCGATCCTCCCAGGGTCGCCTCGATTACCGACACCGATAATACGCGTCTGGTGCAGGTAGCACCGGGGCAGCTTCTCACTTTGTACGGGATTGGCTTGGCCCCGGCTGAGAACGGGCAGCCGTCCACTCAGTTTCCGGCCTCCTGGAACGGAGTGAGCGTCAGCTTCAACGGCATCGCCGCGCCGATCCTTTACGCGGCCGACCGGCAAGTCAATCTGCAGGTGCCTTTCGAAATTTCGGGCGTGAATCAAGTCACAATGCAGGTGACCAGCCAGTTCGGCTCGCCGCCGGTATCGGAATCCTTTATTCTAGGCGTCCAGCCGCTGTTGCTGAGCGTGCTTCCTTCCCCGGCCGTGTTCCAAGGTCCGTTGTATGGCATGGTTAGTTGTAACGGCTCGCCGGTTTCTGGATTTGCGGCCTTTGCCCTCAATCCCGATGGCAGCGTGAACAGTTGCGATAATCCGGCTCCAGCAGGTTCGACCATCACGATCTTCATGAACGGATTGGGCGTCACCACTCCTCAGCTCATAACGGGGGCGGTTTCCACATCGGCGATTCCATTGAGCCCTGGGCCGGTGTCTCCGCTGCCTGCGATCGATTCGCCGCCTGTTGTACTTGCGACCGAGACCCTGCCGGGCTCCAGCACGAGCATCGCCCAGGTG
>CAVPKR010000049.1:0-35436 GCA_963705675.1 Terriglobia bacterium
TAGGGGCTGTGCGGATCGCCTTCCTGGTCGGAGAAGTGGTGGTGCTTGCGGTGAACCGCTACCCATTCGCGAGGTTGGATGCCGGTGAAGAGGGCCAGTTCCAGGTGCATAAAGGCGCGCACGGCGGGGTGCAGCTCCAGGCCCCGATGAGTCAGGCAGCGATGCAGATAAATGGTTGTAAAGAAGACGGATAGCTGGAGAATCACCAGCGTAATCAGGACCATCCAAGCCAGGTTCACGATTTCAGGCTAACAACTAAAGCGTTTGGAATCTGTAAGATTTTGGTAATTGGGGAACAAGCGGACTGCCATTCGGCATATGCTGAGACCGCCCCGGCAGTTGCATACTGGGGTTAACCGGAAGTTTTTCTGCCGCTATGTGGATAGTTCGATTAGCTTTACAACGTCCGTACACCTTTGTGGTGATGGCGGTCCTGATCTCGATTTTAGGAGGCGTGGCGATTATCACCATGCCGGTAGATATATTTCCAACATCGATCTTCCGGTAGTCAGCGTGGTGTGGTCGTACACGGGAGTGTCGCCGGAGGAGATGGAGAAGCGGATCGTCACCGTCTTCGAGCGGTCGCTGACTACTGCTGTAAACGATATCGAGCACCTGGAATCGCAATCCTATAACGGGGTTTCGGTGGTCCGGATTTACTTGTTGCTAAAAGCCCTGGCGTCGGAAGGGCCTGACGCTTACGTAGCCGGGGTGATGGATCGCGAATTTCTATTGCTCGAACCCGCCGCGGATCTGGCCGACGTGCTCCCCCTGATGGCCCATGCGGGCCGCTGCGCGCTCGTGATGGATCGCACGAATCTCCTGGGGTTGCTCACCACCGATAATCTGTCCGAGTTTCTGTTACTGCGCCGCTTCGGTATGGAGCCGGTGGTTTAAAATACGCTCTTCACAGCAGTCTGAAGTTGATCTGGATCGTCGCGATTACGGGAACCGGCAAGCCATCGCTGGTCGCCGGATGGAAACGCCATTTTACCAGCGCTTCCAGCGCCTTTTCATCCAGACCATAGCCGATTCCTTTCACCAACGTAATGTCGCGCGCAATTCCGTCGGTGCCGATCGTCACGTGTACCTCCACTTGGCCTTGAGTTTTCGTTACACGCGCTTCGGTCGAATATTCCGGTTCGGCCTTGCTGGCCACCGTCGGCGCCAGAACGGAGCCGCCGATTCGCAGCGCGCTGGTGCCGTCGGGCGACTTGGGCGATAGCGACGCCAGATGTTCCTTGCGAATTTCGAAGGCGCGGGCTTGGAGCGCTTTCGCTTCCGGCGTTTCGCCGAGGAACTGCGCATACATTTCGAGAATCAGCGCATGTTCGGGAGTTGAATCCGTCGCCATCGAGGCAGCGCGGCTTAGCAGCGATTCCGCCTCGGCCGTGTCGCCCTGCAATGCGCGGGCGGTTCCCATCCACGCCATGGCTTCGGCCACGCCCGTTCCCTTAGGATCGGCGTTGATCGAGCGTTGCAGATACTCCAACGCCTTGGCAGGCTCGGCTCGCATAGACACGATACTCAGATACATCAGCGCAGGAACCGTGGCCGGCCGGTCCCCGAGCGCCACCGCCTTTTCGTAATAATCCTTCGCGTCTTTTCGAGGCTTCTCAAGGTCCCCGAGCTTGATCAATCCGTCAGCGTAAGTCGCACTCTGGTCGCCGGCGACATCCGCCCGCACCGCCAGTGCCGATTCCAGCATCTTAAGCGCGATTTCGCGCTTGCCGATTTTCGCGAATCCCGCCGCCACGCGATCCAGCATGTCGAAATTCTTCTGCGAAGTCGCGGCGCGGATGGTTGCATCCACATCGGCGGGCAGCACCGTCGTGTCTTGAGCATGAATCGCCGCCACCGGAACCACCACCGCCATCGCCGCCAGCGCGATCGCCACCGCCGCGATCTTTCCGGGGGATTTTCGATTCACCCGCGCATCCAGAATCGCCAGCACGCGGCCTTCGAGCTGCGATGCCTGCGCCATCCCGACCGCCATCGCGGGAGCCGATTCCAACCGAGCCACGTCCACCAGGTGCCCCGCATAATCGCACGCGCGGGTCCCCGCATCGAGCACCAGATCGTCCGCCGCGCGCTCGCGCATTTTCAGGAATTCCCGCCAAGCCGTCCACGCCAGCGGATTCCACCAGTACATGCATAACGCGATTCGCGCCAGCACCTGCGTCACCGCGTCGCCGCGCCGCACATGCGCCAGCTCATGCAGCAATACAGCCCGCTTCCGTTCTTCGCTCCAGGTGGCCGTGTCCGATGGCAGAAAGATCGTCGGCCGCCTCCATCCAAACATCATCGGCATGGCGCCGGCCGCGGTCCCGAGCACCTGGACTTCCTGTCTAACATCCAATTCCCGCGATAGCGCCGTCAAGTCTTCGTCCAGCGAAATCGAGGCCGACCGAAGCCGCCACATCGCCATCCACGCGAGCATCAACCGCGCGCATCCAAAGATGGTTCCGGCCGCCCAGATCGCCGCGATGGTCATGCCCCAGTCGGGTTTCCAGGGCGCGGGTTTTGTGGACCGCGCAGGGCTCTTCGACGCGACCGCCGGAGTTGCGTCGGCTCCACTGAGCGCCTCGGAAACGAAGGTGACCGACGGACCCAGGACTCGATCCGCCGCGCGAAAGTGCAGCGACGGCAGTGACACCGACAGCATCGGCAGCGCCAGCAAAGCCACCATCGCCGCGGTCCAGACTAAATGCCGCGCCGCCGCCGAACGCTGGCGGGCGATCAGCGCTACCATTCCGGCTGCGCCCAGTACGATGAAGCTCTTCAACCCCAGCCCCAACATGAAAGCGTCCATCACTTGCCTTCCTTCCTGGCCTCTTCGATCAATGCGCTGATCCGATCCAGCTCCGCTTCGGTGAGCTTGGTCGAGGAAACATCCAGCAGCGCCGCCACCGCTTGTTCCGGCGAGCCGGCGAAAAACGTATCGAGCAGATGCTTTACCGCGGATTTTTTCGCCTTATCGCGTGGCACCGTCGGCGAATAGACGTATTTCAGCTCGTCCGATTGATGCCGGACGTGGCCTTTTTCTTCGAGCACGCGCAGCATGGCCCGCACGGCCGAGTAGCTGGGCGGATCCTGCATCGCCTTTAGGACATCGGCCGCCGAGGCCTTGCCGTCCCGATAGAGAATGTCCATAATCTGCCGCTCCCGGCGGCTCAAACGGACAAACGGATTCAGTGCCATGCTAGAAAACTAGCACGTAGAATTCCCCGCGTCAAGCAATAAAAAAACCGCTACCCCTAATCACAGCTCGCACGAGCCGCGACCAAAGGAAGCGGTCGGAGGACCGGTTCGCAGGCCCCTACTTGCGCGGCTGCATCACCTTCGGCGCAGCGATGTACCCGACGATCAGGTCCTTCTTCACGTCGTTGACAACCAGCTCATACGGCTGCGTAGCCTTCGACAGCAGGAACTGAACCGGCTCATTCACGGTCCGGTCTTTTTTCTCCACCCGCTTGTCGTCCGCGATCACGTCGATGGTGTAGCGATTATGCTTCGGATCCGCCGCCCGCAGCAGCACCGAAATATCGCCCACCTTCTGTGGAGCCTTGCTCTTGGCGATCTTGAACTCGGTGTAGTTCCGCTCGCCCAGCTCGCGCAGCGCAGCCAGCTCCTTGCCGTTGGTCGCGATCAGTCCGCTCTGGACGCCCATATCGCCGCGAGTGCTCTTCAGATCCGAAATGGTCTTCTCCAGATCCGACTTCGTCTTGGCGACGTCGGTCTTCACGTTGCCCACTTCACTCGATACCTCGCCGATCTTGGCGTTCGATGCGACCGCTTCACTCTTCACTTGGGAAACTTCGCTGGTGACGCCAGCGATCTGCTTGCCTTGCTCATCCTGCAGCTTCGACAGACGCGCCGCGATCTCATCGGCGTGTGCGCTGGCCTGATCCTTAGCCTGGCCGCTCAACTGCGCGGCTTGCGCGCGAGCGCGATCCAGATCCTTCTTCAGTTGTTCCATGTTGTGGCGGCTGGTCTGAACCGTCACGGTGGAGGCTTCGTTGATCTTCGCGATCTCCGAAGAAAGGGAATCGCGGGTGTCCGCCAGTTCCGTACGAACCTGGTTGAGCTGGTAGAAAAGATAAGCCGACGCGCCTAAAAGCGCGATCACCGCGCCGAAAAGTATCGGAATTTTGACTCCCGTTGAGGGTGCCTGGACGATAATCGGCTGCGGCGCCGGAGCCTGCGGCGCGGTCCCCTGAGGGGTTGCCCCCGGCTCACTCGAAGTTCGTTTCTCCTGCGGAAACAACATGATAGAAGACCTCTGGCTTTCTTTAGTCTAACACTCTATTCATAAGATGTAACTATAGGCTCAATGGGTTACATCGAACTTCATCGGTAGGTCAAGACAGTTTCGATAGCGCCGGCTTGGCGAACTCCAGCAGTTCCTGCTTCGGCACCCCCGGCTCGAAACACCGCCGGCACCGCGCCTCATACATGCCCGCGGCTCCCACCACGATCAGGTCATCCGATTCCACCAGTCTCTGCGTATGCTTCGCCGGATTCCCGCAGCGCATGCATATCGCCAGCGTCTTGGTGATCGATTCGGCCAGGCACAGCAGCTCCGGCATGGGCGTGAACGGCCGGCCCAGGTAGTCGGTATCCAAGCCGGCGATCAATACCTGCTTGCCCGAATCGGCCAGTTGAGAGGCGACGTCCACTAAATCCAGACCGAAGAAATTCGACTCGTCGACGCCCACCACCTGCGTTCGCCAATCGAGCTTGGTCAAAATTTCGGCGGCGTTGTTCACCACTTCGGACTTCATGCGCTGGTCCCCGTGCGACACGATCTCATCGTGCGCATAGCGATCGTCCAGCACCGGCTTAAACACCTGTACGCGTTTGCGCGCGATCCTGGCACGCCGCAGCCTCCGGATCAGCTCCTCGCTTTTCCCCGAGAACATGGGCCCGCACACCACTTCGATCCAGCCAATGGGACTGGTAACAATGTCCATATGAGAAGAATCCAGAATACACGGATTTGATATGTTTTGAAGTGACGTGATCCATTGCCTGGGCGGCCGCGTGCTGAAACCCGAAATTCTCGACACGCTTCCGCCGGATCAAGCCCGCGCAAGCCTGGCCGATCTCACGCGCATCAACCAGACCTGGGGAGGCCACAGCACCCTCCGCCATCTGCTTCGCGGCGTGGTTCCACCGGATGAAACATTTTCCCTGCTCGATGTCGGCGCAGCTTCGGGCGATATGGGAGCCTGCATCCGCACCTGGTACCCTCGTGCGGCCGTCACGTCTCTGGATCGCCTGGAATCGCATCTGGCAGCCGCGCAAACGCCGCGAGTCGCGGGTGATGCTTTCGCGCTCCCGTTCGTCGCGAAGTCTTTCGATTACGTGTTCTGCTCGCTATTCCTGCACCATTTCACGAACGATGAAATCGTGAAGCTGTTCCGGGAATTCGCAACCGTGGCCCGCCACGCCATCCTGGCCATCGACCTGGAGCGCAATCCCATCGCCTACTACTTCCTCCCCTGGACCCGCTGGATTTTCGGCTGGGACCCGGTCACCGTGAACGACGGAGCGATCTCGGTCGAAGCCGCATTTCATCCCGGTGAGCTGGAATCGCTGGCTGCGGCAGCAGGCTTGAAGAATCCTCGCGCCCAGGCCTTTCACCCAGCCTTCCGCATCGCCTTGCAAGCCGGCGTTTGAGGTGCTCCTCGGCAATCGCTGCTGAGGCAAGTGAGGCGAAAAGTTTTGAACCGGAGAACGGAGCCACCGCGCCGGGATGGCGGATGATCGAACAGGGGACAAAGGACCACCCGCCCCTCCTTAGCTCCGCATTTTTCGCCACCACTCCTCCGACGAATGTGATGGCTCACCTATGAATGCGGATTCTAGTGGGATAATTAGCGCGCTCGTGATAAAGGAGCTTGGGATCTTCCTTCACCTAATAATCTCAACCGCCATCCCGATCCTTTTCACCCACATCCCCATCAGGCCGGCCTAGCTCCCGCGCCGCCCTCATTTAATTTGTGGTCAAGGAGTTCATGTGCTCTGCCAACGGAGGACGGAACCGGCCAGAAGTGGGAATTCTAGACAATCTCGCGAGCGGGCCTGCGTGCGTTGGATGTCCGCCGGTACACGACCGGTCCCTAGCCGTTGCGGGGCAAATTAAACGGATCTTCGTCGCCGGTCGAAGTAAAACCCCGGCTAAAGGGCGCCCGATAAATTGCTCGGATCTTTGAGAATTTGAAAGCTAAACTTTACTGGCGAGATGCCGCCGTAAGCGTGGCGTGACCCGGCTTCGGGCTGTCCTTCAAAAGCCCGAGCTTCACCAAACTTTCGGCGGTCGCCACGATCGCTTCTTCGTTCGAACGCGGCGTCCAGCCTAAAACACGCCGCGCTTTTTCATTGGTCGCGTTCTTTCTTTTCCCGAGCTCGGGCAGGATCTGCTTCACCGCCGGATCGCGGATCGCCGCAAGACGTACCAGCCAGTTGGGCAGTTCGCGAGCCGGCACTCGCTTGGCCGCCGCGCCCATCCGAGCTTTCAGCACCTTCGCAATATCCAGCATCGACATGAAATCGCCTGCGATGGCAAGAAAGCGCTCGCCTTTCGCGGCGGGGTTCGTCATCGCGAGTAGATGCAAGCTGGCCACGTCACGCACATCGACGACGCCGAAATACAGCTTCGGGCAGCCCGGCATCGCGCCGTCCATCATGCGCTGGACTAGAAAGATCGAGGTCGAATAATCCCGCCCCAGAACCGGACCGAACACGCCCACCGGGTTCACCACGGAAAGCTCAAGCCCGCCGCCTTCCTTGGCAATGAAATCCCAAGCCGCGCGTTCGGCCAAGGTCTTCGATTTCACATAAGGAAGCACGTCCTCGCCGCTCGGGTCGGTCCAGTCGGTCTCGTTGAAAGGGGCGGTTCGAGGCTTCTGCCCATAGCCGATTGCGGCGAATGAGGATGTCAGGACCACTCGCTTCACGCCTGCCTCGCGCGAGGCCCGCAGCACTCTGAGCGCGCCCTCCCGTGCGGGCACGATCAGTTCATCCTCGTCCTTGGGAACCTTTGCCGGAAATGGCGACGCGACGTGCAGAACGTAGTCGCAACCGGCCACCGCTTCCGGCCAGCCCGCGTCCTTTTCGAGATCGGTGGCGAAGAACGATAGGCCATCGGCGGTCTCGACGCCCCCCACCTTCAACATCGCGCGCACATCGCCCTCGCGATTCAGGTTTCGTACGGTCGTGCGCACCCGATGGCCCGCGGCCAGAAGCTGGAGGATGCAGTGGCTCCCGATGAAGCCCGATCCGCCGGTCACCAGAACTGTGCTCATAGCGGTTATTCTACTCCGGAGCGCTCTCTTTCACGCCCAGCCGGAAGAAACCGCATCACCCCTGAGCTATAATTTGGTGGGAGGACAATGAGCAAAGAAGACAGTATTGAAGTCACAGGAACTGTTGTCGAAAAATTTCCGAGCGGCCTGTTTAGCGTCCAGCTCGATCAAGAACGTACGGTGCTGGCGCATCTGGCCGGCAAATTACGGCGCAATCGCATCCGTGTTCTAGCCGGGGACCGCGTCACCCTCGAAATGTCGCCTTACGACCTGACTAAAGGCCGTATCACCTACCGGCACAAGTAACCCCGACCCTATAGACTGCCGCCCTCTCAACGCCTTAGCGTTCCCCTCGCCTGAGAAACCGCGCCCCGACGCTGCATAATCGGTTGTGAGATCTACCTCGGTGAACGTGCGGCCACGCCGGAACCCGGCAGCCCAAGACTTGCTCCGCGACCTTTCCGGCCGCGTGATCGGCCAGCCCCGAGCTATGGAACAAATCGTGCCTTATGTGCAGATGTTCCAAGCCGGCCTGGCGCCCGAGGGCCGGCCCGCGGGGGTGTTTCTGTTGCTCGGCCCCACCGGTACCGGCAAGACGCGGACAGTGGAAGCCCTGGCGGAGGTTCTGCACGGCAGCGCTAAGAATCTCCTGAAAGTCGACTGCGGCGAATTTCAGATGGAGCATGAGGTGGCCAAATTGATCGGCGCTCCTCCCGGTTATCTGGGCCATCGCGAAACTACGCCATTGCTCACGCAGCAGAAACTGGGCGCGGTGGCGAGCGAAAATTCGAGCCTTTCTCTGGTCCTGTTCGACGAGATCGAAAAGGCCGCGTCGAGCATGACGCGACTTTTATTAGGAGTGCTCGACAAGGCGATTCTTCGTTTGGGCGACAACAGCACGGTCAATTTCGAGCGGACGTTGATTTTCCTGACCAGCAATTTAGGAGCCCACGAAATGCGCCGTGAGCTGCACCCGGAGTTCGGCTTCGAAACGCTGGTGCCTATGGCTCGCCGCAATGTGGCGAGGAAGCTGCATGGAATCGGCGTAGGCGCGGTTCGCCGCAAATTTTCTCCCGAGTTCGTGAACCGCATCGATGCCGTGATCACGTATCAGCCGCTCGAAACCGAATCTCTACGGGTGATCGTCGACCAGCAGATCGAGGAGCTGGAGCGCCACATCGAGACTCGCCTGGCGGAAAACGCGTTCGACTTGACCGTCACCACCGAGGCGCGGGAGTTTCTGTTAGAGCAGGGAACCAGCGCGGAATACGGCGCTCGCGAGCTGAAGCGAACCATCCTCCGCCATCTGACCCAGCCTTTAGCCGCGCTGGTGGCCGCCGGACGCATCGAAGCGGGATCGTTGATTGAAGCCGGTCTGTCGGCTACTGCCGATTCCCTGGAATTTGAGTAAGGCTGGCGATTAATTCCCGGTCGGTTTCTCCACATGGTCCACCACCAGGACCTCAACCGGACCTTTCTGCGATTCCAGCTTCAGCCCAAGCTGCTCCTGTAACGCGGTAAAGACGGAAATACTGTCGGCGTTAGTGGAAGGCCCGCCATACTCCGGCCACCAGCGCAGCGTGTAATCGTAGGTCCCGGTAAGGCCGGTCTTGTTCCGAACGGGCCGGTCCACGCCCTGAGTGCCCGAAAGCTGCGTCGCGAGTTGGTCCATCCCGCCCTTTACTACGATCAGTTGAACCACTCGGCCCGCCCCCAGATTCAAGGAGCTCCCCTCATCGGGCGCACTTTCTTTGAGCTTCGGCCCTCCCTTTTGAACCACCAGATCATACACCGGCATCATTCTCGTCTCGCGATGCACCTTCAGCTTGAATCGGTCCGCGAGTAAGGATTGAAGCATCAATTCGGCACGCTCGCCAGGAGGCGCTGCATCGCCGCCCGCCAGGGCCTCAATGTCAAACCGGGTCGTGTCACTCCAGTCGGGCCGTCCGAGGATCGCATCGTTCTGCACGTGATAGGCGTCCATGATGAGTCCGGTCAGGCCGTAGGCGGTGATTCTGAGTCGTGGACCCGACCACAGCGCGCTGACTTCCATGTATTGGCCCTTGTGCTCTTTGATGGAGGCGACTTCGAATGACGCGGGCGCCTCAGACTGGCCGAAAGCCGCGCACAACATGAAGGCGAGCGGCGCGGAAAGCGCGATTCCTCGTATCATTTCCGGGGGGCCTTCAGCATCCGAGGACCAGTTTACCGCACGCCTCAGCGAGCCTTCACCGCAATCGATCCGTCTTCGTGATAATCCACGAAATACTTTGGACCGCTGTCCTGCTCATATTCCGCCCGGATCTGATCCGCCGGTTGATCCCAGATACACGTGATGGACTTCTCGCCATTCACGATCTGCAGATAGCTGCACGGACCCGCCAGAAACAGCCACGGCATCACCTCCGGACCGCGGCTGATATACACATGCGTCCCCGCCCCTAACTTTGGAAACTGAGCCGTCGCATCCAGCGCGGTTCGCATACTGACGCGCCGGACGTTCAGAGTCCAGCTAACTCGATCGTTAAAATAGGCCGTGCGGCGAAACCAGACACACCATCCCAGGCACGCTATCGCCACGCATACCGCCGCCACCCAGCGCATCTCCGCTCGCTTCCACGGATTCACGAAAATCTCTTGCACGATCAGGCATAGCGCCAAAATCAGGAACACCTGCGGCGCATACGCCCAGTAGGGCGCGCGGATATTCGGCATCAGAGAGACCGGCAGAGCAGTCAGGACATATCCCACGATTCCGAACGCCACGCCCGCACGCCGCCGCCACACCGCCCACCCGAGAATCGACGCTAGAATCACACCCAGCAACACCGGTGGAATCAGATGATCCTCCTTGCCGAATATCAGAGCCGTGTAATAGGAGAGCGACGTCAGCACCGTTCCCACATGAAGGTCCATGCGATAGGGATTACCGGGCGTCAAGACGGTGCGGAAAATTCGATAGAGATAAGCGTAGCGAAGTCCGAACGCGATCAGAATGAAGTAGTGCAGCCATAATCGCCGTGCTATTTCGCGCAAGTCGAAGCGTGGCAGCCATAGCATTAGGAGCACGGTCAATAAGAATGGAGTGACAATCGCGAACTCCTTGCTCCGCAGGGCCGCCAGAAACAGGAGCGCGCTCAGAATCGAGGCCCCGCGCTTTTCCGAGAGCACCGCGATCGCGCTGCCCAACAGAAAGAACAGGCAAACCACGTCGAACGCCTCACCGATATATGTGGATGTTTGGGCGGAGGTCCACAGGCTGCCGAAAAATCCGACTCCCGCGATCGCTACCGGAATTGTCACTCCCAGCCTCCGGTAAAGCCAAAACGCCAGTCCGCAATTCGCGAAATGAACCGCTGCCAGGCACGCGGCTTGTTTCGGATAATCGAACCCGAACCCATCGCTCATCAACTTGATGAACGCCCATCCCATCGGTCGATCCGCATAGAAATTAACCGGAATGAAATTGAGAAGCTGACGGTACGGCGTGAAAAAAACGATGGCTCGCGTCGAGACCTCGTCCAGGATCGGAAACAGCCCGGCTTGAATCTCCCAGCGAATATCCACGCAGCAAAGAATCACCGCGGAAATGGCCAAGGCAATTTCGATCGCAACTCCAGCCCTGCCAGGGCGCGCAACTTTTCGAGGCGGCGGCATGACGAGTCATCATGTTACTTCAAGTAAACTGTCCTGTGAATGCTCCATCGACTCCCGCTGCTGGAAATGGCCTCCCTGGTCCGCTCCGGAAGCCTCACTTCCCTTGAGCTCATCGACGCGCACCTCGACCAGATCGATCGCAAGAATCCCCTTTGGAACGCGTTCACCATGGTCTTCGCCGACCAGGCTCGCGAATCCGCCCGGCGCGCGGATCAGGGTCTTAAGACCGGACTGCTTCACGGCATTCCCGTGACCGTGAAAGACAGTTTCGACGTCGCGGGGTTCCCGACCCGGCTCGGCAGCTACTTCGCCTCCGAAGCCCCTGCCGCCGAGGATTCCGCCGTAGTCGCCCGCCTTCGCCGCGCCGGCGCCATCATTCTTGGAAAAACCAACACGCCCGAATTCATGGCCAGTTATGAAACCGACAACTTCATCACTGGGCGCACCAACAATCCCTGGGATCTGGATCGAACCCCCGGCGGATCGAGTGGAGGCGAGGCTGCGGCCATCGCCGGCGGATGCTCTCCGGGCGGCGTCGGCACCGATGGCGGCGGTTCCATTCGAGTCCCCGCGCACTTCTGCGGAATCGCTGGTCTCAAGCCTACTCCCGGTCGAATCTCGTTGAGCGGCTATCGTGCGTCTGCTGCGTGGCCGGGATCAGCGTAGCCGGACCCATGGCCCGCACAGTCGCCGACGTCCGGTTCCTCTTCGAAATGTCAGCCCGGCTATGACGATCGCGATGCGACCTCCGTTCCCGTTCCGGTTACCGTGCCCTCGCCAGAGGATTTACGGATCGGTGTGATGCCGCAGTGGGGCGACATCCCCGTGCAGCCGGGCGATCCGTAAAGCCATTCACGATGCCGCTGCGATCTTCGCCGATCTCGGAATCGAGACGCGCGAGTTTCATCCCGAAGGCATCGACCGGGCCCCCAACCTGTGGAGCTTCTTCTTCTCCGAGCTTCCCGCGCGCGCCATGAAGGAGCGAATCGCCGGCCGCGAAGCCGAAGCGCATTGGACCTACACCGAGGGGCTGGATCGCCAATTGGATCGTCCCCCGGCCTCGGGTTGGCAGGTGATCGAGTCGATGGCCACCCGTGACGCCATGCGCCGCCGCCTGCTGGATCAAATGCGAAAAACGCGAGTCTTATTGATGCCGGTAGCGAGCATAGCCGCGTTCAAACACCGCGAGCGCCGATTCCCGACAGAAGCCAAACCGGTAGGTCTGTTCCAGGCCATGATGCCGTCGACGACGTTCAACATCCTGGGTATGCCCGCTCTCGCGATTCCATTTGCGATCAACGAGGAAGGTTTGCCGGTGGGAATTCAGCTGGTAGGCCGTCCATGGGAAGAGCCCCTTCTATTGGATTTGGGCGTCAAACTGGAAGAAGCCCGCGGACCTCTGCCGTGGCCCGAGTCTTAGCGGGAAAATGGCACTCGCAATGAAAGGTTAGGAAACGCCTGCTGTCCGGCGGAGCCGCCTTCACGCAGCAATCGCAGCGGCATTTCCGGTGAAGCTGTTCGATCCGGCGACGCATTATTAGGGAGTCGAGTCACTCGTACGGGATAGCGCAAGCCCAAATCCGGCCACGCCACATAATTCGCCCGCCGCGAGAATCCCCCATGGAAACTCCCGAGGAATCCCGCCCGCGACGACGGTTCGCCAGTTCCAAATGAACCCTGTGAAAAGGATGATGCACCCAGCGCCGAGGAGCATCCACGAGAGCCGTCCCACCGGCGGAGGGTCGTGGAGCAGGCCGATAACGCCCCCGGCCGTCAGCGATGCCGCCACGATCACGGGAGCCAATACCGGTCCCGTCCATGGCACCGGCAGCAGGAACAACAGATCCCAGGTCATCAGCGACGGCGGCCAGCCGATCAGCACCTTCAGCCATCCGTAGAACGCGAGGTCCCAGACGCCGAAGGCCAACGCGAATCCGGAGAGCCAGCTTCGTCCCGATCGAGCGCCTGCCAAGCCGGCAGCCGCCAGCATTACCAAGGTTGCGAACTCGCGGGCCAGTTCGATCTTGACGATCCAAAGAAGGGGATGGGCTTGTTCGACGCTAAGGAGCGGAAAAAGAGAGCCGGGAGCATAGCCAGCGGCTAGTCGAAGCGGGGCGGAGAGCTCGCGGAGATACACAACCACCGCAGCTTCGACGAAGCCGAAGGGAATCCCGAACAGAATCAGACTGAGGATGTTGCGTCGAATGCGCGTCTAGTGCCGCGCTCCGCCGCCGCCCGCGTGGCCGCCGGCGCTCCCGCCGCCCAGTGAATGACCGCCGCCGCTGGAGCTGATGCCGCTGCTGCCGCCGGTCGATCCGCCGCTGCCGCCGAAGAATCCACCGTTGCGCGCGGTGCTGGTCACCGGACCGCTGGCTCCGCGAACGGCTCCCAGCGAGCCAACCGCGCCCGCCTTGGTGACTCCGGTACCCGAGCCCAGCAAGTTGCCGTTACGCGAGGTCAATCCACCCAGTGTCGATGCGCCAAGGCCGTTGCCCATGTAGAAGGGAGATCCCGGCATGTACATATAGCCCACCGTAAACGGGCTGAAGTATCCATAGCCGAAGGGGCTGTAGAACATGCCGCTGTAGGGCATGTAGGTGTACATTCCGAAGTAGGGGTTAAACGCCCAGCTTCCCGCGCCGCCGTATCCGCCGATCCCATAAGGATTCGACGCGTTCGAGGTGTAGAAACCCATCCCTTGTCCATTGTCGCGAGCCGACTTGGCCGCATACACGTTGGCTTCCGAGATGTATTCGTCGCGGCGCGCATTCCAGCGATAGAACGCGTCGGTTTCCCGGATGTCGAAGTTCTTCGCTTCCAGCTTGTCGGCGTCGAGCGCCAGCTCATGTCCCTTGCGGACGGTGGCCGGACTCAGTTCGCCGGAGCTGACCTGCGCCTCGCCGTCGTACACGCGCAGCCGGGCCGGCTCTGCGTCGATCCGGTACAGGCCTTTCTTCGCGAGCGTGATGTCGGTGTTGTGATAAATCACCGTGATTGCGTTGCCGGCGAGCAGCTCGCCCACTTGCAGCATGCTCGATCCGCCGAGCACTTCGATGCGCGTATCATCGAGCTTGTTCGAAACCATCTTAAAGGAGCTGTTCTCCGCCACGCGCAGGAATACGCCCGGAGTGAGAAGCACTTCCGCATCGCCATCCTTGGTCGCCAGAGTCTGGCCGGTCTTCAAATCGGCGAACTCGCCCAGCTTCGCGGGCGACTGAACTACTTGTCCGTCCACTTCGACGGTTCCCTCGGTGAGATGAATCACACCCGAGTGTGCCGAGATCACAGACTGCGCCCACATCGACGAGGTGGTGAGAGCCAAGGCGATTAAAGTTCTACGCATGGTACTAAGAGCCCCCTTAACTAAACTCAATGATGCTCTCTTTTTTTTCGCGAGTCAACTATTTTCAACGTCCTATAATATTGAAAACGTGGTACGTGTCGTACTTAACCTCGCTGTGATCGCACCCTGCCTTTTGGCAACCCCAACATTCTATCACGACGTTCTTCCGATCCTCCAGCAGCACTGCCAGGAATGCCACCGTCCTGGCGAGATGGCTCCGGTGTCGTTCCTTACTTACGATCAGGCGCGGCCGTGGGCGAAGGCGATTCGGGACGCGGTGCGCAGCCGCAAGATGCCTCCCTGGTTCGCGGATCCATGCTGCGGGCATTTCAGTAACGACCGGTCGCTGACGCCGGAGCAGATGTCTATACTCAGTGCCTGGGCGGAAACTGGAGCAGCCAAAGGAGATGAGCGCGACGCGCCGCCTCCCCGCGTGTGGCATGAAGGTTGGAATATCGCCCAGCCCGATCGGGTCTTCGAGATCCCGGGGTTCGAGGTTCCCGCTTCCGGAGCGGTCGAATATCAATATTTCTCGGTGCCGACGCATTTCACGGAAGATCGCTGGGTTCAGGCGATCGAGGTGCGGCCGGGGGCCCGAGCGGTGGTTCACCACGTGGTGGTTTATATCCGGGAACCGGGGTCGACTTGGACGCATGGACCGACTAAGTCCGACATTCTTCAGGTGTATGCCCCTGGAACGGAGCCCGAAATTTGGCCCGAAGGCATGGCCAAGCTGATTCCGGCCGGGTCCGACCTGGTTTTTGAGATCCATTACACGCCTAACGGTAGAAAAACGATGGATAAAACCCGGGTGGGGATTATTTTCTCGAAGGCTCCGCCGCAGAAGCGGGTGCTGTCGCTCCAGATGGATAACGACCGGTTTACCATTCCCGCGGGAGATTCGAACTATCGCGTCAGCGTATGGGGAACGGTGCCGAACGATGCACTTCTATTGGGGTTTTTTCCGCATATGCACCTGCGCGGGAAGGCTTTTGAGTTCGTTCGGATTCGCGATGACGGGTCCCCTGACGTGATGCTTCGGATCAGCAAGTATGACTTTTTCTGGCAGCTTGAATACCGCTTGGCGACGCCGATTCTCTTGAAAAAAGGCACGAAACTGGAGTTTTCGGCGTGGTTTGACAACTCCGCGAACAATCCCCGGAATCCCGATCCGAACGCGGATGTTCGATACGGGCAGCAGAGCTGGCAGGAGATGATGGTCGGATTCTTCGACGTCGCGGTGGATGCCAAGGTGGACAAGAATACGTTTTTTATGCGGTGATGATACACATGGTCACTCTGCTGGCCGCGCTGCTTCTGATGCAGGTGCCAGACGCACCGGGAAAGCTGGTCGACGCGGGCGGATATCGCGTCCATCTGAACTGTACGGGCTCGGGAAGTCCGACGGTGGTGATTGTCGGCGCCGGATTTTCAGTCGATTGGGGGTTGGTTCAACCGGTAATTTCGAAGTCCACCCGAGTGTGCTCCTACGATCCTTCGGGAATGGCCTGGAGCGATCCGGCGCCGGCCTCGGCCGCGGGGTGTCAGGGGAGGGTCGGTGAGATTCACACTGTGCTCAAGAACGCGGGGATCGAGGGTCCGCACATTCTGGTGGGGTTGTCGATCGGAGCGTTGGTCGCGCGGCTATATGCGCGGCGGTATCCCGGCGAGGTGAGCGGGATGGTCATCGTGGATCATGCTTTTTTGAATCCAGTGGATGAGCCGGCGAAGATCGTGACGCCGGGGCTGGATAGTCCGCCGGTGCTGATTTCCCAAACGCCGATCGAGTACACCATGGAAGATATTTCGCAGTTCCATAATCTACCGGCGAGAGATCAGCAGTTGCACCGGTGGGCGATGTCGCTTAATCCCGTGATGCCGACCGTGGCGGCCGCGGAGGAGTGTATGAAGTATGTCGGAGACAGCAAACTGGGGAGTTTGGCGCTGGCGGTGGTCAGCACCGGCAACGATTCTCGAAATTATACGGCGCTACAGAATCAGCTACTGGGGCTGTCGACGAACAGTTGGCAGCTGATGGCGTTGAAGAGCTTTCACGCGGTGCAGATCGACCAGCCGGAGATCGTCGACAAGGCGATTCTCGAAGTGCTAGACGCGGTGCGGCGAGGCGCGCGCAAATAGGCTATTGCAGCGGCAGGACGATCTGGGTGCTGTTCTTCCCGTTGACCATGATCGTCATGGTGAGATTCGTCGCGGCAGGCATGTCTGGAGTGATGGTCAGCTTCACCACCTGGACGCCGACGATTCCGATGGCGGCGCCCGCCCAATCCGGCTGCATCTGACTGGATGCGGTGTTGAGCGTGATGGGATCCACCAGGTTGAAGGTCTGCGCAGGTGTGGCCGGGAAGCCATCGACCCCGGGTTGATCGTACGGGCCCAGGCCGGTGGCGTAAATCGAGATCTGCTCACCCTGAATGGCGGGGCTGGCAAAATTGACTACGGTTCCGTCCTGATGCAGCGCCAGCACCAGCGGCAGGTTCTGGGCGTTGGCCTGAACGAAAGCGCCGGGAGCGTTACGGGTTATGGTGAAATTCCCGGAAACGTCAGGGAAGCCGGTTTGATGCACGATCAGTGAATAATTGCCGGGCCCGAATTCCCACGGGATCTGCGCCGCGATCTGGGTGGACGATACGAAGACCAGGGGCAGAAGAGAACCGCCCACGGTGACCGTGACATTGCCCAAGGTTTGCGAAAGCGGCTGGTTTGGACCCACCACCGTCGAGCTCGCCAGGTTCTGGCCGTAAATGGAGACGATGGAACCCGCGGCGACTGAGCCATCGGGCGTGGGTCCGGTGACGCTCTGAATCCCGGCGGGCGGAATGGTCGGGACGGTCGAGAAGTCGGCTTGCACGGTATGCGGGCCGTTCATCAGAAGAGTCCCGGTGGCGAAAGAACCCGACAGATCGTCTTCCCAATGCGCGAATTTGAATCCTGAATTGGCGGTTACTGTCACCGATACCGGGGAGCCGGAGGCATAGAATCCGTCGGGCGAGGGCGGGGCAAACTGGAATGTCCCGGCATTGGCCGGATTGGTCAGGGTCAGGATCTGGTAGGACGTCCGATAGGTCGCGGTAAGGGCCTGCGTGGCCTGGCTCAAAGTCACGGTGCGTGCGGGCGTGGTGACTCCGTCAGACCAGGACACGAAATCGTAGCGGGCGCCGGACCCTGCCGGAATCGAGGAGAGAGCCGTGACCTGAGTGGTGCCGTTCAGCGGCTTGTTCACTACGCAAGGCGAAAGGCAATTCGCTCCATCCACCGATAAGTTGAAGGCGGCGGGCGTGCTGGTGATGGTCAACTGCGCGAGACCGGTATAGTTGGCGGTAACGGTGTAGCCTGTCGCGCCGCCGGGAACCGTGATGCTGTGCGACTGGGCGCCTCCATCGGACCATCCGTTGAAGGTCCAGACGTGGCCGCGGGCGTCGGTTTGCGGAGTTTCGGCGTTGATGCTGTGGACTTCACCAGCGCCCCAGACGAAGGTGTAGCCCGGCCAGTTATCGCGCCCATCGATCATTACTTTGAGGCCAGGCCGGCTGGGTCGCGATATCGACGTGTACGCCGGGAACGAAATTGGCGATGACGGTATCGGGCGCGCTGGTGTTCATCGGAACCACGTATTGCGCGTTCTGTCCCAGGCCGTTGTTAAAGCCGCTGAAATTCCAATAATTGCCGATCGAGTCGATTTGCGTCGGAGTGGCGCCGATGTGGTGGACGGAGCCGGGAAGAAAATCGAATTGCCCGATGCAGAGCGGAGTGAATCCCGCCGGTGCGCTGGGCGGCAGACGCGTAAAATCGGGCGCGCAGGTAACTCCGTTGCTGGAAGGGAATTCGGCCCCGGCGTCGAGATGGGGCTGCCGTCGACTAAGACCTGGAGTCCCAGAGGATTGGTGATGAAATTCACGCGCTTGGCGACCGAGAATAGAGGCTCGATGGTGGCCGGGCTCTCGATGTCATAAGTGGTCAGAGCGGTGGGCGTGGAGGTGTTGATCAGGAATCCATAAAAGACCCACCCGGGGTAGGGAAATGCATTCAGTTGGTGGACTCCGGCAGTGACGAATACGTTGGTAGTGTCTCCAAAGCAGGTGCCGTCGAGATACATGATGCCTTCCCGGGCGGCTGTCGGATTGGCGGGCGCGCCGGTGCAGGGGGTATTGTTGACGGTTCCCGCGGTCTCATCGGGGAAAATGATGTTGACCTGATATTGCACTGAGACGGTGGCAATCAGGGATGTCAAGGTTGGGCTGGCGGTGACGGTCTGGATGGGCTGGTTGGCCGGGCCGAGCAGGCCGTTGTTGGAGGTCCAGGAACTGAACCCATACCGGATATTGCCGCTCTGGGTGGTCTGATAATTCAGGGCGTTGTCGTTGTTATCAGTCGAGAAATAGAACTCGACGATGTGCTTGCTGCCGGTGGGCCAAGCGAAGACTTGGTTGGAGGTGTAGGCTGATCCGTCGACGATAAAAATGGCGCCTTGCGGACTGGTTCCGATGGTGATGGTGCTGATCGACTGAGCCACAGCCCCGCTCGAAATCAAGAGTGCGAATAAAATCAATGAGTTAATGCGTTTCATGCGCCCGATGTATCCTTCCTCGACATAGGACTAAGCGACAGATAGTCCCAAAGTGGTAATCGGCTGAGCGGGGGTGGAGCTTTATGGGGTGGGCGACGATGTGCATATCACGATCGACGTGCAGCCGGTTGGTGAGCCGCCATGCGAAGCATGCGGTTAATCTTCGACTACTTTACGAAGATCGACCGCATGCTGCGCATGGCGGCTCAGTGGGGCTTGATCTGCGCAAGGTTGGCCGGCCACCGAAGATGATCGAATTAGAAGAATTTCGCGCAGGTGGGGGTGTCGTGCTGGCGCTGATTCCGCCGGAGCAGTGAACCAACGATCTAGCGTTGCGTCGGCACTCGGGCGGTCAGCGATAGAGCGTCTTCTAATGCGGCGCCGATTTTCAGAATCAACTCTTCCTGGCGCGGGGCTCCCAGGATTTGAAGGCCGATCGGCAAGCCTGAGTTCGTGAAGCCGCAGGGCATCGCCAGGGAGGGGATTCCCAGAACGTTGATGGCTCGCATGAATCGAGTAGTGGCCAGGCGCACATCTTCAGTGGTATCGCCTACTTGCATGGTCGTCTGACCGATTTGCGGGGCGGGCGTGGGGGTGGACGGCGTGAAGATGCAATCGACTTGGGTCCACAATTTCGAAAACTCGCGGATCTGGATGCGGCGGAGGCGTTGAACATCGGCGTAATCGGCGGCGGCGATCAGACGGCCTTGGTCGAGCAGAGCCAGAACGTCGGGGCCGAAATCGGCGCGGCGGTCGAGATAGGGGCGCAGGTTGGAGACGGCTTCGACCAGCAGAAGGACTCGCCCGACTACGTTGATGGCGTCGATGTCGGGGACTTTGATGTCGACGATGCGCGCTCCCAGGGCGGCGGCGGATTGCACGGAGTTGCGGACGGCGGCGGCGACTTCCGGGTCCAGACGATCCAGGTAATAATTTTGCGGCAGGCCGATGCGAAGGTCCTTGACGTCGACTTGTTTCGGCGGGACGTAGGTGGCGGATGAACCGCCATGGCATTGAACGAGATGGCGGCATCGCGGACGGTTCGGGTCATCGGGCCGATGTGATCGAGGGTAAGGCCTAAGGGGAGGACGCCGCGGCGGCTGACTCGTTCATAGGTCGGCTTGAGACCGACCGTGCCGCAAAAGGATGACGGGATGCGGATGGAGCCGCCGGTGTCGGTTCCAGTCGCCATGAACACGAGTTGGGCGGAAACGGCAGCGCCCGAACCTCCGCTGGAGCCTCCCGGGATGCGATTCAGGTCCCAGGGATTGTGGATGGCTCCAAAATGAGGATTGGTCGACGTGATGCCGTAGGCGAGCTCATGCAAGCCGGTCTTGCCGATGGTCACGGCTCCGGCGGCGGTCAGCTTGGTGGCGACCTCGGCGTCTTCAGTGGGGATAAAGTCGCTGAAGATCTTGGAGCCGGCGGTGGTGCGGATGCCGCGGGTCATCACCAGGTCTTTGTGGGCGATCGGAATGCCATGAAGAGGTCCGCGGTCGTGGCCTTGGGCCAGTTCGGTGTCGAGCGCCGCGGCTTGGGCGCGAGCTTGATCCGCCAGGACCGTGATGAAGGCGTTCAGCTTGGGATTGGATTCGGCGATGCGTTGCAGGGACTGATTGGTCAGCTCGACCGAGGTGATTTTTTTCGCGCGGAGAGCGGCGCCGGCTTCTTGAATGGTCATGCGATGTCCTCGGGTCCGGTCCAGAGGTCTGTGCCGGGCGGGATTTTCTCGACCAGAGGCCGCAGGGATTTTTCCAGGGCTTCGAGGATGGGGACGATTTTCTCTGCATCGTCATGCGGGATCGCATGGGCGGCGGCTAGTTGCTTCCAGTCTGTCACGGTCGGCTCGCTTTCTTGGGGAGGTTGAAAAGGGGGACAGACCGCTCTGTCCGCTGGCATCGGCTTTCGCGGCGGGAATTGTGGACGTCCGGGGAAAGAGTGGTCAGTCCCCATTTCAACGCTTCCGGATTTTATCCATTAGGACATTCTACAATTGAAGAGATGCTTGCCACAGAAAAACGTGCGACTCCGGCTGCGCTTACGCACTTGACGGAAGAAGAGAAAATGTTCCAGGGGACGGTGCGCAAGTTCGCGCGTGAGCGATTGGCGCCGCATGTGCGCGCCATGGATGAGGCGGGAATCTTCCGGAAAGAGCTGATCCAGGAATTCTTCGAACTGGGGTTGATGGCGATCGATGTGCCCGAGGAATATGGCGGGCAGGGCGGGTATTTTTTCCAATCGATTATCGCGATTGAGGAGCTGGCGAAAGTCGATCCTTCTGCCGCGGTGATCGTGGATGTGCAGAATACCCTGTTCAACAACGCCATCGTTCGCTGGGCCAGTGAGGAGCAGAAGAAGAAGTATCTGCCTCGGCTAGCGAAAGATACCGTGGCGAGTTATGCGCTGTCGGAAGCGGGCTCGGGGTCGGATGCGTTCGCGCTGGCGACCCGCGCGGTGGACGCGGGGGATCATTTCAAGCTGAACGGCCGCAAGCTGTGGATCACCAATGCGAATGAGGCGGGACTGTTCCTGCTGTTCGCGAACGTGAATCCGGAAGCGGGATATAAGGGCATCACGGCGTTTCTGATCGAGCGGGAATTTCCCGGGGTTCAGGTAGGCAAGAAAGAAGACAAGCTGGGGATTCGCGCGTCGTCCACGTGCGAGCTGATTCTGGACGATTGCAGGGTTCCGAAGGCGAACGTGGTGGGCGAAGTGGGCAAAGGCTACAAGATCGCGATCGAGACTCTGAATGAAGGGCGGATCGGGATCGGCGCGCAGATGCTCGGGCTGGCGCAGGGCGCGCTCGATCATGCGCTGGCTTATGCGCAGCAGCGGAAACAATTCGGGAAGCCCATCGCGGAATTCCAAGGCAGTCCAGTTCGATCTGGCCGAGATGGCGGTGGATGTCGAGGCGGCGCGGCTGATGGTTTATAACGCGGCCCGGCTGCGCGATGCGGGACTGCCGTTTGTGACAGAGGCGGCGATGTGCAAGTATTTCGCGTCGCAGGTGGCGGAGCGAGTGGCGTCGCGGGCGGTGGAAGTTTTAGGCGGGGTCGGGATTCACGAAGGATTATCCGGTGGAGAAGCTGTATCGAGACGCCAAGATCGGCCGGATTTACGAAGGAACCAGCAACATGCAGCGGGTGACCATCGCCAAGCAGATGCTGGGGACCCGGTGAGAGAGGTTCGTGATGCGTGTTGGAGTTTTATTGCTGATGGTGACGGCGGCGTTTGCGGCGGATCCATCAAGGCGGACCTGACGCAGGCCCAGATGGACGACATCATACAGAAGTTCGCGGCGAAGGAATCCGCGTTCGCCCAGGCTCGGGAAAATTACACCTACCGGCAGACCGCGCGGATTCAGGAAGCTGACGATTCCGGATCGCCGGGCGGGCGCTGGGAGAAGTGGCGGACATCGTGTTCACCTCCGATGGCAAGCGCAGCGAGCACGTGGTGCGGGCGCCGGTGCAATCCCTGCATCTGATCGTGATGACGCCTGAAGATTTGAAGGATATGCGCGACGTGCAGCCGTTCGTGCTGACCACGGCGGAGGTTCCGAACTATTTCATCCGCTACCTGGGGCATCAGCAGGTGGATGAGATCGGGTGCTACGTGTTCGCGGTGAAACCGAAAAAGCTGGAGGCCGGGAAAGCGCTATTTTTCGGGCGAAATCTGGGTGGACGACCGGGATCTCCAGATCGTGAAGTCCTACGGGCGCGCGCGCGGCCAACAGAGGCGCGGCGAAGATCAGCAGTTCCCCAAGTTCGAGACCTACCGGGAGCAGGTAGACGGGAAATACTGGTTCCCGACTTATACCATCGCGAACGACACGCTGCATTTCAAAGATAACGACGTGCGGATCAAGCAGACCATCAAGTACGAGGACTATAAGCAGTTCAAGTCGACCACGAAGATCACGTTCGGGGACACCGTGGACGACAAAGACAAGAAGGATGAGAAGAAGGACGAGAAGAAAAAGCAGCAATAAACGACTTAGCCCCCATGGTCTAAGCGAAATCCCCTAAACCTTGGGCTTATCCCCGCCGATAAGTCAGCATGGCCAGTGCTGACGGGTCCGGTCAGGATATCGATCAGATCAAAGGATCTTTTCTTGCCAGCCTGAATCATGAAATACGAACTCCGCTGAGTGGAATCATGGGGATGGCGGACCTTCTGCTGGAAACGCCGCTCGATGAGGAGCAGCGCGAATACGTTCAGGCGACTCGGCTGTGCGCAGAAAACCTGTTTGAAGTACTGAATGCCGCGCTCGAGTATTCGAGCCTTGAAGCCGGGCGATTCTCGCTGGAAGAGTCCGAATTCAGCCTGAAGGAGACGCTGGACGCGGCGCTCGATCAACATTTGCCGAGGGCGCAGGCGAAGGGTTCAAAGGCTGTTTTCGAACTCGAAACCGGGCCGCCGGAGACCATGGGACGGGGATGTCCGCGGTTCGGGAGGGAACTGCTGGGGCATCTGGTGGCGAACGGGATCAAGTTTACCCATGTGGGCTCGGTGGAGCTGCGGGCGTTCATCGACCGTACGGCCAATCAAGGCAGTTGGGCTGGTCGCGGAGGTTCGGGACACGGGGACCGGGATTCCATCGGACCGGCTGGAGATGATTTTCGAATTGTTCCGGCAGGTGGAAAGCGGCTTGTCGCGGAGCTACCCGGGGCTGGGGGCTGGGGCCGGCCGTGGCGCGGAAGCTCGCCACGCCGACTGAAGGGCGGATCGAGGTCGGAGCACTCCGGGCAAAGGGTCGACGTTGGACGGTCCGGCTGCCGATGCGGGTGCCGGGGGCGGACGCGGGGCCGGACGCGATGCCCAGTTGGGAGAATCGCCGCCGTTGATCCTGGCGGTGGAAGATAACGCGATCAATATGACCGTGCTGCGGCATGCGCTGGAGCGCCTGGCACGTGCAGGTGGACTGCGCGGCGTCGGGCGAAGAAGCGGTCCAGGCGGCATCCAAACGCCGCTACGACCTGGTTCTGATGGATCTGCAAATGCCGGAGATGGACGGCTTGGAAGCGACCGCGCTGACGCGGGCATTACCGGGGTATGAGTCGGTTCCGATCCTGGCGCTGACGGCGAATGCGGCGGACGACATCCGGGAACGGTGCCGGCGGGCGGGCATGCAGGCGTTTCTATCGAAACCGGTAGAGGCTGCGGAGATGTGGGCTACGGTTTCTAAATTCCTTAGAGCACAGGCCGATTCAAGCCGATTCAAGTAGTTAGATCATCCTTACAAAACGTTACAAACGCTTTAGGCTCGCGGTACGCCTAATGACTTCGTGCCTTTGCAACGTGTCACCTGTTAGAATGACTTTTCAGGTCGCCTAGCCATTTCATCCACATGAGGAACTCGTGAAGTCAAGACTTCGGGGCATGCTGTGCTCCTGTTTGCTGTTCGTGATTCAGGGTGCGTACCTGAGTGCGCAGGAGCCGCCTCCGCAAACGCCCCCGCCACCCCAGACTGCTCCGGGAACGCCGCCGGTTCCTAAACCTACGGTGCAAATGCCGCCGCCGAGTCCGCAGACGGCAGTGCCGGCGGTGGCGCAATCGAAAGAGCACGACACCGGAGGCGACAATATTTCCGTCGAAGTGTTCGTTTGGCAGCTCCACGACACGATGGCGATCAAAGGAGGCGCGGCCACCACGGTGTCAGATCCGGGGGCGTTGAAATTTCCGGGCACGGCGAAGTACGCCGAGGGCCTGGTCGCGACGTTTCCTACCACTAAGGAAACCAGCCTGGAGTTCACTTACTGGGCGGTGAAAGCGGCGGGAACCAGCGTGCTTCCCATGACCGAGAATTTTTTCGGCAACGATTTTGCTTCAAAAGACTCGCTGAACACACGGTGGCTGGAGCGCGACTTTAAGTTGTCCTGGAATTATTTGACCTGGCCGTATCCCTCGAACGGAGCGAAGTTCCGGGTGAAGCTTTTGTTTGAGATGCAGTACTCCCAGATCACCGGAGACTTCGATGCTCCCGCGGATCCTAACGCGATTACGACGAACGGATCTAAGCAGGTGATTCTGCCGACGTTAGGGATGGGGTTCGAGTACCACGTGGGCAAGCACCTGCGCCTGGAAGGCAAGGCGTCCGGATTCGCCATCCCGAAACATGCGGATTTATGGGGCGCCGAGGCGAATGCGGTGTTCCGGTTCGGGCATTTTGAAGGAACGGTAGGCGCGCGGGCTTTCCATGACAAGAGTTCTCCCAAGCAGGATGAGTATTTCAGCCAGACGATGTACGGACCTTACATCGGGCTGCGGTATATGTTCAAGTAAGCAGGGCGCGGGCGGCGATGCCGATTTTTTCCCAGCCGGGGACGCGGATGCGGCGATTTAAGACGTCGTAATTCGAGGCGGCGATCCGGTCCAGCAGGCGCGAATAAATCCCGATTAGCGCGCGGAGCGATGATCGGCTCTCGCGCTGGATCATGCCCACCAGCGGCGCCGACTCGCGGTAGTAGTCGCGGGCGCGGGCGGCTTCAAACTTCATCAACTCCAGAAATTTTGCGTGCGGGTCGAAGGTGTCGGGAGAGACTCCGAAGCGGATAAAGTCTTCGGCGGGAAGATAGACGCGGTTCTTTTCGGAATCCTCGCGGACGTCGCGCAGAATATTGGTGAGCTGAAACGCGATGCCGCACTTTTCGGCCAGGACCAGGGCTTCGGGGGAATCGAAGCCGAAGATGTGAATGATGGTGAGGCCGACGACGCTGGCGACGTGATAGCAGTAGTCGTAGAGCTGGTCGAAGGTCTGGATGCGGCGGGGTTCCAGGTCGGAACTGACGCCGTCGATCATGTCGAAGAAATATTGGTGCGGGATTTTGAAGCGGGTGACGGTGTCGGCGAAGGCGGGCCAAACCGGATGATCGGGCAGGCGTCCGGCCAGCGCGGATTCGAGATCGGCGCGCCACCGGGCGATAGCCGCGGCTCGATCGGGGATATTCTCGTCGTCGCTCAAGTCGTCGCTCAAATCATCGCAGTAGCGCATGAAGGCGTAGATGGCGCACATGGCTTGGCGCCGCTCGGCGGAGAGCAGAAGAAAAGTGAAATAGAAATTCTTAGCTTGAGTCTTCGCGACGTTCGAGCACCAGGCGTAGGATTCCTGGAGCGTCATGCGGCTCGCGAAAAGGCGCGGCGGCGGAGGGCTCCCAGCAGCAGGGCTACCCTTTCTACTTTGGAGATCGACGGGCGCGCGGCCAGTACGTTGTAATCCATGCGCTCGATTTTTTCGAGGACTTGAGGCCACCGCGGCTGAACAGCTCCAGGTCGATGGAGAGACGGCGGTCGACCATGCCGGCCAGGGGCAGTCCTTCCAAGAAGAGCCCGCGAGCCACGTCGACCGCGTCCTTCATGACCATCCGGAAGCGTTCGTCGAAGCGCCGGGCGAGATCCTTCGACGGGATAGCCGTGGCGTTCGAGAAGATCGAGGGGCAAGTAGACCCGATTCTTTTCCCAATCGACGGTAACGTCCTGCCAGAAATTCGCGAGCTGAAGGGCCGTGCAGGTGGCATCGGAGAGGCTCTGCATGGCCGGGTCGCGATAGCCGCACAGGCCGAGGACCAGGCGTCCCACGGGGTTTGCGGAGTAGCGGCAATATTCGAAGACTTCTTCGAAGTTGCGATAGCGCGTGGTGGTCTGGTCGCGCTCGAAGGCGGTGATCAGGTCGTCAAAAGACTCGATGGGAAGCTCGCGGGCGGCTACGGTTCCTTGGAGCGCTACGAAGACGGGATGGCTCGCTTCGCCTGCATACATGCGATGCAGTTCTGCGCGCCACCATTTGAGCAGCCGGAGGCTTTCGGCGGTGTCGCCGATCTCGTCACCCAGATCGTCGGCCCAGCGGCAGAAGGAATAGACGTTGTAGAAATCCTGATGCAGCCGCTTAGGCAGCAGGAAGCTGACCACGTGGAAATTCTCGTAGTGATGGGTCGCGAGCCAGCGCGTGTAGTCTAGCGATTCAGAGAGTGCCCACTGACGCTGAAGATCCGGCGACGCCAGGAAAGAAGTGGGCGCGAGGAAACACGGCTTAAGGAATGATCGCGGTCTTGAGGTGCCCGTTGTGGCTCATCAGGTGCTGCATCACTTCCAAAAGATTGGTGAGCGGCTCGACGCGATTCACCAGGTCCTTGGCGGTGACGTAGCCGCGCCCTACGATGTCGAGGGCTTTGCGGATCAGGGCCGGGGTGTGATGGAAGCTGGCCTTGAGGGTGAGCTCGGAGTAGTGCAGGAGGTTCGTATCCAGGCGAAGTTCCGTACCGGTGGGACATCCGCCGAAGAAGTTCACCACGCCGCCGCGGCGCAGCAGCCGGATCGCAAGCTGCCATACTTCGGGAAGGCCGACGGCTTCAATGACGACGTCCGCTCCATGGCCGCCGGTCATTTCACGAACCGGGCCGACAATATCCGAGCCATCGTCGTTGACCACCACTTCATCGGCTCCCATTTTCTTGGCGCGATCGAGCTGCGGCTGGCGGCGGCCGATGGCGATGACCCGGGCTCCGTAGACCGCTTTGGCGATCCGGACGAACATCATGCCGATGGGGCCCAGTCCGATGACGGCGATAGTGTCGCCGGGCTTGAGGCCGGTTTCTTCCAGGCCGCGAAGCACGCAGGCGAGAGGCTCCACTAAAGCCGCGTCCTGATAACTGACGTGCTCGGGAACTTCGAGCATGTTCTTTTCGACAATACGCTGAGGGATTCGGATATATTCGGCGTACGCGCCGTTATTAAACAAAAGATCGCCGCACAGATTTTCCTGTCCGCGCTCACAGAAATAACATCTTCCACAAGGAGCGGAATTGGCGGCAACCACGCGTTGTCCTGGCCGGAAGCCGCGGACTTCGCTGCCCATCTTGACGATATCGCCGGCCAGCTCATGTCCGAAAAGCGCGGGAGGAACGATCATGCGGGCGTGATAGCCGCGCTTGAAAACTTTGACATCGGTCCCGCAGGTCAGAGCGGCGCGGACGCGCACCAGTACATCGCCCCTGCCGAGCTCGGGCACGTCGACGCTCTCGATCTGCAAGTGCTCCTTGCCGTACAGCACTGCGGCAGTCATATGGTGACTCAAAGCTGTCCTCAACCTTCCAGTGTCCTCTGAGGCTCTACTACTATCTTCAACGATTGTGCGTCCGGATGCAATGCAAGATTAATCCCTTCATGAATCCGGCTGAGCGGGAAACGGTGCGAAATCAACTGGTTCACGGGAAGGGCCCCGCTGAAAACCAGATCGGCGGATTCCTTCTGAACATCCACAGACGCGCTATAGGAACCGCACAAAGTGCGCTCCCCCATGCACACGTCGGCGCCCGAAACTTCGATGCGCTCCTGATGGGAGGTCTGGGCAAAAAGCAGAATCCGCGCTCCCGGACGGGAGGACGCGACGGCCTGTTCGACGATCCCGCGGGCTGAGGCCGCGATAATCGCGAGATCCGCCCCGCGGCCGTCGGTCATGGCGCGGACGGTCTTGTCGAGCTTCTCATCGCGAGGATCGAAGGCAGCTTCGGCCCCGAACTTGAGGGCGAGGGTGCGGCGGGCGGGCATGGTGTCGGTGGCGATTACTCGAGCGCCGGTGCGGGAGACCATCATGGTGAAGATTAATCCGATGGGTCCCTGGCCCAGCACCACCACCACATCGCCGGGCTGCGGGTCGATTTGCTTGACGCCTTTGACACAGGTATTCACAGGTTCGACGAACGAGGCTTGTTCGAACGACACGCCGCCGGGAATGATTTCGACGCCTTGTTCCACGATCCAGTCCATCGCGCGCACGTATTGCGAGAATCCGCCGCCCGCGGGCTCGTATCCGGCTGTCACTCCGACCTTCTTATAGACCGGGCACTGAGCATAGAGTTTGCGGAGGCAATAAAAACATTTTGCACATGGAATGTGGTGAAACACAACTACCCGATCGCCCGGGCTGTAACGGGAAACTCCTTCGCCAACCGCGGCAACTACACCCGCGGTCTCATGTCCATAGATGCGCGGCGGGGCCAGAAGGTTGTATTCGATTTTCTTGAGGTCGGTATGGCAGATGCCACAGGCCTCGACACGGATGAGGAGTTCGCCGGGTCCGATATCCGGCACCGGGATCGTTTCGACGTCGACGACGCTGCCGCCTTTATATACGGCGGCTTTCATGGTCGTCACTCCTATGCGGCTACAGTCGGCAGTGAGCAAAGTAGTCCCCTAAAGAGCGAGTTGCAATCTTACAGTTGCGTTCCAAGCGTAGCAAAGCGGGAATGGTGAAGGGGCGGCGCATGGCGGCGAGTGCGATTCCGGGTCTCGAAAACCGTCCTTCCGCGTCGCGATACAAGTTGAAATCGAGTGGCATGTCTTCAGCGGCGGTGTCGGATACCGCGCGAATGCTGTGGAATGGCGTCTTCCATTCCGAGGCTTTTCTTCGAATCGCGGCGGATTCCATTTCGACGATGCGAGCGCCGGTCTGCGCGTATAAGGCGCGCTTTTCCGCAGCGGTGGACACGACGCAATCGAGCGACAGCGGAGGATCCGTCACAATGTCGCCGACTTTCAGGGCCGGGTCGAGGGCGCCGCAAAATCCGGTGCTGATAATACCGTTCACTTCGATGTTCCTCTCCATCGCGTACGTCGCCGCCTGGGCTGCCAGGCTGGCCCCGGGTCCGTTGGCGATCAGCAGCCAGCGGTCCCCATTCCAATTCGCTTCCCGCGCGAATCCGGAGGGCCAGTCTAACCGGACCGACTTTCCGAATCGCTCTAATATTCCGTCCAACTCGCGGCGCTCGGCCGCAATCACCAGCCAGGTCCGCTTAGCAGTAGCCATTCGCGCGGAACCACTCCACCGCTCTACTTAAAGCCGTCGATGCGGAGCCAGGCTGGTAACCCAGCTCGCGCTTGGCTTTATCGTGGCTGACCCACATCTTTTTTTTCGCCATTCGTACGCCGTCAAGGGGGGCCAGCGGCTCTTTCCCGGTGATTCCGGCCCAAGCAGTCGATGCGGCTCCGAAGGCGTAGGCTACGGCGTAGGGAATCCGAAACTTCGGCGCCGGGCGGCCTACGATCTTGGCGAGCGCGCCCAGAATCTGCTCCAGCGTCAAATTTTCCGAACCCAGGATGTAGCGCTCCCCGAGGCGGCCGCGTTCGAGAGCCTGGATGTGACCCTCGGCTACGTCCCACACGTCGACGACGTTTAAGCCGGTGTCGATAAAGCCGGGCATGGCGCCGCGAACGAAATCCACCACGATTTTCCCGGTCGGCGTGGGCTTGAAGTCATGATCGCCGATGGGGGCGGTCGGGTTGACGATCACTACCGGAAGCTCCTTTGCAAATTCCAAGGCCACTTGCTCCGCCAAAAACTTCGACCGTTTGTACGGCCCGTTCATTTCCTCGATCCCGACGGGCGTCTGCTCATCGCCGATACCGCCCTTCGGCATCCCGATGCACCCGACGGTGCTGGTATAAACGACTCTGTCGACGCCGGCGTCGCGCGCCGCCGCCAGCAGATTACGCGTCCCGTCCACGTTGGAGCGGAACATTTCCTCCGGCTCCCGGGTCCACAATCGATAATCCGCGGCGACGTGAAAAACGACGCCGCAACCGTCTACTGCACGCGCCAGCGAATCCGCATCGCGCAAATCACCTTTAAATGGCTCGACCCCGTCGAGTTCCCGTATTCGGGCCGGATCTCGCGCTAAAGCCCGGACCGCGAACCCGCGATTCAATAACTTCTTCGCGACATGCCAACCGACGAAACCGGTGGCCCCGGTGACCAGCGCCGGTTTCACCCGGCTTAGGTCAGCAGCCACGCCAGCGACTTGAAGGCGTCGCTGAATTTCGAATTGATTCCGTAAGCGGCCGAAGGCTCATACCCGCAGTGGACCATGCACTCGCTACACCGCGGATCGTTGCCGGTACCGTAGTTGTCCCACGGCGTCTTGGTCATCAGATCCTCGAAGGTGTTGTAGTGGCCGTCGGTGATCAGGTAGCAAGGGCCTTTCCAGCCTTTGACGTTGTAAGTGGGCATGCCCCAGGCGGTGCAGGGAAGCTCGCGGTCGCCCTTCAGGAAGCCCATGTAGACGGGGCTCGACGCGAGCGGGAAGCGCTTGGCGAAAATTGCTCGATGTCCTTGAACTTTTCGTGAACATCCTCGCGCGTCATGAAAATTTCGCGATCGTTGACCGCGGAGTAGCCGTACGCGGCGAGATCGAATGGCCGTCGACTTTGAAGGTTCCGAGCAGCTCGAAAAGCTCCCAGATCTCGTTCATGTCGGTTTCTTTATAGACCGTGGTGTTCGAGAAAACCTTGAATCCGCCGGCTTTCGCCGCCTTGATGCCCTCGATAGCTTCTTTGAACACGCCCTGGTCGCTCGACCGCCAGATCGTGATTCTTTCCATGCCATCCAGGTGGACGTTGAAGACTAATCCGGGATGCGGCTTGAATTCCTTCAGCTTCTTGGCAAGGAACATCCCGTTGGTGCAAAGCTGAATGTACTTGCCGCGCATCAGAATTGCCTGGACACAGCGGTCCGATCTCGGGATAAAGCAGCGGCTCGCCTCCGCAGATCGAAACCATGGGCGCATTGCACTCGTCGACAGCCTTCAGGCATTGTTCCAGCGAGAGGCGTTCGCGGATGCTGGATTCGTATTCGCGAATCCGTCCGCAGCCGGTGCAGGTGAGGTTGCAGGCGTGCAGAGGCTCCAGCATCATGACCAGCGGGAAACGCTTGTTGATCATCGGGATGGGACTTGCGTTCATGCCCCACGGCGGGAATCTGCGCGTGAACAATCTTGAACGGATTGGAGCATCGTCGACCGGCCAGGTTTTTCTGCCACTCGGGGCTTGGGCGCGGACTTGTTCTTCGCGATGTAGGTCGCCATGCTCGGCCACCTGCGAAAGCGGAACTCTCATAATTGACGGTGTGCTCCGTGATTGAATTCGGCTCGCTTCGACTGCAGGTAACTGGACAATGCCAGTACCGGGAACGAATTGCGGTACAGGTGATATTCAGGTAAAAGACGCCCGGGAATCCGGTGCCGGTGGAAAGCTCTTCGTCCCATCCGCCGTCGGCCCGCTGTGTTTCGATCAGATATTCGATGCCTTTTTGCAGGCTGCCGCTGGTAGTGTCGCCGCCCGCGATCAGGCCGAGAATCGCCCACGCGGTTTGCGATGGCGAGCTGGCGCCCCGACGAAGGTGTGCCGATCGTAGATGCGCAGCTTTCGCCCCAGCCGCCGTCCGCGTTTTGAATCGACCGGAGCCATTCCCCGGCGCGCAAGACGTAAGCTTCGCGATCGCTCTCGCCGGCGGCTTCAGGCCGCGCAAGGCAAGGAAGGTTCCGTAAATGTAATCGACTCCCCAACGGCCGTACCAGCTTCCATCGGCTTCCTGGGTGCGAATCAGATACTCGACTCCGCGTCGAATGGCCGGATCGTCGCGTTTGACTCCCGACGCGATCAGGCCTTCGAGAACGCGCCCGGTGATGTCCGGACACGTCGGATCGAGCATCGCATTGTGATCGGCAAACGGAACGGCGCTGAGCGAATGCCAGTTGTTGTCGACGTCGAACGCGGCCCAGCCGCCGTCCTTCGACTGCATGGCGAGCAGCCAGCTTACCGCGCGGCGCACGCAGGCGTCATGACCTTTACCGGCGCGGGCATGCTGCAAGGCTAGCAGGACCTGAGCCGTGTCGTCGATGTCGGGATAAGACTCGTTCGCAAATTCGAAATACCAGCCGGAGGGCTCGACGTTGGGGCGCTTGATCGCCCAATCGCCCTTGCGGCGGACTTCCTTAGTCAGCAGCCAGTCCGCGCAGCGGGTTAAAGCATGATCGGGAGCTAGCCCCGATTCGCCGATCGCATAAGCGGCAATCGCGGTGTCCCAGACAACGGAAAAGCAGGGCTGGAAGAAGAAGCCGCGCTCGTCGTCGACCAGCAGATTGAAAAACTGCTTTTCGGCTTCCTTGACGTCCGGATGATCCTTGGGATAGCCGAGAAGATCGAGCGCCATGATGACGTACATCATGGGCGGATAAATCGCGCGCGACGCCGTCGGAATATTGGTGCGGGCGAGCATCCACTGCTCGGCGCGTTGGATGGCTCGGGTACGCAAGGCTCGCGCCACATGTTACGCTCGAAGAATTTCAGGAAGCGGTCGGCTTTTAAGAAGAAATTGCGCCAGCTCCAGAAGCCTTCGTCGTTGGGAAACTCGAACGGCACGCCAGCGACGATCAATTCTTTGAGATCGAAACCGGCGGGAACCGGCCGCTGCGGATTCAGGGCATGAACGATGGAGAGCGGGATGACGATGGCACGCGTCCACGACGACATCTGGTAGATGAGGTTCCCCAGCAGCATGAATTCAGGCGGAATCGAAGGCGTGTGCTTTCCGCGGGTATAGTCCGAAGAGGCTCAGGTTGACCTTGACGTAGCTATTGGCCTTCTGAAGACCGCCGAGCGCCAGGATACGCTCGCGCGCGCGAGCCAGGTTGGGGTCGTCGAAGTCGAGGCCAGCCAGTTTCAGCGCGGTGTAAGCCTTGATGGTTGCGCTGATTTCCGAGGGGCCCTTCGCGTAAATATTGAACCCGCCATCGGGCAGCTGGCGCGCGAGGATGGACCGGACGGCCTTGTCGATCAGCGGCCGGGTCGGCGGATTCCAGATACCGTTCTGCGGCGGATGACGCCACAGTTCGAGGAGAATGAAGTCGGATTCGAGCGTGGTATCGGCGGTAAGATCCGCCCACCAGTAGCCTTCCCGATTCTGCAATCCGAGCATGTAGCTGACGGCGCGGCGCTGGGCTTGAGCGCAAGCCGTTGCAAGGGCATCCGCCATTTGTAAGCTGGGGCTCATACTCGGGTAACGAGATTCAACTCCGTGGGGAGATTGAAGCGAACATCCTCTTCCTTGATCTCCATTTCTTCAAGCTGATCGTAGCCGCGGCCTTGCAGAGACTCGATCAACTCCTCCACCAGATTTTCCGGAGCAGAGGCGCCAGCGGTCACCGCCACCGTATCCACCGAATCCAGCCAATCCGGCTGAACCTCCGAAAGATCGTCAATCAGGTACGCCGGGACGCCCATCTTTTCACAGACTTCGACCAACCGCCGCGAATTCGAGCTGTTCTGGGACCCGACCACCAGCAAAACCTGGCACAACGGTACCACGGCCTTCACCGCAAGCTGGCGATTTTCGGTCGCGTAGCAGATATCCTGAGCCGCGGGACCTTGAATTTTCGGAAAACGGAGTCGCAGGCGATCGACGATGTCTTTGGTTTCGTCCAGGCTAAGGGTGGTCTGGGTGATGAACGAGACGCGCTCGGGATCTTTCACTTCGAGCCGGTCTACGTCTTCCTCGCTCGAGACCAGAATGGTCGATTCCGGGGCTTCGCCCAGAGTACCGATCACTTCGTCATGGTCCTTGTGGCCGATCAAAACGATGGTAAAACCCTTCCTTGCGAATTTGACGGCTTCGAGGTGCACTTTCGTTACAAGTGGACATGTAGCGTCGATGACTTGCAACCGGCGTTCGCTCGCCTGATGACGGACGGCTGGGGAAACGCCATGGGCGCTGAAAATGACGCGGGCGCCCTCTGGAACCTCGTCCAATTCCTCAATGAAAATTGCTCCGGCTCCCCGCAATTCCTCGACTACGTGCCGGTTATGCACGATTTCCTTACGCACATAAATAGGCGCGCCGTACAGATCCAGCGCGATTTTCACGACGTCGATGGCCCGTACCACGCCCGCGCAAAAGCCTCGTGGAGTCAATAGGATGATCTTCTTGCCCGCAGTCTTCACCGGTACCGAATCCGTCACTGAAGGAGCTGTGGCATTTGGCATAAAGAGTCTACATTATACCAGTTCGATTCATTGTGCTGAAACGGTTTGCATCGGAAATGAAAAAAGATTCATCATAGTCGCTATGGCACGCATTACAGGCGTTGAACCACCAGAGGCCGGGCTGTTTACCCGGTTTGTGTATTGGATGACGAAGCGGAAGATCGGTCGCGTAATTCTGCCCCTCAAAATCACGGCCCATCAGCCTAAGCTGATGAACGGCATGGGAGCGATGGAGATGGCGATGGGCGGAGTCCACTCGGTGGGCGAGGGACTAAAGGCGTTGGCCAGCATCCAGACAGCCGTAATGATCGGGTGTCCGTTTTGAATCGACATCGGATCTGCCGTGGGCAGAAAAGCGGGGTTGACGGAAGCTAAGTTGAGGGCTCTCAGCGACTTTGAGGATTCGAGCGAATTTAGCCATGTCGAAAAGCTGGCGCTGCGGTACGCGGTCGCGATGACGGCTACTCCCGCGGTGATTCCGGACGAACTATTTGAGGCGCTTCACGCCGAGTTCGATTCGCGGCAACTGGTGGAGCTTACCGCGGCGATCGCTTGGGAAAATTACCGGGCTCGATTCAACCACGCGTTTGGAATCGAGGCTGAGGGGTTTTCGAGAGGCGCGTTCTGTCCGCTGCCTACATCCGGCCGCGCACACGGAAGCGGATGAACATATTTCCCCCCACCGGCCGGCTGCCGTAGGTCCCCTTCAGTGAATCGGGAAGCGATGGCTC
>CAVPKR010000050.1:0-26761 GCA_963705675.1 Terriglobia bacterium
ACTGGCACACCGCGGCGTATGAGGGCGTCGTGGTTCAGGGGCAAGCGGACGAGTACGTTCAAGGGAGCATCACCGGAGACAGGCGGCCCGGGATCCACGTATTCGCAACCTGCGAGACAGGTCCATGATGACAAGTGCGAACAGGGCGCCGAGTGCATCATCGTAGCGTACTTCCACGGCAAGCGCGACTTCATGCCGGTAAACATGAAGGCGCATTGGGGAATTGCTCACCGATCTATTATGGATTGCCGGGCGGACAACGCCAGATAGCGTATCATCAGGCCAATCGGCATGTAAACGGCGCGGGGTGAAGCCGCTTACTGCAGACACCGCACGCACTGGACCCTTCGCGTTGTTCGCAACTTCGTTTGCCAGCCGCTTAATATGCATGATCCCCCCTGGGTACTGGCGATTCTGCGGTCTGAGCCGCCTACCGCGAGGCGAACCTTGCGTTGACTGCTGCGGCGGCGGAAAGCTTCACGCAGGACTCTCTTCAGAACGCCCCCGCTCGATGCACAGAGGAAAGATGGCCGATACATCCGACCATCAGGCATTTTTTTCTTGACAAGCATTAAGCATTGCTCCTAAAGTCCGTGCCATCCAAATATCGCCCATCCATTTTCGGGTTTAGCTATGAGGATATCGTTAAGGCACAAAAAAACATGGGAGAAGAATTCAACTAATGCTAGAGCAATAAGCTCTTAAGGCTGCGACTATGTTGGCTGGGAAAGAAGTGGGGCAGTGCAAGGAGGCTGAGCTTCAAGGTTGTGGTTCGTGGACCGCTATAGGTTCTAGGACATTTGTCGGGTCGCCAGGGGCCCCCCCGCACCATCTTCACCTAACCCCTAATGCAGATTATTCAAGGAACAGAAAGAATAAAACGAACCATTATTACATTTGGCAGAAAGGCAAATATCATGTGAAGCCTTCGGAGCCTTTGCAAATCGGCGTACTCGGGCTTCTGGTGCTGTTCTCTCTGGTCTCCTGGACCATCATTTTCTCCAAACTGGCGCTGTTCCGGCGCGCCCGGAACGGCAATCTGCGGTTCTTGCGCGCCTTTCGAAAAGCCACGCGCCTGGACGCCGTCGCCGCTGCGACCGAGCAGTTCCGGGCGGCTCCCCTCGCTACCGTTTTCGACTTCGGCTACAGTGAGGTAGCCCGGCAGATGACGGCCCGGTCGAGGATCACCAACATGACAGCGCTCGAACGGACGCTGCAACTGGGGATGAGCGAAGAGCTGACGCGGATGGAGCGGAGCATGAACTGGCTGGCGACCACGGCGTCGGTCTCGCCGTTCATCGGGTTGTTCGGCACGTGTGGGGGATTATCAACGCCTTCCAGCAGCTTGGCCGGGAGCGGATCCACCAGCATGCGCGCGGTCGGGCCCGGGATCGCGGAGGCGCTGGTGGCGACGGCGATGGGGCTGGCGGCGGCCATTCCGGCGGCCATCTTCTATAACTATTTCGGACATGTAATCAAGGAGATCGGCGCGCGCATGGAAGATTTTTCGCTGGAATTCCTGAATTTGACTGAAAGGAATTTCGAGGGGTAGAGATCTAGTTATATGGCGTTCTCCATGGGCGGATCGAACGGCGGCCGGCGGATCGGCGGACGGCGCTCGTCTATGGGAACCATGGCGGAAATCAACATCGTGCCGCTGGTCGACGTGGTGCTGGTGCTGCTGATTATCTTCATGCTGACGGCCCACGTGATGGAATTCGGGCTGGAAATCAAGGTGCCCGAGGTAAAAGAGACCAGCAACACCGTGAAGGAGCAGCCGATCGTCAGCATCACCAGCGATTCGCGGATTTTCCTGAACGATAAACCGGCGAACATCAACCGGCTGGGGGCGGATATCGCGGCACGTTTCAAGGGCGCCAAGGGAGTCTACGTGATGGCGGACCGCGCCACCACTTACGATCCCATCGCGCAGGTGATCGCGGAGCTGGGCGCGGCGAAATACGATATTCAACTGGTAACCAAGCCCATCGACAACACAAAACGGCAATGAATCTGACGATCGCAGAGCACGTCGACATTCTCGATTCGCGGGATTCGATGCGAAAGCCGATGCTGGCGGCTATCGCGATGCACGCGGCAATCGTGGCTACGGTCGTGGTCTCCACTTATCTGAATCGAAGCGATCCGTTCGGAGCGAAAGATGTGGCGGGCGGCGCGGTGGCGGTGCAGGCCGTGAATACCATTCCGATTCAGCACCACGGGGCTCCGAATCCGGTGGCGAATGAGAGCGAATCCCAGACTCCGCAGGCCCCGGCGAAACCAGTGGAGCGAGTGAAGGAAGTAAAGCCCAAGCCGGATGCAATCGAGCTGAAAGTAAAACAGCCCAAGAAAAAGCCAGCCGAGGTCGCGAGCGAGAAGCAAAAGTTCCGGTCGTATAAGGAACTCGAGGCGAACCAGGTGACGGCGAAGCAGGCTCCTCAGGTTTCGAGTCCGATATACTCGGCGCCGCAAGGCTCGGGGAATGTGGGGGTGGGGGCGCACACGATTTTTGGGAATCGGTTTGCTGCCTATGGTTCGCAAATCCAGCAGATCGTCGCGGGCAACTGGCACACTTCCGATGTGGATCAAAAATATCAGACGGCTCCCCAGGTGGTCGCGACCTTTGATCTGATGCGCGACGGCAGTATCCGGAATCCACAGATCGCACAGTCGAGCGGGGTGCCGAGTTTGGATTTTTCAGTCCGGCGCGCGATTCTGGATTCGAGGTTCCCCCCATTTCCGCCGGGCCTCGATAAAAACAGTGTAACCGTGGAATTTTGGTTCGAGTTGAAACGATGAAAACCAAACTGATTCTTAGAACCTTAGCCGCATTTTCTATCGTTGCCGCAGGCGCTTTTTTGGTTCGAGCGCAGATTACAGGAACGATCAAGGGCGGCGAAAAACCTAAACTCGCAGTGATCGATTTCCGGGGCGCGGGCGATGCTCAGAAATTGATGGACGGGTTCAACAAAACCTTGTGGGATGAACTGGCGGGCGCCGGTGCCTTTACCATGGTCGCCAAGAGCATGTATCCGCTGACCGTGCCGCAGACGCCGGCGGATTTCAAACCGCCGACTACCATGGCTCCTTTGCGCCGGGGAGATGCTCCCAGGGTTCAATCTAATGGCGCGTGGCTGACGGATTGGTCTAATCCGCCGGTGAATGCGAATTATCTGGCGTTTGGTTATACCGGAGCGCAAGGCGGGCAACTGGTGTTGTACGGGTGGCTGTACAATCTCGCTCAGCCCGATCCGGCTAGCGCGCAGCTTATCGGGAAACTCTACTACGGCTCGCTCGATGCCGATGGAGCCAAGAAAGTCGCTCGCGAGTTTGCTGCCGATATCTTGCAACAGTTTGGGGCGAAGAGCCTGGACGGCTCCAAGATCTATTTCGTCTCCGATCGCACCGCCAATAAGGAAATCTGGTCCATGGATTACGACGGATCGAACCAGAAGGCCATCACGCAATACCATTCGGTTTCGGACATGCCGGCGGTGTCGACGGACGGAAAGCTCCTGGCGTTCACCACTTACGCGCTGGGGAATCCGAAGATCATGGTCTATTCGACCGAGACGAATAAGCGGGTGCCGTTTTACAATCCCGTATCGTCAGCCGTCGAGACGCCCGAGTTCACCCCCGACGGGCAGCACCTGATGTTCGCGGCGTCGATTGAAGGCTGGGTGCAGATCTGCATGTCGGATATCACTGGCGGGAATATGCGGCGCATTTCGCATGTGCACTCGATTGAGGTTTCGCCCAAGGTGAACCCGAAGAATCCGTCGCAGGTGGTGTTCATCACGGCGCGCGGAGGGTCGGAACAGCTTTGGAGAATGAACATCGACGGCGGCGACTTGGCGCAGCTTACCGACGGGACGGGATATGTCGCGAATCCGGCATGGAGCCCGAACGGGCAATTCGTCGCCTTCGCCTGGACCCGCGGGTATGAGCCCGGAAATTACAACATCTTCGTGATGGACATCTCCAAGCCGCACGATCCTATCCAGTTGACGCATGGAATGGGGCGCAATGAGAATCCATGGTGGGCTCCGGATGGGGTGCACCTGGTGTTTTCGTCGAAGCGCGGCGGGAAGACGCAGTTGTTCACCATGCTCGCGGATGGAACCCACGAGCAGCAACTGACCACCACCGGAAATAATATTCAACCGGTGTGGGCGAAAGGGCTAAACTAAAGTTGAAGTTGGGGTGTGCGTTACAGGTTTAACGTTCAAGGAGGGGAAACCAACCAAGATGAGACTGAATCAGAGAACGCTGAGTGCTGCAGTGTTCACCACGGTGCTGCTGGTAGCAGCCGCCGGATGTAAGAAGAAGACCCCGGTAGCTCCACCGCCGCCGCCCGCTCCGGCTTCGGATACGACTCCGCCGCCGCCGCCCTCGCGGCCTTCCGCGCCGCGGATCAACAGCTTCACGGCTGAGCCGCGCAGCATTGAGCGGGGCCAATCGGCGACGCTGCGCTGGAGCGTAGCCAACGCCACCGATATCACGATCGATCAGAATTTAGGCAGCGTCCCCGCCAACGGGACTCGCCAGGTGTTTCCGAGCAACACCACCAGCTACACTCTGACCGCAAGAAGCGCGGGCGGAAACGACACGCGAACTGTCACGGTAGACGTCGGCACGCCGCCGGCGGCTCCTCCGCCTCCTCCACCGGCACCGACCGTAAGTGGATCCGATATGTTGAATCGCGAGGCGCAGGATGCGTTCTTCGATTACGACAAGGGCGAGATTCGCGACGATGGCCGAGCGGCGCTGACGCATGACGCGGACCTGTTGAAGCGGATTTTCGCTTCCGATCCCAACTTCATGGTGGTGATCGAAGGGCATTGCGACGAGCGTGGATCGGCCGAATACAACCTGGGCTTGGGCGACCGTCGCGCGACGGCTGCGAAGGAATTTCTGGTTCAGCTCGGGGTCCCTGCGGACCGGTTATCCACCATCAGCTACGGCAAAGATCGGCCGGTGTGCACGGATGCGAACGAGGAATGTTATCAACGCAACCGGCGGGCTCATCTGGCGGTTGGCAGATAGAACTGAGGGGCATTCGTCGCCCCGTTCTTGAAGGAGAATGCGCATGAAGCGGCTGCTGATTTTCGCGCTTACGATGAGCCCGGTGATTCTGTCGGGCCAGAAGAAAGAAGATTTCCTTGCCATCCAGCGGGATGTCGCGATTTTGCAGGACCAAGTCCGGCAACTCCAAAAATCGCAGGACGAGAAGATGGCGGCGCTTCAGAGCGCGGTGCAGCAGAGCGCGGACTCGGCTGCGAAGCTCACGTCGGGTCTGACCGCGATTCAGCGGGATATCGACGCGAAGATGAACGACGCGCAAGGGAAGCTGGTGGCGCCGGTGGCGACTCTGGGGACCAAGGTCGACCAGATGTCGGACAACTTCGGCGCCATCGCGACCAACGTCCAGGAGCTGGTCCGGCGGATGGGCGCGCTGGATCAAAAATTGTCGGATATTTCGAATGCGATACGAACCATGCAGACTCCGGTGGCTCCGCCGCCTCCGGCTGGGGGAACGCAGGTTCAAGTTCCGCAAATGTCCGCCGAGACGCACTTACAACAACGCGTTTACGGACTATCAGAAGGGCAATAACGAACTGGCGCTCCAGGAATTCGTCGATTATGTGAAGAATTTCCGGGACACGGCGGACGCTCCCAACGCGCAATATTACATCGGGTACATCTATTTCAAGAACGAGCAGTGGCCGGATGCGGCCAAGGCGTTCGACGATGTGCTGAAATTCCCGGAGAATCAAAAGTCGGCGGATGCGATGTATTACAAGGCGGTCTCCCTGCAGAAGAATCACCAGTTGACCGACGCAGCCCAGACTTACAAAGAGTTCATCAAGAAGTATCCGCGGAATACTCACGTCGAGGATGCGCACCGGAATTTGCGGTCGATGGGGATGGATTCGTCGGCGGCTTCGAAGAAGCGCAGCAATAAATAGCGCCGGTCACGCGTCAGAATCAGGCAGTCTGTAGGGGCAACCACAGCCTGATTATCTGGTATATTTCTACTCATGTCGAAAACCCTTCTGGTACGTCTGGCAGCGGCGGCCCTGGCTACCGCGGGAGCGTGGGTGGCTTACACGCAGAATCCCGCGGCTCCGCCGTCGTTGACCATTGAAAAGATCAAGGACGACCTGTACGCGATCATCGGCGATGGAGGCAATGTCGCGGTTTATGTCACCAACGAAGGCGTGATCCTGATCGACGATAAGTTCGAGCGGGATTATACCGACATCCTGGCGAAGGTGAAAAGCGTGACGGATCAGCCGGTGAAATACGTCCTGAATACGCATCAGCACGGCGATCATACGGGCGGGAATAAGAAGATGATGGACGCGTCGGTAGAGATCCTGCTGCAAAAGAACGCCCGCGCCAATATGGTGGCGGGGAACATGCCCGGCGTACCGCGGATCAGTTTCAGCGATGAAACGCAGGTGTTCCTGGGCGGCAAGGAAGTGCGCGCGCACTACTTCGGACGCGGGCACACCAACGGCGACGCGGTGATTTATTTCCCGGCGGACCGTGTGATCCATACCGGCGATTTGTTCACCGTGGGCACCTCGACGGCTCCCTTGACGGTGGCGCCGTTCATCGATTATTCGGCAAATGGAAGCGTGGTCGACTGGACCAAGACCCTCGACGGGATTCTGAATTCGGGATGGGATTTCGACACGGTGATTCCGGGTCACGGACCGGTTTCGAAGCGCGCCGATCTGGCCGCGTATCGCCAAAACTTCGAAAAGATGCGGAATCGAACGTCGAGCATGGTCAGCTCCGGCAAGAGCAAAGATGAAATCTCGAAGATGCTGGCGGCGGAGTTCGGCTGGTCTTTAGGACCGCAGTCCTTAGGCGCGCGGTCCATCGACCCGATGATCGCGGAGTTGAAGCGCTAAGTCTTTTCGACAGCGGCCACAGCCGTCCCGGCGAGGCCCAATTCATCGGCGCGGGCCTGCATGGCGCGGATACAGAAATCGATGTGCTCATCCAGGTCGACGCCGAGCCCGGCGGCTCCATTGACGATATCGTCGCGATTTACGGCTCGGGCAAAAGCCTTGTCCTTCAACTTCTTGCGCACGCCCTTCACCTCCACTTCGTGAATGCTGCGGCTGGGCTTCACGTAGGAACACGCGGTCAGGAATCCCGCCAGCTCATCGCAGGCGAACAGGGTTTTTTCGAGCAGCGAAACACGGGAGACGCCGCTGTAATCGGCATGAGAAAGGATCGCGCGGCGAATCTCCTCGTCGACGCCCCGGGCGGCCAAGATAGGCTCGCCTTTCATCGGATGATCCGGCGCTTGCGGGTGAATTTCCCAGTCAAAGTCGTGGAGCAGCGCGGTGACGCTCCACTTTTGTTCGTCCTCGCCAAACTTGAGCGCATAAGCCCCGACACAGCTTTCGACGGCCAGCATGTGCTTGCGCAGGCTATCCGATTTGACGAACTCGCAGACGGTTTCCCAGGCTTGCTTTCGATCCATAAAGATCATTGTATGCTCGGGTATGGCAGAAAAGGAAAAACTACCCGCACACTCGATCATCGGGCGGATCGTAATGGTAGTGATCGCGATCTGGCTGGTGATCTGGATGCTAAAGCTGTCGGGGATCAATATCTTATGATCACCGGCGGGAGCGTGGTAAACTGTCTTTGCGGGCCTGTGGCGCAGTTGGGAGCGCGCTTCCATGGCATGGAAGAGGTCGACGGTTCGAACCCGTCCAGGTCCACCAGTTTCTCATAGACTTCCCTTCTCCGGGCGATTTCCATACGCGTAGTACGACAGGCCTCCATGCTCGGGTGAACTACGGGGACTGGACTCTTCGCAGGGCGCAGAGTCCGCGCACCGAGAGGATGATGGGTCAGACGTGTTCCTGCGTGGTGCGCTGACGAATCTGTGTTGGGGAAGTGGGAAGTCGGTCCAAGATCTTACACCATTTATCCCTGAATTCCTCTACCGCCGCTATAGCAAGCGCCGTGTGAAAAGAACCTGGAGCGCGGGGTCTGACACCATTGTGCTTATCAAGGTAGTCCTTGCATCGTTTTGCTAGAGCACGCTGGAGTTCCTTCCATTCAAGAACAAAGAAGCGGTCCACCCCGGCATCGTTGAGAACGACGAGAACGCATACTAGATCTGGAAAGGGTTCCGGTTGCAGATTTCCAAAGATCTGCTGCTTCCCGTCTTCGGCCATTTGAACGTCCACGAATCTGCGGATGTCAAACTGCCATGTTAGCCCGTTGATCGCTTTTACTTGAACAGCAACATGACCGCCGTCTTGGCCTGAGCCGATGATGTCGTAATGTGGGACGTTTCCAGCAAATGGCGTCGCGAGCACGCCGCGACGGCAAAGTTCGGCCGCGACCAAGAATTCCCCGACCGCACCTGTCAATTTGGTATCTCGACCTGTTGCCATTGCTACAGGTTATCACCGGCGAGTTCAGCAGCCTCCTGGAGACGGTTCGAACCGTCCAGGTCCACCAACTCAAGTCCCAACAAAACATTGACACACCCAAATGTGGCGCGCTATCGCAGCGGGGAACCGGTCTGCGCGGCGTCCATCCGGCGTCCAAACAGGGTCTAAAGGCACCCCAGTGCGATGCTAGAATAGAGGCGGAAAAGTAAGGATTATGCCCGCCAACGTGCTCCACAAGGCCAGCGATCTACCCCCGGACGTCCGGCAGGCAGTGGGGAGGCTTCTTGGCCGCCCATTGGAGGCTGAAGAACACATCAGCGTGATGGCCTATCGGCCTCACCAGGCGCCAGGCGGGGAGGAACGCTTGGAATTGGTACGCCGCCTAAAGGAACGGATCGACAAAACGGCAGCGAACCTGGGAGACGTCCCGGATGCTGAGCTGGATACCCTGATCGACGAGGCCCTCGACCATATTCGACATCACCGTCCGTGATGTATTGTCCAATACTCAAGAAGCGCGCTACGCCACTGATTCATCCCGTCCGCGTTGTCTCTAAAACTGGAATCTCACCGCGAACTGCAGTTGCCGGGACGACGGCAATCCGCCCTGAGCGGAAATCGTGCTCGTGATCTTGCCCGCGTTCGGATTCGCCACAGCGACCCCTTGCGCGTTGATTCCCGTATACAAGCTGGTGCTCGGATTGGAGAAATTCGGGTGATTGAAAAGATTGAACGCCTCGGCCCGAATCTGCACGTTGATGTTTTCCCTGATCTTCGTGTTCTTGACGATCGCGAGATCGTCGTCCGCCAGCGAAGGACCGTAGAATGAGAATCGATTTTCATTCCCCAGCGTCCCCAGCGGCTGAAGATTGAAATCCGAGGTATTGAAATAGTGGTTGATGTTCCCCTTCTGAACTACGTTGTCCAGGTTCACTCCCGAATTGACGTTGACGTAATTCGCGCTGTTCTGCTCGCCCAGTCCCAGGCAGTCAAAGCCGCACACCACCGTAAACGGCAATCCGGTGTGGAACGAGAAAAGATTGGCGATCTGCCATCCTTCGGTTAGCCGATGGCCATGGAAAGGCAGCATATAAACCAGGTTCGTCGAGAAATTATTGCGCCGGTCGAAGCTGCAATTTCCGTTGTTTCGCGAAAGCGGATACGGTGGCAGAGGAGAAACGCCGCCGCCGCCGTCCACCGCATAAGCACCCGAGCCGTCGTCGTAGCAACGCGAGTTGGTGTAGTTCACCTGGAATTGCAGCCCATGACTCAGAGCTTTATTCGCCTGGAACTGCACCGCGTGGTAGCTGGCATGCGCCCACGGTTCAATCTCGCCGATCATTCCAAAATTCGGATTGATGCGCGGGTTTGAGACCAGCGTTAAAGCTCCGTTCACCGTTTGCAGCGTGGAGAACTGGGGATTCGCCGTGGTACCCGAATTGATCTGCGGATTCAGCTCGACCATGTCGAGAAGGTGAGAACTTTCCGACGCGATAACCCCGGCAATCAGGACGATGCCGCCGGGAATCTCGTGTTGAATATTCCCGCTGTACTGGATCACATACGGAGTGGTGGGGATGTTGTAGGCCAAAGCGTCGTGAATCGACGGCTGGGTTGGCGTACATTGCGCCGCCGCGGCCGTGCACTGGAACTGCACCGGGATGGTGAACGCGGGGAACGCCACGGCTACCTGGTCGAACGGCGGCGAGAAGTTATAGCCGACGCCGTAATCGCGCGGCTGATACAGGTAGTGAACGATTCCGGCTCCCGCGCGAACCACGGTTTTGCCGTTCGCGAACGGCGTCCACGCGAACCCTATCCGGGGATCGAAATTCTTCAGCGAGGGATTGTGCGCATAGGCGTTCGGCACCGTTGTGAACGCGGTGTCGATACTCGTATACGGATGCACGAAGGCCTCGAGGTCATTGTGGATATCGTACGGATTAGTCGCGAATGAATAACGGAATCCCAGGTTGATCGTCAGGTTCTTGCGCGCCTTCCAGTCATCCTGGATGAATCCGATGAGATCCGTTTCCCGGAAATTGCGAGAGCTGTTCGCAAAACCCGGCAGCGCGCCCACAAATTGGTAAGGCTGGCCTGTAAGGAAGGAATTCGCCGTCGGTGTGCCGCTCGCGCTATATCCCCAGGACGAGAAATAATAGTTTCCAGCCGGGTTTACGGGAGTGTTCGTCAACGTCTGAACCCGGGATACCCAGGCTCCGATCGAAATCGTGTGGCCTCCTTTGATCCAGATAAATTGATCGCGAGGCTCGAACTTGTTTTGAATGTAGTCGAAAATCGGCGCTGTGGGAGTATTCAATCCAAAGATCGATCCCACCGCAGGCGAGCTGTAGAAGCAATCGTATCCGTTAATCGCGTTGCAGTTGAACGCGGAAATACGGTTCGGAGTGTTGCCCTCTTGATTCGTGCGCGTAAAGTTGAATTGCGCTTGATTGATCAGATTGCTCGAAATGTTTCGCGTCCATCCCACGGTTTCAAACTGGTTGTGGTCGAAAGCGGTCTGGGGATAAAGCCCCACCGCGTTCGCCGCGACCGGCTCGGCCAGCGTCGCACGATCGTAAATCAGCCTGAAAAACACCGTATCTTTAGGCGACACGGTATAGTCCACTCGGCCAGTGATGTAATTTTCCACGCCGCCTTGGTTGAAGACATCAACCTGCTGGGAGGTTCCGTTGCCCAGGTTGGTAGCGCTCGCGATGGGCAGTGGCACTGCGTTCAAGGCATTCAGAACATTGGTCTCGGCCGCATATTGTGTCGTTCCTGGCGTCAGGGTCGCAAGATAATTCGTCACTTCACTACGAGCCGACTGATTCGGCAGAAGAACGGTGGAGGCTTCACCATAGGTCTGCCGCAAACCTTCATAGTTGAAAAAATAGAACATCTTGTTCTTCTTGATCGGACCGCCGATGGTGCCGCCATATTGATTACGCTCGAACGGCGGCTTGCCTCCCACTGGAACAAAGTAAGGAGCCGCGTCGAAAACGGAGTCGCGCGCGAAATAATAGGCGGAACCGTGGATCGAATTGGAGCCCGATCGCGTCACCGCGTTCACGCCTCCATTGGCGCCTCCGAACTGCGCGCTCGCGGTGCTGGTGTAGGTCTGAAATTCGGCGATGGCGTCTACGCCCAGCGACGTCCCCAGGACCGCCGCTCCCGATCCGTGCGCCCAGAAGTCCTGAATATTCTGGCCGTCGATCATTTCCTCCTGGCCAACGGGACGCGCGCCGCCGTACGAATAGGTCTGCGACCGCCCGATATAGGCTGAAGACGACGCGTTGGTCACCGGTACCACTCCCGGTGTTAAGGCGATCAGTTGTTCGAAATTTCGTCCGTTCAAGGGAAGATCGCGCATCTGCGTCTGACTGATCAGCCCTGCGACCGTCGACGTTTCCGTATCCAGTTGCGCCGTGCTTTCCTGGACCGCGACTTGCGTAGCCATTTGGCCCACCACCAGCGCGATACTCACATCCCTCTGTTCGCCGACCGTCAAGGCGATGTTCTGCCGCACCGCGGTTTCGAATCCCTGGGCTTGAACCGTCACGTCATACTGGCCAACTACCAAGCTGGGAACCACGTAACGCCCGTCCGAATCGGTGACCAGATTGATCGTGACTCCGGTCTGGACGTTCTTCACGGCCACATGCGCGCCGGGGACCACCGCAGCCGACGAATCCGTGATCACGCCGCGAATGGACGTGGTACCCTGCCCCGCCGCCAGCATCGCGCTCAGCGCCAGTAAACCGCAAATACCGTAAATCCGATCGAGATTCTTAAAATATTGAATACAAAACATCTTTGATCCCTCCTCGATTCGATTCCGCGCCGCGAGCAGGCTGGTCTCGACCATCGTTACGCGACAGTTTACAGGTAGCTACAGAACGATGTATTGGACGTTTCTAGCAATAGCACGGGATTAGCGTGCGGGCTGTTCCGAGTGATATCCTAGACCCGACGCTTGAGCACGCTGAGGAGACGGGTGATCGTGCAATCTGCAGTCAAACGAGAGTTCCAAGGTCAGATTCTTCGCAAACGCGGGATCGGGAATTTCACTCTGCTCGAAGGCGTTTATCGCCCCCATCAAGTCCTGCCACGGCATTCTCATGAGCAGGCCTACGTTTCCGTCGCGCTCCGCGGTGCCTATCAGGAACACTGCGGACAGCGATCCTGGGATTGCCGTGATGGGGGCGCCATTTTCCACGTCGCCGGCGAGTCTCATTCCAACCGGTTCTACGAAACCGGCGCTCGCTTGCTGATTTTGGAAATCAAACCCGAGTTTCTCGCCCAACTCCACGAACACGGCATCCTGACCGACAGTCAAAGCTGGCTGACCAGCCCCTACTGCCGGCAACTGGCGTTGAAACTGAATCACATGCTCCCGCTGACCGACCCCGTGTCCGCGCTCTCCGCCGAGGGTCTGGGAATGGAGCTGCTCTCGGAAACACTCCGGGCGCATTTTGAGAGATCCACCCGCGCCGAGCCGGACTGGCTCCGCACCGTGAACGAGATTTTGCACGACCGTTATCGCGAGCCTCTTACCCTGGGTGAGCTCGCAGCCACCGTCGGCGTCCATCCCGTTCATCTCGCCCGCACGTTTCGTAAACGGTACGACTGTTGTATCGGAGACATGATCCGGAAACTGAGGACCGAAGCGGCCTGCCATGAGTTATTGAACTCGGAGTCGTCTCTTGCGGAGATCGCCGCTCTCACCGGCTTCACCGATCAGAGCCATCTCTGCCGAATCCTGAAACGGCATACCGGCGTGTCCCCGGGCCGCTTCCGGAAATATCGCGTCGACCCTTAGGGCCGCCGCTCACAGGCCGCGATCCTGTACCACCGCACGCCCAAAGCGCCAGGTCCAACCTCGATACAGGCCGCGGATTCACCACCCAGCGCGAGGTAGGTATTCCACGACACCGGGTTCTTGTTGGGCTGAGAACGATCGCCCCAAGGGCTCAGCACCAAATCAAAAGTGGAATGCCGGCCAATGTGATAATCCCTGCTGACGATCGGGACCGCCGGAAACTTCGTCGCGGACCCATCGAGCAAAACATCTACTTCGCCCGCCGCGCCGAATCCGTAAAACCAAGCGCCGAGGATCAACACAAGTCCGTATCTTCGCCACGCGGTCCGATTGGCCAACCAGGCGAGCGCCACGAACACCGCCCCAACCGCACACGCGAACGCGGCAAGACGACCCACCGTCGAGAACTCGAGGTCGTTCAAAGCGCGCGTGCCTAGCGCGGTGATCGGACCCAGTACCGTGTATGCCAACGCATCGCCGCCGCGTGTCAGGCGGCCCGCGAGAATCGAAAGCCACGGAAGCAAGATCAAGACCGCGATACAGACACCGTATGGCCGGGGATAAAAGTACCCCCAAAGCGCCGCGGCTACGTTAGCGGCGCAACCATAGATTTCAAACCGGCTTGCAGTCATCTGGTTGCGACCGGCGCGGATCTTTCGTCCTGGTCCCTTTGTGCAGGTTAACATTGCCGATCTAGTCTCGGAGTAAACTATCCAGTACAGGAGCGAAATATGTGCGATCAGGATCATTTTGAGGAGGACCGTGAGCAATTCGAGGCTCGCGGCTTGGTGACGCGGAAGCAATTCGGCATAATGTTCGGCGCAGGCATGGCCATGATTTTGCCGCAAGTCTCGAATGCGGCCGCGGTAACTGAATCGGACGTGAATGTGACGATGCCGGAAGGAACCGCGGACTGCTACTTCGTGCATCCGTCCAGCGGGACCGCCCCTGGCGTACTCATGTGGCCCGACATTTTCGGGCTGCGCCCTGCGTTCCGCCAGATGGGCAAGCGCCTGGCCGAATCGGGCTATTCGGTACTGGTGGTGAATCCGTTTTACCGTGCCAAGAAAGCTCCCACGGCGGAGGCCGGCGCTGCCACGCCGATCCAGCAGCTGATGCCCCTCGCCCAAGGCCTGAACGAGACGACGCACATGTCGGATGCGAAGGCGTTCATCGCGTGGCTGGACGGGCAATCTTCGGTTGCCAAGAATCGGAAGATCGGCACACAGGGCTATTGCATGGGTGGTCCCATCGCGTTCCGTACCGCTGCAGCCGTGTCCGATCGCGTCGGAGCCGTCGCGTCCTTCCACGGCGGCGGCCTGGTGACGAATTCGCCCAACAGTCCGCACCTCCAGGCCTCGAAGACCAAGGCACAGTTCCTCATCGCGATCGCGGCCAATGATGACGCGCGGTCTCCCAATGAGAAGAACGTTCTGAAAGACACGTTCGCCCAGGCGAACTTGCCCGCGGAAATCGAAGTGTACACGGACTCCGCGCACGGCTGGTGCCCTCCGGATTCGCGGGTCTATAACGAGCCGCAAGCCGAAAAGGCCTGGACCCGGCTGCTTTCGCTCTACGGGAAAGCTCTGGCCTGAATCCCGATTATACGGTCTTATTGCCTCCGCAGTTGTTGGGAAACTTTTTCTACTTCTCCCCAAACTCGAAGCAAATTGCCGCTCCACAGCTTTCCGATCTGTTCTTCGGTATAGCCGCGCCGGACCAGTTCCAGCGTCACGTTGAATGCCTCCGCCGCGCTGTTCCAGCCATCCACACCGCCGCCGCCGTCAAAGTCGGACGCGATGCCCACATGATCGATTCCAATCAGCTTCACCGCATAGTCGATGTGATTTACGAAGTCTTTCACCGTCGCCCGCGGCGCGGCCGGAAACTTCGCGTCGATCTCAGCGAGCCTCTTCTCATATTCCGCGCGGCGTTCCGGCGAAAGCGCATCGAGAGCCGCATTGCCTCGCCCCCGACCCGCTGCTTGTCCCGCGCCGCGCGCCGCTGCGCCGGCAGTTTCGACCGGACACGTTCGAGCCGCGCTCGCGCCTCGCCCGCGCCCGCCTCCGCCTCCACCGCCCGCCGCGGCCATCCCGAAATCATCACGCAGCTTCGCGAGCGCTTGAACGCGTTCCTTAGAATCCGTCTGGACGAAGGATGCGACGCCGTTGATCTGAATCACCCCGCCGTTTTTCTTTAAAGCCAGCAATTGCTCGTCGTCCATGTTCCGGCTGACATCGGCGAGCGCGCGCACACTGGAATGCGAAGCAATCACCGGAGCTTTCGAAAGCCGCATGGCCTCCATGTTGGCGCCCTTCGAAGGGTGCGAAAGATCGATCATCATCCCCAGACGGTTCAACTCGGCGATCACTTGCCGCCCGAGCGGCGACAGACCGTTGTTGTAAACATAACCCTCGGTTTCCCCCGTATTCGAATCGGCAAGCTGACTGGCGCCGTTATGGGCCAGCGACATGTATCGCCCGCCCCGGTCGTAGAACTCCTTCACGCGTTTCAGATCGGTCCCAATGGGATATCCGTTCTCCACTCCGATGACGGCGATTCGAAGGTTCTTTTTGTGCAAGGCGAGGACATCGGCGGGCGTCAGCGCCAGGCCAATATTATCGGGCGCGATTTTTTCCGTCAAACGATGAATGGCGTCGAACTTCGCGATCGCCTGCCGATAGGCGTTGTCATAACCTTCCGGCGTCAGCGGGCCTTGGCCGACGTACACGATCATGAACGAGACATCCATGCCGCCCTCGACCATCTTCGGAATATTGACCTGCGTCGTCAGGCGCATGGAGTAGTTGCAATCCGCCGTGAAGTTCGCGGGATCGATATCGTTGTGAGTGTCCAGCTTCAGAACCCGGCCGTGAATGGCTCTGGCCTTGGCAATCAGTGCCGCGTCGCTAGTTTGCGCCGGGCTGATCCTGACCGTTACTAGAAACAACAGACCGGCAATCATGAGCTGTCGCTTGATAGGACTCATTGCATCCTCCCCGTGGAACCGTAAAACCAAAATCGCGATTCGAAAGCTATCGTAGCAGGGTGAACGCCGATTGATCCTTGGTCTATTCGTGCCGCAGCGCGATCAGCGGATCGACGTGCGTAGCGCGCAACGCCGGTAAATATCCCGCGATCCCTGTGACCACGATCAATCCCACGGTTGCCAGTGCAATGCTCGCCGGGTCCTGCGGCGTCAGGCCGTAGAGAAAGCTCCGGACCAAGCGTGTCAGCCCCAGCGCCACCGGCAATCCGATCAGCGTGCCGATGCCGATCATCCAAGCCGTATCCCGCAGCACCAGCCATAGGACGCTAGCCCGCTCGGCGCCCAGGGCCATTCGAATCCCGATTTCGCGATACCGCTGCGTCACATTGTAGGCCATGACGCCATACAATCCGATCGCGGCCAGCAATACCGCCAGGCTGCCGAAGAATCCGCAGAGAGTCGTCACCGTGCGTTCCTGCGCGATGGTGTTGTCGAACTGGTCTTCGAAAGTCCGGGTTTGCAATACGGGAACCTGGCGTCGACGTTGGCCATCTCATGGCGGACTGCGCTCGCCACCAGCTCCGGCCGCCCATCGGTTCGAATGCAGGTGGTCACGCTGTAGGCGTTGAACCGCCACACCGGAACGTAAATCATCGGATCCACTTCCTTGCGGATGTCGAAATACCTGACCACGCCCACGATCTCAAAGGATTTCGCCATATCGAATTTGTCGCCCTGAGTGAAGTGGCGGCCCAACGCATTTTGATTGGGAAAGAATTTGCCGGCAAACGCTTCGTTCACGATCGCGACCGGCGCGGGAGGAGGCAGAGGCGGTTCCTCCGTCCGCGCCCCCTTCACCGGAGGCGGCGGGTCGGGAGAAGTGGCCGGATTATCGTCCACCCGGAAATCGCGGCCCGACAACATCGGTATTCCCATGGTCGCGAAGTAGCCGGTACTCACCGCGTTCATATCGATCCAAGGCTTTTCATCGGCCCGGCGGGCATACCCTTCGACCGCAATACCGGTATTCCAGCGGGACCCCGAAAGCGGAGTGATATTCGCCAGCGATGCCATTCTCACATTCGGCACGGACCGAAGACGATCGATCAGACGTTCGTAATAATCCCGCGTGCGCTGGGACTTGTAGCCCAGAGCCGAAGGATTCGTATCGACAATCAAGACTCCCTCTCGCCGGAACCCCGGGTCCAGCGATTTGAGATTCGACAAGCTGCGCACGAATAATCCCGCGCCGATCAGCAGCAGCAGGCAGACCGCCACCTGCAAGATAACCAGCCCGCGCCGCAGATCGAAGCGGATGCGTCCTGCCGCCGCCGATTCGTTCTTGAGAGTCGAACTGAGATTCGGTCGCGTGGACTGGATTGCCGGCGCAATCCCGCACAGCAACCCAACCAGCAGGCATATTCCGAAGGAGAACGCGAATAAGCGCCAATCCGGGGTCAAATCGAATTGCAAAGGCACCGCGCGCTTGGGAAAGAAGGTCACTAAGACCCGCACGCCCCACATTGCGATGGCCGTTCCCGCGACGCCTCCCAGAACCGCGATCACCAGCGTCTCGATCACCAGTTGAGAGATGAGGCGCGCGCGCCCCGCGCCGACCGCCAGCCGGATCGCGATCTCGCGCTGCCTGACCGCGGCGCGAGCCAGCAGCAGATTGGCGACGTTAGCGCTCGCAATCAGCAGGACCAGCGCGACCACGATCATCAGGACCATCAGCGGCTGCTGGACCTGACCGCGCAGGTAGCTATAACCCCCGCTGGCTTCGAGCAGCGTGCCGCGATTCCGCTGTGCATACTCCTTGTCGTAAGCGGCCGGCTTGGCTTCGGGATCGCCCGCCAGGATCTGTTTCCATAAAAGATCGGCTTCGGGCTTGGCGGCCCGCATCGAAACACCGGGCCTCAGCCGGGCGAGAATCGTCAGCCACCATTGATGCCGCGAGTTCCAATCCCGCGCCGAGCGCTGAATCTCGCGATACATCATGATCGGCGTATACATGTCGGGATGAACGCCGATGGCGGCTCCCGTGAAACCTGAACGCGAGACTCCAATAATGGAGAAGGGCGACCCGTTCAGCGTGATCCGGCGTCCGATGACACCCCGATCCCCGCCAAAGCGCCGCTGCCAGAAGCTGTAATCCAGCACCACCCAGGGGTGCGCATCTTCTTTCTTATTGTCCTCGGGAGTGAACAGGCGGCCGGCCGCGGGCGTGACGCCGAGCAGGTCGAAATAGTTGCCGGACACCATCACGTTCGACACCAGTTGCGCGGTCGCCGAAGCGCCCTCATCCGGAACCGCGAACGCGGCCCCCGATCCCCCGCCGCCGTAAGCCAGCACTCCTTCGAACGACTGGTTATGGTCGCGAATGTATTCATAGTCCGGATTGCTGAAGCCCACCGAAGGCTTGTCCGGATTCAGCGCGTAGGCGACCAGGCGCTGCGGGTCGCGGACCGGCAGCGAACGCAGCAGGACCGTGTCGATCAGCGTGAAAATGGCCGTGTTCGCCCCGATTCCAAGCGCCAGCGACAGAATTGCGATGGATGCGAACCCGGGGTTTTGTCGAAGGATGCGAATGGCGTAGCCCGCGTCCTGGGCGAGAGTCTCAAGCGGGCGCATGTGGGTTCCTCCTCAAGATCTGACGCGCTCCGCCCGCGCCCGTTGTGTCGAAATCGCGACTTTTTGTTGGGCAATCGAAAATCGCAGGCTCCGTCTGGCTTGGGTTATCTTTGGAATGAGGAACGCCCATGACTTTTCGAATGACTTCGCGCGGGGTTGCGGCGGGATTTCTGTTAACGATTGCGGCCGCATCCGCCGCTCCGAATCCGCCCATTCCCGCACCGTCGAGCGATACGGTTCTCGCGCCCAAGCCCGCCAAGGAAACCGCCGTCTTCGCAGGAGGTTGTTTTTGGGGCGTCCAGTCCGTGTTCCAACGCGTCCGCGGCGTCTTGTCGACCACCGCCGGCTACTCAGGCGGAGCGGCGAAAACGGCGACCTACCAGCAAGTGGTCACCGAGACGACCGGACACGCGGAGTCGGTCGAAGTGGTGTACGATCCCTCCCGTATCACCTATGGCCAACTATTGCGGATCTATTTCTCGGTCGCGCACGATCCGACGCAATTGAACCGGCAAGGTCCCGATGTCGGCACCTCCTACCGGTCGGCTATTTTCTTCAGCAATGAGGAACAGGAGCGCATCGCAAAAGCCTATATTGCCCAGCTCGACCGCCAAAAGGTTTTCCCTAAGCCGATTGTGACCGAGGTCACCCCCCTTAAAGCCTTCTACCGCGCCGAAGATTATCATCAGGATTACGCCTACAACCATCCCGAGAATCCCTACATTCAGGTCTGCGACCGCCCGAAAATCGTCGCGCTCGAACAGCAGTTTCCGGAATTGTTCGTCGACTACAAGCCGAAAAAATAGCGTCTTGACCGGCGTTCATCTGCGGCTAAATAGCCTTTTTCACTAGCGGCATCGTGCCGCATTCGCGTGATCCATGGGCTTAGATTCGCCCCACAGCACGGTTTCCGTGCCGTCCGGACATACCGCCGCGGCCGTTCCATCGACGATGCGCAGGACTGCCCCGCTACTGTCGTTGATTTCCCGGCTCATTCCCACATCGATCAGGAACAGGAGTCCCCAGCGTTGAAACATTTCGCCGGTCGAGCGCTCAACCCCATCCGAGAATCCCACTTGGTTGTGCTGATGTCCTTGCACCATATGCCGCACGCCCAACGCCGACGCGTAGGATTCCAGCAGGTGGCGCTCATTCCCTGAGCCGAACCATTGCTTGCCTTCGCCCAGGCGCGATTCCAGGATCGAAGCCGCTCCGATCAGTTCGCCCGTCCCGTAGCCGTGCGCGGCCATCTCTTTTCCGATCGAGCTATCTAACTCCGCCATCGTTCGGCCCGCCGTATTTCCAGCGTGAGAGAAAAACCACTCACCCACGCGAGCCGCAATGGGAAGCGAACACAGAAACGTTCCCACATCTCCGTGACAGCCTGCCACTTCAGCCGGATCCAACCCCGCGCTTCTCAATTCTGCGCTGAACTGCTCGCTCTTCTTCCCCCTGGGATCGGCAAGGAACTCCGCTTCGTGATTTCCAGCGAGTACGATCACTTCTCCGCCGGCCTTTGGAGCCGCTGCGCGTAAAGCCGACAACCGCCGGAGCACCGCGACCGCATGCGGCCCCTTGTCCACCATGTCGCCGGTAACCACCAGCATCGACCGCCCGCCGGTCCAAGTGACTCCATCGCTTAGGTGGACCGCCGTCAGCAGCTTCGCCAGGCGTTCGACGTCGCCATGGACATCGCCGATGGCAAAGAGAGCTTCCGGAGCCGCGCTTCGATCCGCGATGATTGAGGCCGGCGCGCCAAAAACGCCGGCGCCGCACAAGAGCAGCGCCGGAACCCACATACGGCTATCTGACATAAAAGGTGATCTCTTATACTATCCAGAGATCCAGTCGACCGACCCGGAGCGAGCTAGCGTTTCGGCGCCCACCCCGCGGTCAGAGTAAGCATAACGCTGCGCCCCGGCAACAGATTCAGCAGATCGCCTGAGTTCGGTACATAAGCCGCCGCCGTCGTAGCGGCGATCGCCGGCGTGATTCCCACCACATTGTGATTGTCGGCCAGATTGTTGATCGCCAGTCCGATCTTGCTTCCCCGCAGCCAGGAAGTATTCTTCACCGTGTAATTCACATAGACATTCAGAAGATTAAACGGGTTGATGGTAATCGCCTGATCCACCGGATACGGAATCTTGGCTCCGTTAATCAAATAGCTCAGCGAGCCGTTGTCGTTATACAGCGTGCCCACTCGCTTGTCCGTCAGACCGACATCCCAGTTCTTGTGCCGCCACAAAAACGCCACTGTCTCCACATTCTTGGGCGTGTTCGCCACCCAGAAGCCGCCGTTGGGGATATTGTTCCCCGTTTGATACTTCGCGGAACCGAGCGTGCCATTCAGGTAAAGCGAGAACCCTCCTCCCAGTAAGATATTGCTCTCTGCCTCAATTCCTTTGGTATTGCTAGGCCCGGTTGCGACGAACACCGGTTCAAGGCTGCTTGGGTCGGTATAGGAATCGTAACCGTTCTGGAAGTGGACATAATACGCGTCGGCATCCAGAGTCCATCGAGGGAACTTCAGCACCGATCCGATCTGATAAGTCTTAGCCAAAGTCGGCTTTGGCGGAACCAGAACCTGCCCGTTAGGAACGTCGAACACGCTGCTCGGCGGAATGATGCTGCCCTCCGCGAATTGCGCGTAAGCCGACCAGCTGCTCTTGATATAGTACCGGGCCGCGATATTCGGCAGCCAGTTGTTGTAATCGATCGAATGATTGATGAATGCCGCGCCGCCCACGCAGTAGGGCGCGCCGGTGCGCGGGTCGGTTGTGCTAACGCCACCCAGGCAACCCACCGTTTTCCCGTTGTCCTGGTATTGATTCAGAATCATCGAGTAATTCGCATCCTTCACTCCCGCCGTGATCACCAGCTTCGGCCGCGGATGCCATTCGAATTCCGCGAACGGCTGAGTCGATTGAGTAATGAAGTGCTCATGGAAATTCCCGAACGGCGTATCCGTCCACGTCAGGATATTCGACGGGACCTGATAGCGGTCCGTATAGGCCCAGTCATACCAAAGCCCCGTCCGGAAAATTCCCCATTTCAGCTCCTTGCTGAGAATCGCCGTGTCGCCCGCATGCCGGTATCCGTTGAGCTTGTCGACACCGCTGGGCTTGGCCGGACTAAGATTAACCGTCGCCCCGTTCTGGTAATTCTGCTTGTTCCAATACCGCGTCGTGTACAGCTTCGTATCGAATTTCCACCCATCGCCCAGGTCCGCATTGTAGGATGCGTACTCGAAATCGGTCTGAACGTGGTAGAAATTGTACCCGTAGAAATACGGATTCGGAGCCGTGGGCGTGCCGGGATCTCCGCTCAACAAGTAGTTATCCCCGAACTGGGCCACCTGACCCGCCGTGGGATTGGTCGTGTTCGGCGTATTGGTCCAAATGTCCACCAGTCCGCCATACAAAGTGATCGAACTCCGGTTCGAGATCCGGTATTGGTACTTACCATAGCCCGCCACGCGCTTTTGTCGGTTAAAGGTTTGATATCCGTCCGACAGCAGTTGCTGAACGTTCATCAGAAAGCTGTTGCGGCTCCCCGGTCCAAAAAAGCCGGTGTCCGCGTCCAACTGAAGCACGCGCGTATTCCAAGAGCCGTAAGTCAGGGACGCGCGAATGCTCGGATCGGGAAATAGTTGCGGCGATAGCAGATTAATCGATCCGCCGAAATTCGTCGGACCGAAGTTCGACGACAATCCGGAGCTCCGGTCAAAATCCACGGCGTCGGTCCAGCCGCTCGGAAAATTCGCCCACGAATGGTGCGTCGGGCTATTCGTATCCTCGAACGGAATTCCATCGAAGGTCATCGTGTACTGTCCGTCTTGAAACCCGCGGAAAAACGTCTTCCCCTGCCCGAGGCCGATCCCGTTCGGATTCAGGCTGAATGTTCCCGGCGCCAGATTGACGTATTCCGAATAATCCGCCAGCGGAGACATGAAGTTCTTGATCAGCTCGCTGCTGATTTCCGTCTTAGCCGAAACCGCCTCCAGCGTGTTGCCGGAGGGCGCGGTCGCCGCTGCCATCGAAATCGTTTCATTGACCGTAACGGAGGTTGACACGCTCTCAACGGTCATACCGATCGGAATATCCAGAGTCGCCCCTTGGATGAGCTGGCCGCCCGACCGGGTGGCTAGGGCAAATCCCGGCGACGATGCCAGGATGGAGTAAGTCCCCGGCGCGAGTTCCGTAAACGCGAATCTCCCATCGTTGTCCGTGGTCGTGGTACGGGAGGCGCCGGTCGCCTCGTTTTTCACTTCGACCGTAGCATTCGCGATCGGTTTTCCAACCTGATCGGATACCTTACCCGTGATGGACGACCCCAACTGCGCCTGCGACCGGACCAGAAACATGAACAGGAGAAGCGCCAGTAGACGACCCCCTCTAACAGATACACGTAGCATTCAGACACACTCCCTTGAAAATGTCGGTGAAAACGTTTGAACAAGAGTAGCGGCCGCAAATGTCGGTCGGATTACAAAAATATGAAGAACGTGTAGAAGCCGTAACCGGACTTCCCTGCGGGAAAGCTCCAGCCGCGTCACCAATTTGAAGGTTCAGTCGACGCGCAGTTTGCCACCCCTCGCGTATCTTCTAAGCAAGGAGTTCACGCGCTCTTCCATCGGAGGGCGGGACCGGTCAGGAGCGGCATTCTAGATTCTGCCGCGAGGGCCTTCGTGCGATGGATGTCCGCCGTTACACCAACGGTGCTGAGTTATGCAGGATAAAAATAGCCCCACGCCGTCGCGGGCAAATAGACGGATCGAGGCGCCTTTAAATATGAAAGATGTTGAAAAATGGGACTGACCACTCTGTCCCCGGATAATCCGCAACTCGAGCCGCCAAACCCGGTGGCAGTGGACAGAGCGGTCTGTCCCGTTTTTTCACCTAGATCTTAGACGGATCTCTCTGCTCCGGATGGAAACCCATCTCCGCGATCGCTACCTCAGCGCGATTCGGGTGAATTGCGCCCGTTCGCGCCAGCGACGATAACGTAGCCTGCACGATCGCCTCCGCCGAAATTTCGAAAAATCTCCGCAGATGTTCACGATTCTCGCTGCGCCCAAACCCATCCGTACCCAGCGAAGTCAGCCGTCCCATCAACCATGGAGCCAGTTGGTCCGGCACTGCCTTGATATAATCCGTCGCCGCGATAATCGGCCCCGCCGACCCTTTCAATACTTGCACGATGTGCGGCGTCTTCACGCTCTGCGAAGGATGCAGCCGGTTCCACCGCTCCACCCCCAACGCTTCCCGCCGAAGCTCGTTATAACTCGTCACCGACCATACATCCGCAGGTACCTGATACCGCTCCGCCAAAATCTTCTGCGCCCGCAGAGCCTCGTTCAGAATCGACCCGCTGCCGAACAACTGCGCCATCGCGGGACCTTCCTCCGCCGCCTTGTACTTGTAAATCCCGCTCAGCACGCCCTCGCGAATCCCTTCGATCTCCGGCATCGGAGGCTGCGCGTAATTCTCGTTATAGATCGTCAGGTAATAGAATCGATCCTCGCCATTCACATACATCCGGCGAATCCCGTCTTCAATCACGATCGCCAACTCATACGCGAACGCCGGATCGTAAGTGGCGCACGTCGGAACCACGCTAGCCAGAATCGGCGAATGCCCGTCCTGATGTTGCAAGCCTTCGCCGAGCAGCGTCGTCCGCCCCGCCGTCGCGCCCATCAAAAATCCCTTGCCGCGCAAATCCGCGAACGCCCAAGCCAGGTCGCCCACGCGCTGGAACCCGAACATCGAGTAGAAGGTGAAGAACGGAATCATCGGCACGCCATGCGTCGCATAAGCCGACCCCGCCGCCGTGAACGACGCCATGGATCCCGCTTCCGTGATCCCCTCTTCCAGGATCTGCCCGTTCTGCGCTTCCTTGTAATACAGCAGCACGTTCGAATCGACCGGCTTATACCGCTGGCCCTGGCTCGCGTAAATTCCGTAATCGCGGAACAGCGATTCCATACCGAACGTTCGCGCCTCATCCGGAATAATCGGCACGATCAGTTTCCCGATCCCCGGACTTTTCATCAGCGTCTTCAGGATGCTGACGAACGCCGACGTCGTCGACGCTTCCCTTCCCTTCGACCCTTGCAGCGCATCATGAAACGCGTCCAGACGCGGAGCTTCGATATGAATCGGCTTCACCTTGCGCGCCGGGCACCGGTCCGCCCATCGCCTCCATCCGCGCCTTGATGTAGTTCATCTCCGGCGAATCCGCGGCCGGCCGGAAAAAGTCGATGTGCTCGACAATCGTATCCGACAGCGGCAGGTCAAACCGGTCGCGCAGCTTGGTCATTTCCGACGCGCCCATTTTCTTGGTCTGATGCGCCGTATTGCGGCCCTCGGCCGTTTCGCCCAACCCGTATCCCTTCACCGTCTTGGCCAGAATCACCGTCGGCCTGCCGTTGGTCTGGACCGCGCGATTATATGCGTTAAAAACCTTGACCGGATCATGCCCGCCGCGACGCAGGCTCCAGATTTCGTCGTCGGTCAAATGCTCCACCAGCTTCAGCAGCTCCGGATATTTCCCGAAAAATTCTTTCCGGATAAACGCTCCGTTCATGCGCTCGAAAGGTCTGATACTCGCCGTCGAACACTCATGCATGCGCTTAGCAGCAGCCCCGTCGTATCGCGAGCCAGCAGATCGTCCCACCCGCGCCCCAGATCACTTTAATGACGTTCCATCCAGCCCCGCGGAACGCCGCCTCCAGTTCCTGAATAATGCTGCCGTTCCCGCGCACCGGTCCGTCGAGCCGTTGCAGATTGCAATTGACCACGAAAATCAGATTGTCGAGCTGCTCTCTCGACGCCAGCGTCAACGCGCCCAGCGATTCCGGCTCATCGCACTCGCCGTCGCCCAGAAACGCCCATACCTTGCGAGGCGAAGCCGGAATGATGGAGCGATGCTCCAGATACTTCATGAACCGCGCCTGATAGATCGCGGAGATCGGGCCCAGCCCCATGGACACGGTCGGAAATTGCCAGAACTCCGGCATCAACCAGGGATGCGGATACGACGACAGTCCCGGCTCTTCCCGCAGCTCATGCCGGAAATTTTCGAGATGCTTTTCAGACAGCCGCCCATCGAGAAACGCGCGTGCATAAATCCCCGGCGAAGCGTGCCCCTGGAAGTACACAAAATCCCCCGGCAGCTCGCCCCGCCGCCCGGATTTGTAAGCCCGCGGAAGAAATGATTAAACGCCACCTCGTACAGCGTCGCCGCGAAGCATACGTCGCCAGGTGCCCGCCGATGTTCGCGTCATATTTATTGGCGCGCACCACCATGGCGGTAGCGTTCCATCGAACGAGGCTCTTGATGCGCCGCTCCATCTTCCCATCGCCCGGATACGCGAGTTCCTCTTCAGTCGGAATGGTATTGATGTACGGAGTATTCCAGCGCAGCGGCGGCTGCACCCCCAGGTTCGAAGCGTGCTCCATCAGCCGCTCCAGCAAATAACTGGCCCGATCGGGCCCAGCCTCGTCGACCATTTCGTCGAGCGCTTCCATCCACTCGGAAGTTTCCTGAGGATTAAGATCGTCGGGAGCTGGACTTTCGCTTTAAGCATAGGAGGGTAAATACCAAGGTACCGCCTCGCCGGAGAGGAGGGCAACCCGCCGGTTATTTGCTAAGAGCTAATAGCCCGAACGAATGTCCCAAATCCCCTTGGCCTATTGACAGCCTCAATATTCAGGGGCAGACTCGAACCATGAACGCGATGGTGCTAAGCGCTGTTGAGCGTGCGTGTATTCGCTCTACCAGTAACACGACGCGCGAGATGAAGCGCGGATTAGACACCCTAGCTGTGATCGCGTCCACCGCTCCTTCTCTTGGCGTTTTGGCAATGATAATCGAAAGCGGGGA
>CAVPKR010000051.1:0-19947 GCA_963705675.1 Terriglobia bacterium
GCTTCCTGCCGCCCACCGCCGCGGCAGCGAGCATTGGCCTGATCAACGCTTTCGGAAACCTCGGCGGGTTCGCAGGACCCTACGTGATCGGGTGGCTCAGCTCGCGCAACGGCGGCTATTCGGGCGGATTGTGGAGTATGGCCGTCGCAGTCTTTCTTTCAGGATCGGTTATCTTACTGGTGCGCCTGCCTAAACGGGCTTCTTTATAGAATTTAATTGCCCGAGGGCTTTTCGGCACGATCAATCACGAAGATCTCGACTGGACCTTTCTGTGATTCGAGCTTCAATCCGAGCTGCTCCTGAAGAGCCGTGAACAGCGTCGGCTTCGACGAATCCGCCGGCGCGGCTACGGCCGGTGGACCCGGTGCCATTCGCAGCGCTACGCTCTCATCCGGCGTGAACTCCACGGTGTAATCATATTTCCCCGTCAGCCCAGTCTTGTCGATCACACCACGCCCGAGCAGTAGCGAAAGTGACCTCGACAACTCCGCGATCGGCACGCTCACGCCGTTCAACCCGCGACCCCCGAGGATCGCGCCACCGCATCCGAGCTTCGGCCGCCCGCCCGGCTGCATCAGCGGCGGAGGCTGATTCGGATCTGGCGCCGTGCAGCTGCCTTCCTTCGACTCTTTCAAATTCTCGCCGAGTCTTCCATCTTTCCGTGCCAGCACCAGCGCGTAAACCGGCAGCTCCTTCGTCTCGGAATGAATCGCGAGCTGGAACCGGTCTTCCAATAGCGCCTGAAGCATCAGCGAGATTTCACCCGATGCGGGTTTATTCTCCGGTTTCGCGACGATGTTATAACGCGCCGAATCCACCCACGCAGGCCCTCCGGAAATCTGGAACGGCAGGATGTGCCAGGCATTCTGGATCATCTGTTTGAGCGTCATGTTGGTGATGCTGATGCCGCCGCCCGGCCCACGACCGATGAGCATCCGGCGCTCCTCAGGCGCGGCCGGTTTGATGGATGCGACTTCGAAGCGGGGCGATAGATCCGTTGCCGGCGGATCGGTTTGGGCGATTGCGACGGCGCCAAGAATCAGAAAGGCGGCCGCTAGGGGAATCGTTCGCATTTATATACTCCACATAATACAGGCTCGCTTGCGGCTCAGGTCGCGGGACCCGATGTCGCTTTCGAGCCGTGCTTGTGGCAGTAGTGCTTGTCGCGCAGGGAATCCGAGATCGGCTTGGCAAGCGGATTAATCGTCAACGTCTGCCATGCCATCGCCGCCAACTCTTCCAGGATGACGGCCGTGTGCACAGCCCCGGCGACGGTTTTTCCCCAGCAGAACGGCGCGTGGCCGGCGACCAGGGCGGCAGGCATTCCCAGAGGGTCTCGACCCTGCATGGCTCGAACGATCGCCGCGCCGGTGTGAAGCTCATAATCCGATGCGATCTCGGCGTCGCTTAACGGAGCCGTCACCGGCACGGCATCGCAAAAATATTCCGCATGGGTGGTCCCGAAGCACGGAAGATCCCGACAGGCCTGCGCCCAAGCGGTGGCGTGGCGGGAATGGGTGTGAACCACGCCTCCCACTGCGGGGAAAGCCCGGTAGAGCACGGCGTGCGTATTCAGATCGGAGGATGGCCGCAGCGAACCTTCTATCACGGTGCCGTCCAGATCCGTGATGACCATGTCGGCGGGCGACATTTTGTCGTACGGAACACCGCTCGGCTTGATCACGATCATGCCATGCTCGCGCGAGACTGCGCTTGAGTTTCCGAACGTATACAGCACCAGGCCGCGCCGGACGATCTCCATATTCGCTTCGTAAACTTCAATCCGCAGCGCTTCGAGCACTCATTCCTCCTCGCGCCCGGGCCGCGATTCTTCGTAGTTCCAAGCTTACATCTCCTGGGAAACCGCTTCCCGGCTTTAGGTGTGCTGATGGACGCTCCACCCGAGGTATCGCGCGGCCGCTTCCCGCACCGCCGATGCCGTTGAACTGAAATTCGCGGCTACATGATGCTCGAAACCGCGCTCGCAAATGTACCGCAATAGGGCCTGCAAATTCGGGATGCGAGCCACTCCCGCGCCGCCGAAAGTTTCGAGCGGATCGTCGGTGAATTCGCCTTCCCCCAGGTAGCCGTGAATGGTCCCTTCCCGGTCATTGGTCGAAAAGCGGGCGAAGCTCATCGGACCGCTTTTCACTCGGCCCACGCAGGTTCCGAAGGTATTCTCCTTGCCCACCGTTCCCGCGATAATTTCTTGAAAATCCATGCGGACTTCCTTGAAGAAGTGCTTCGGCAGATTGCTGCAATGGAAGCAGACCGCTTTGTCGGGATCGTCTCCGTAGTTGTTGTTCCAATCGAGCAGGGCGCTGGGCGTGCCGGAGGCGAGCTGCAAAGCGTGCATCCCGACGACGCCGCAAATGTCGACTTCGCACGCGCTCGACAGCAGATTCTCGCTCATCATGCTCATCACGGTGCAGGGCACCACCCCGAAATATTCTTCGAGCGAGGTCCAGCACTGGACCGCGCTGATGGCCACCTGGGTCTCCGCCATCCACTGATCGATCACCGTGCCGAGCTTTGCCATTTTCATCAGCGCTTCCGCCGGCACGGCGCTGGTGGATACATATTTTCTAATTTGATCCAGCTTTTCGGCCGCGGCATCGTCCTTCATCCGGGCGATGCGGCCCAGGATTTCAGAAAGATCGATGGGCTCGACCGAAATCCCGTTCGCTTCGAGAATCTTTTCGCTGTAGCGAACCGTGTTGAACGCCGCCGGACGGGCGCCAATGGCACCGATGCGGAGACGACGCAGGCCACGGGTGACGCGGCACACAGCGGCGAACCAATCTAAATCCCGTTGGAAAAATTCGGACTGCGGGGATTCCGTGTGCCGCGTGGTCAACGAGTACGGGATGCCGTACTGCGTCAGATTATTGCACACCGACATTTTGCCGCAGAAGCTGTCCCGCCGATCCGTCAGGGTCATCAGCCCCGGAGTGTCCGGCGTCGCCTGAATCAGCACCGGAACATGCAGGTCCGCCATCCGCAGCGTGTCGGCGATCGCCCGCTCGTCGCCGAAGTTTGGAAGCGTGACGATTACGCCGGCAATGTCCCGCTTATGGCGATCAAAGAGCTCAGCGCAACAAGCAGCCTCGGCGCGCGCCTCGATGGCGCCGAACTTCGTTTCATCCGCGCCCACCGCGACCACCCCGTAGCCCGCGTTCTCGATCGCCTGGATCATCTCCGTGCGTCCGGTTCGCGCCAGGTGGCCGGGGAAAAATCCTCGATTGCCGACGATTACGCCAAACGTCACTTGCTGGCTCTGGATCATGACACCTGCCAATACACCGAGTACCGTTTCCCGAAAATGCTATTGATCGGCGCCATCGCCACGTCCTTGATTTGGCCTGTGGTCCGGAAAGATAGCGGCCCGGCGGCCTTGATCCACGACGATGGATCGCGGCTCCCCGCGCGAAATGTGGGAATTTCGAGTGCCTGCGCTTTCTTCAGTTGCGGGACATTGGACCCGAAAATCAAAGCCTCGCTGAGCCCTTCCGATCCCAGGTCGCCGGCCAGCACCAGCGGGCCGTACAGGAAGGCCTGCTGCTTCGGATCGTCGGGCATGCTCTCCGAACGCAGGCTCATCGGCATCGACATCTCGACGCGATCGCCATTCTTCCAGGTGCGGGAAAGCGACAGGTAACTCCCCGGGCTCGCGAGCGCGTCCACCGGCTTGCCGTTAATCTTCACCGACGTTCCTGAGCCAGCCCATTCCGGAATCCTCAAGCGGATCGCAGTCTGGACCGGCTTCTCCGCACTGACCGTAATTAGCGTCGCCGAGGTTTCCGGGAACTTCGTCTCCTGTTTCAGACGCATCCCTTGGCCGATCCAATTCAACTCCGAGGCGATGAACAGGTTCACATAAATGCCGTCCTGGTCCTGCCAATAGATGCTGTCGTTCAGCTTCGAATATTCTTCGACGCCGGAGCCGGTGCAGCACCAGAACGAATCGAAATCCGTATTGAACGTCTTCCAGGCGCCGGGCGTCAGCGACAAGTAATATTGCGTGCGGCCGGTTTCAGGATGAATCGTACCGAGGCGCATATTCAACAGGGACCGCTCGTAATAATCGAAATAGCGCGGGTCGCCGGTCCACTGATAAAGGTGGCGCGTCAGTTTCAGCATGTTGTAGGAGCAACAGCACTCCTCGGTCGCGGCGGAGCGTTTCAGTTCGGTCGAAAGCTGTCGCGGCTGAGCGAGCCAGCCCTCGCCGTTGCTGGTCCCGGTGGTGACATAACTGCGCGCGCCGGTGACTTCGTACCAGAAATAATCCGCGACATCGTGAAACCGGTAATCGCCCGACAGCTCATAGCGCCGCGCGGCCCCGATCACTTGGGGAATATGCGTATTGACGTGCAAACCCCGCAGCTCGTCGCGGCGCGAGGCGAGTGGATTGAAGAAACGCTTCTTCGTGAATCGATCGCCCGCCGTGGCCCAGTGATCGTCGCCGGTCGACGCGGCTAGATTATAGAGCACTTCATTCATCCCGCCATATTCCGTGTTCAGGATGTCCTGCATGTGCTCATCGGACTTCGATGCGGTCCACTGACCCGCCCATCCGGCCATCCCCTGCAACACTTCGAACGCCTGCCGGTTGCCGGTGAGCTGGTGCATGTCAAACATCCCGGCCATGATCTTGTGGACCGTATAGAACGGCGCCCACACTTCCTGGCGCGCATCCAGGCGGTCGAAAAACTCGGCCGGGAAGGCGCTGAGATATCCGCCGCCGAGCTTCTTCTGGCACTTCGCCAGCTCATCGACGATCTCGTCTGCCTTGGCTTTCGCGGCGGCATCCCCGGTGGATGCGTAAAGCTGCGCACTCGCCGACAGGAAATGCCCGGTGAAATGTCCACGGAGTTCGCTGGCACGATGAAGAACCTGGCCGTTATTCGGCTGCTCCCATCCCCCGAAAGGCTGAGCGGACGTGGGCAAGCCCGCATTAACCTTGAAATTCCGCACCAGCCGGTCCACCGGCAGCCGCGACATGTAGGCTCGATTCCATTCGGCGGCTTCCTGGAACGGTCCACCGAGCAGCCGGACTTGCGTCATCGGAAACGGCCGCACTTTCGGCGCGATCTCGCTTCGAGTGAACGACAGCGGCGCCTCGAACGGAGGGACTTCCGGCGCTGTACCGCGGCGTTGCGCATCGGCTGGCGGCGCGGGAGGGGCCTGTTGAGCCATCAGCGGGGCGGACGCGACGGCTGCGGCAAAGCTCCGGCGGCTGATCTTCATGGATGCTCTCCCAAACGTGCTTATTCTAATCAATCCCAGGGGCGACCCGGCGAATCGGTTCTTTAGCGAAGTAGGTTAAACTGACGAAGCCGGTAAGCTCCTTATGGATAACAGCCTCGAAGCGGTTCGCGCCGATACCAGTTTTTACGGTCACCCGCGCGGCCTCGCCACGCTTTTTTTCACCGAAATGTGGGAGCGCTACAGCTATTACGGCACCCGCGCGCTTCTGATCCTGTTCATGACCGCAGGCGTCGCTACCGGAGGCCTGGGCTTCAACGTTGTCAAAGCGGGCGCGGTTTACGGATTCTACACCGCGATGGTTTATCTGCTCACCCTGGGTGGGGGATGGGTGGCGGACCGCATCATCGGACAACAACGGGCGGTCCTCTACGGCGGCATCCTGATTGCCGCCGGGAATTTCTGCCTGGCAGCGCCGAACATTACCGTCTTCTACGCCGGCCTGGGTCTCCTGATCCTCGGCACCGGACTCCTTAAGCCCAACGTGAGCACCATCGTCGGCCATCTTTATTCGCCCGGCGATAAACGCCGCGACTCGGGCTTTTCCATTTTCTACATCGGGATCAACGTGGGTGCACTGATCTCGCCGATCATCTGCGGATGGGTGGGCGAGAAGATCAGTTGGAGGCTCGGGTTCGCGATCTCCGGCGTCGGAATGGTCGCGGGCGTCATTCAGTTCATGTGGGGTACCAGGCATCTGGGCGGTGCGGGCGCGCTTCGCTCCACCGCCGGCGATCCCGCGGCTTACCGGTCCGACAAGCGTACCGGAATGCTCGCGGCGCTTGCCTGCGTCGCGGCATTTGTGGCGCTGATCGTGTTGGGCTCAACCGGAGTGATCGAGATCACTGCAACGTCGATTTCGAACGGTCTCGGCTGGGTTCTGCTCGCCGTCTCGCTGGCCGCCTTCTACTGGCTGATTTTCGGCAAAGGATGGTCCAAGGAGGAACGCAAGCGCGCGGTAGTGGTTCTGGTGCTCTTCATCTCCGCCGCGATCTTCTGGGCATCCTTCGAACAGGCCGGATCTTCTCTCAACTTATTTGGCGAGCGCAACACGAACCGCTACGTCTTCGGCTACGAATTTCCAGCGGCGTGGTTCCAATTCGTCCAGCCATTCTTCGTGATCACGCTGGCTCCGGTATTCGCCTGGCTATGGATCGCGCTGGGCCGCCGGGAACCGTCGAGCCCCGCGAAGTTTTCGGTCGCGCTTTTCTTGGGCGGCATCGCTTTCCTGATCATGGTGCCCGCGTCTTATGGATCGCAGGTTTCGCCGTGGTGGCTGGTGGGGTGTTACCTCTTCCAGACCCTGGGCGAACTCTGTTTGAGCCCGGTAGGTTTGAGCGCTATGACCAAGCTCGCCCCCGCGCGGGCAGGCGGATTCGTCATGGGAATCTGGTTCCTGGCATCCAGCGTCGGGAATTGGCTGGCGGGCAAGGCCGGGTCGCTGTTCGAATCCATGCCGCTTCCAAATTTGTTCGGCTGGGTGGCTGGAATCGCGTTCGCCGCTGCGCTGGTGCTCGCTTTGTTGATCGCGCCGACCAAGCGGCTGACGGAGTCCTCAGACTGATGGCAAACTAGACTCATGCCCAGTTCGATTCCAGGGAGGAAAATCAGCCCGCTGGTCTGGATCCTCGGCGGGGTAGTCTTGGCGCTGTTCGGGACCATGCTGACCTGCGGCATCATGGGCTTCCTGGCTGGCCGCGCCATAAAGAACGCCGGTTACGACGCGGGCCTGATGAAGAAAAATCCCGGCTTGGCGATGGCCCGGATGGCCGCGGTGCAATATCCGGACTTTGACGTGGTTTCGACCGACGACCGTAAAGGCCGCATCACCCTGCGCCAGAAGTCGACCGGAAAAGTGGTGATCTTCCGGTTCGATCCCGATCAGCAGACCCTGGTCATCGCGGGCGACGACCGATATGCCAAATCCAACTCCTCGTCAGGCAGCGGTCTGGTGACGCTCAAGTCCAACGAATCGACCGTGACCATCGGATCGTCTGGATCGAACAAGCCTCCGGCTTGGGTCCCCGTTTATCCCGGATCGACCGCCGAGAACGCTTTTTCGGCAAAAACTCCCCAAGGCACGCAAAGCGCGTTCACGCTCAAAACCAAAGACGCCCTGTCCAAAGTAATGGACTATTATCAAGACGCCTTTAAGACCGCCGGACTGGCGGTCACGCAGACGATGACCAACGACAACAACGGCCTGGTCAGGGCCGAAAGCAACGACCAGAAGCGAACCGCCGTGATCTCCGTCGCCTCCACCAGCGCCGAAACACAGGTCAGCGTGACCGTTGTCGAGAAGCAATAATTCATCTGTTGTTCTGAAAACACTTTGAGGACGGTCCGCCGGCCATCTGTGGTGGAAGGCCGGCGGCTTTGTGGTATCTCGCAATTCCAGCCGAATCGTTTCCCCCCAATGAGCCGCCATGCGAAGCATGCGGTCAATCTCGCAAGGGCATCCGGCTTAGACCAGTTTACGAACATCGACCGCATGCTTCGCATGGCGGCTCATTGGGACCGAATCGGCCGCGTGAGGCCAGTCACCACCGGCCGGCGGAGTTTGGAAGTTCTGTCTTATCGGCGTGCAAGTTGACGATCCAAGGTGTTTTTATCTTCCAGGGGTGGCCGGTCCGCCGACAATTGTGGTTTATCGGCGTCTATCTGCGGCTAAATTCGCCTAAGCCGTTGTAAGGATCAGCCGCTGCGGCGCCGGGGCCAGATCCTGCATGCGGCTTTCTCCGAATCCCGCCTCGCGGAACATCGCATCGATCTCGCGGAACGTGAACGCGTCTCCGCCTTCGGTGTTGGCGAGCATGGTCAGGCTGAATGCCGCGGGCATGGGAGGGGTAACGCGATCGTCGTTGGGAACAAACTCCAGCGTCGCAGCGCGTCCACCCGGCTTCAACGCGGCCTTGACCCTTTTAAGCAGCTTCACGTTGGTCGCGTGATCGAAATGATGCAGGAAATTCGTGATCAGCACAAGGTCGAATCCGGTGCCGAAATCCACTTCGAAGGCGCTGCCCGGAATGGTGTGATAACGATTGGCGACTCCGGCTTTCTGCGCGTTGTCGAGAGCCACGTCCAGCACTTTCTTCCAGTCGGCCGCGTAAATTTCCGCTTGCGGATTCACCGTCGCGACGCTGATTCCATACAGCCCGTGGCCCGCCGCGATATCCAGTACCTTCATCGGACGCCCCGCCTCCGCGACGATCGGCGCGAGGATCCGTCCTGCCATCGCCGCCATCGACTCCATGGACCGCGCAAATTCCACCCACATCGCGTTATCGGGTTCCTGGTGGCCGTGCTCCGTGCGGACCGTGCCTCCCTTTCGAACGGCCCCCGCGACGTCATCAAAATTGCGGAGTTGCATATCGCACAAAAGGAAATTCGCCATCGCGCCCATATACCCCGCGAACGCCGGTTGAGAAACGCGGCCGATTCGGCGTCAATCCATACGCGCCTTCGTGCTTGGTGAGGAATCCGTGGACCACCATGTAATCGCAGAGAATCCGAACGCCCCGCTCGGATGCCTTACTGCGCTGCCGCATTTCCGCGGCACTGGTCGCGCCATCCGCGATGTGCGTGAACAATTCCAGGTCGAGTGCACCTTTCAGCGCCATCGACCGTTGATAGCCGTTCAGCGCATTGAAAATTACTTCCGGATTCGCGGATGGAGAAGCTCCAGCTGTTGGGTTTGCCATTTCCATAGTCTATCGTGCGGCGCCCGCGGCGGCGCGAGCCAGCAGCGCATCCAGATCTTCTCGTGAATAGAAGCGGCCGCGCAGGATCACCGCATCGATCTTCTGCGTATTGCGAATGTCGGCCAGCGGATCAGCATTCAGCAAAACCAAATCGGCTGACTTGTTGATCTCGATCGTCCCGAAATCGGCGCTGCCGAAATACCGAGCCGCATTCCGCGTGGCCGACTGAAGCGCCTCGATCGGGGTCAGCCCGGACTTGACCAGCAGCGCCAGCTCGTCATGCAATCCAAATCCGGGAAAGACCGGATTCCTTCCATTGGCATCGGTCCCCGCCAGAAATTCCACGCCGCGCGATGCATGTCGCCGACCAATTTTTCGTGGCGCGTCCAGCAAAGCGTGAACCGCGCGTTGAGCGCATCGTACTGGTCGGGCGAGAGATCCTTCAGGAAAAAAGAATTGCGCGGGTCCCATTCCGCATTCCACGCCTTCAGCAGATACTTGCGCCGCGGATCATGGACAAAGTCGTCATCGCGAGCGCGTGCGAATCCGTCGAGCAGCGCCAGGGTCGGCGTCTGCCATGTGCCGTTGTTGACAAAAGTGTGAAACAATGCGGCGGCTTTGGTCTCGCTGTACGTATCGAACAGACCTTCGGGATTCGGGAAAGCCAGCACGCGCATCCTCTCCTCGCCCGAGATCTTATCGCTCAGCATGGTGTGATCCGTTGCCGCGCGCAGCTCTTCTTCGTGGGTCGAACAAGCCAGCAGAATATTGATCAGGTGTTCCTGGCTGCGCTGGCCAGCATCGCGACGCCTCGGCCGGACTGACCGCCTCAGGCACGTGGCCCGCAAAGGGAATTCCCAACGGCCGGGCCTCTTCTGCAATCGCGAAGTATGCCTCGCGCGGCAGGCTGTTGTAGACCTTCAGGAAATCCGACGCCGCTCTGCGCCAGCGCGCGGACTGCGCAGCGCGCCTGATCTGGCGTTTCGACCGCGAACGCGCCGGGCGGCGGCGGGCCATTCCAGAACAGCGGCGGACCGTCCAGGAATCCCGGCGCGACGATCTGCGGCATGTCTGGAGCGGTGCGCCATTGCGGATGGTGGCATCGGAATGCCTGTGAACATCTCGCGCACGCCGGTGATTCCGTTGGCCACCAGCAGCGGGAAGAAAATCTCGGGCGGCCCCAGGTGCATGTGCATGTCCCACAGCCCGGGGATGAGAAATTTCCCTTCGCGTCGATCACCGGTGCCGCGTACGGCGGGCATGAAGTTTTTTCCCGATCGCCGTGATGCGCCCGCCGGTGATCGCGACGCTCGCCTTCCGTGGGGGCGCGCCTGTGGCGTCGATGATGGTCGCGTCTTTGATGATCAGCGTTTGCGCGGAAAGCGCGAGCGAGAAACCCAGGAAAACCGCGAACCGCAGCACTAGAGGACTTTGTCGACCGCCGCTTCGATCACGTTCATGGGCGTCTCACCGATGAACGATTTTACTTTTTTCCCGTTGCGATCGTACAGGAACAGCGCCGGCAGCACCTGGCCCCAATTCGCGTCTATGGCGTCGCTGAACTTGTCGTCATCGGCTGCCTTCTTCAAATACACCGGCCCCGGAACATGGTTGTCGGCTATCACCTTAACCGCCGCCGCCTCACGCTCCGGCAGATCCGCCGAGATGGTCACCAGGTCGAACCCGCGCGCCCGCAGCTTCTCTTCCAGCTTCACCAGCTCGGGCATTTCCTTACGGCAGGGGACGCACCAGGTGGCCCAGAAACTCACCAGAACGACCTTGCCTTTGTGCGCCGCCACCAACTTGGGATAGCTGGCTTCATTGACGGGAGTCGCCTTGGGCTGCGCGGCCAGCGCCAGCATCGCGGAAAATAAGACGACCTTCTTCACTTTTTATCCGTCTTCTTCTCGGATTTGTCGAGCTTCAGGTTGATGATCGGCTCCTTGCGCGTATCGAAAACGCTCAGCGTCTTCCATCCGCTGGTCATGCCGTTATAATCGGCCTTCATCAGATAGTCGTTATCGATCTTCAACCCGGAAAAATGATAGCCGCCATTCTCCTGCGTGATAAACGATCGCACTTGCAGCGATCGCTGATCTTTCAACTGCACCACGGCGCCATTCACAAACTTATCCTGCGCATCGGACACAGTGCCCTGCACCATGCGTTCCGCCGCGGCTTCGCGTTTCTCCTTCCTGGTTTCCTGCGCGAACACAATCATCGACCCCAGTAACGCAGTCAACGCGATCCACTTCACGCTACACCTCGTTTCATTTCTTGATCGGGACCAGCACCAGGTTCACGGACACCCGCTCCTCCCCCGAAACCGCGGCTTCTTTTTCGTCCGGGAAAAACCCCTTGAGCGATGCCTTCACCAGATATTTCGCTTCAGCCGGGGCGACTCGAAAGAGGAACTCCCCGCGATAGTTGGTTTCCGCTTCCTGCAATTTCTTAGACTTCACATCGTCGCGAAGGGTCAGCACAACCTTGGCCCCCGGCAAAGCCAATCCTGGATCTTTGAATACCGTTCCCTCGACGATCGCGTACGGCGCAGGCGCCTTTTTCTGCTGTGCCGATCCGCCCGCGGCCAGCGCGAACGCCAGGCCCACGCTCGCGATCAGCCTACTTCCACTCATCCTCTTCCTCGTCTTCTTCTTCGTCCGCGTCTTCGTCGTCTTCGTCGAAATCGTCATCCTCGACGTCTTCGTCGTCTTCGTCTTCTTTTTCCGGGGAAAGCTCCAATGGAGAAACTCCGCTCACACTGAGATTGGCCCCGCATTCTTCGCAGATGAGAGCATCGCCTTCGTCCAGCTCTTCCTCGTCAACATCAATGACCGCATCGCACATTGGACAGTTGACCACCTTTTCACTCCTCCCATTTGCGCCCGCGAGCGTCTCCGGCGCTCCCTCAGATCCTATATTTACCACGATGGCGGAGGAAAGGATGTTACACCGGTAACGCAATTCCCGCGGCTTTTTCGAGATCCGCCGGGGACAACGTAACCAGATTTTTTTCCAGATCCTCACCCGACGCGATCATATGCTTCAAATGCGTGGCGGCCAGCTTCAGGCACCATGGATCGGTGAGCGCATGCCCGGTTTGCTGGCTCAGCGCAAGCAGCCCCGGATGCGATAACGCGATCACCTTTTCCTGCTTAGGCTCGTTTTCAGTCCAGGCGATGAATTTCACGTCGACCGTATCGGCGTGGCGGATCGATATGCCGGTCTGAAGCCAGCGGAACTCCACCTCCCAAGTGCGTCCAAACGGATCCGGCCCGGCTTCGAAGCGGCGAAAATTGTCAGGCATTCAATTCAAGATACCAAAGCGGCAGCCACGGACTCCAAGGCAGCCGCCGAAGGAACGCTTCCCTGCGCCAGCGCCGCATTTCCTCCGCCGCGGCCTCCGGCGGCCGTCACCGCCGCTTTCACCCGATCTCCCGCATGAATCCCCGCGTCCGCCGATGCCGCCAGCAATACCGACGGCGGATTCTCCGAAATCGCCAGAAATACCGCCTTCGCCCCCGCCACAAAAGCCTGCGCCCGCGCGCGCATCGCATCGTCGATCGTGCCGCGCTGGGTGGCTCGCCGCACGCCCGATTCATCGGGAGCCGCCGCCGCGTACAATTCCCTGCCCTCGCGCTGCGCCAATTCAGAGGCCAGCCGCTGATAGCTCTTCTCGATGGTCTTCGCTCTGTCCACCTGCAAAGCCACGATCGCCGCGGTCTCTTCAATCGGCACCGACACCATCCGGCTGATCTCAGACAGCGTGCGGAAGTCCGCGCGAGCCTGGCGAATCGCCCTCAGGCCGCAAACAAATTCGATCCGGACGTTGCCGCGAATCTTCTCAAGCTTGCGAATCAGAAGCGGTCCGATTTCCGCCGTCGACCGCACGTGCGTTCCTCCGCACGCGCTCTTATCCAGCCCGTCGATCGAAATAATCCTCAACGTTCCCGTGCGCGCCGACGCCTTCCGCAATCCGAGATCCGCGGAAGAATCTTCATAGGTGACCGTCACCGGCCGCGCCGCCGCGATAATCGCCGCGCAATGCTCCTCCGCGCGTTCCAGCTTCTTCGAATCGATGGCGGGCGCGCCCACATCGATGGTGGAAGTCACCGCGCCCATGTGGAAGCTCAGCGTAGGAATATCAAACAGCTCGATCAGCGCCGCGGACAGCAGATGCTGCCCGGTGTGCTGCTGCATATGATCGAAGCGCCGGCCCCAATCGACGCGCCCCTCCACTTCTTTACCCGCGAGCGGCGCCTCGAGCACGTGCGCGATCTTATCTTCCTCGTCCACCACTTCGCGGACCGCGATTCCGCCCAATGTGCCCACGTCAAACGGCTGCCCTCCCGAAGTCGGATAGAACGCCGTGCGATCCAGGTAGACTCGCTTGCCGTCATCCGCGGTATCCGTCACCAGCGCCTGAAACTCCTGGAGGTAGGAATCGTCGTAATAAAGTCGTTCCGTCATGGCGCGGGAGAAGTAACCTCGTACTCAGCGCGCAGGAATTGCCAGTCGGGCAGTTCGTAGATGCGCATTTTCGTCGGCACCGTGACCGATACGTCCTTTGACTCCCGAGGGCCGATCGACGGAATCTTCGCGTCGAATACCGCGATGGGAGCATCCTCCGGCTTCGCCGCGCTGGTGGTCAATTTCATTTTCAATCCGAGATCGCCGATGTCGGCCGCGGAATGGTTGATCACGACGAAGGTAATCTTCAATTTCCCCACTCCCGATTCCTCCATTCGAAACCCGGCGATCTCCAGGTATTTCGTCAGGGGATTCTTGTTCGTTGCCACCGCGACTCCGGGAGCCTCAGTACTCGTCTTCTTAGCCTGCTTCGCATCCGGCGCCGAAGAGCAGGCGGCCAGAGCGAGAATCATCGCGATTACCGTAATTCGCACTCATCCAGCATAATACGCGCGATAATGAGGGAGCGATGGGAGCCATCCGCGAGCAGATCGACACCGTCTTCCGCCGCGATCCGGCCGCGCGCAGCGTGGTAGAGATCGTCCTCTGCTATCCGGGCTTCCACGCAATCCTGCTGCACCGCGTGGCCCATCGCATTTATACCGGCGGATGGTTCCTGCTGGCGCGCGTCGTTTCCCAATTCGCGCGAACCTTTACCGGAATCGAGATCCACCCCGGCGCCGTCATCGGCCGCCGCTGCTTCATCGATCACGGAATGGGAACGGTGATCGGCGAAACCTCCGAGATCGGCGACGACGTGCTTCTCTATCAAGGCGTTACCCTCGGCGGCACCGGTAAGGATACCGGCAAACGTCATCCGACCATCGGCAACGGTGTCGTCATCGGCACTGGAGCAAAAATCCTCGGCAATATACGCCTCGGCGATTTCGTAAAGGTCGGAGCCGGGTCCGTGGTCGTGCGCCCGGTCCCCGACCACTCCACCGTAGTCGGCGTCCCCGGCCGCATCGTTCGCGGAGCCGACTCCGAGCTCACCCCGCTCGAACACGGCACCCTTCCCGACCCCGAAGGCCAGGCCATTGAAGACCTGTCCCAGCGTGTGTCGGAGCTGGAGGCCATGGTGCGGGCTTTACTCGATGAAAAGATTACGGCTCGCCGGTAGCCGTGAACGGCACTACCGGATAGCGGTTTGCGCCGCCCTTTTGCTATACTGATGATTCAATAAGGCTCCGATCGGTGAAGCGGGGCAGGTGTGCCATGTTCTTTCACATACGCGATCTGGAGGTTCGCGCCGGCCGTTTCGATGTCGACCTGGCTCCCGGTAAGATCGAATTTCTCGATCCGAAGTTACGCCAAACGGGTCCTCTGAAGGCGGCGGGTGTAGTCGAGCTGGTTTCGGATACGCTCGGCGAGATTCGCGTAAAAGGACATATTTCGGTTTCGATGGAAGCCGATTGCGACCGGTGCCTGGAACCAGCGCCCGTTCCGATCGACTCGGATTTTGAGTTATATTACCGGCCGGTCGCCGAAGGATACGGCGAAGAGGTTCAGATCGATAAGAGTGAAGCCGCGATGGGCTTCTTTGAAGGGGACGGGATCGAGCTAGACGACGTCCTGCGGGAGTATATTTTGTTGTCGCTGCCGATGCAGCGCATTTGCAGCGAAACCTGCAAGGGAATCTGCCCGGTATGCGGGCAGAATCGAAATCAGAACGAATGCGGCTGCCAGATGCAAGCGGGAGACGACCGCTGGGCGGCGCTTAAAAAATTAAGTCAGTGAGTCAACATGCCTAATCCCAAACGACGTCATTCGAAGCGCCGGACCTCGGCGCGCCGCACGCACGATTCGCTGCGGCCTGCCGGGCTCGCCGAGTGCCCCAACTGCCATGAACCCAAGCTTCCCCACCGGATCTGCACGCATTGCGGGAAATACAAGGGCCGTGAAGTGGTTGAGGTCGCGGAGGAGTAGCCGATCCCCGCTCCCATGACTACGATTGCGGTCGACGCAATGGGCGGAGATCACGCGCCCAAGGCTGAAGTCGAAGGAGCGATTAAAGCCGCTGGATCGCTCAACGTCAGTGTGCTGCTGGTGGGCCAGCAGGACGTGCTTCGTAAGGAGCTCGCCTTGCACCCCACCGCCGGAGACCTGCCGATTAAGATTCACCACGCCAGCCAGGTGGTGACCATGGAGGATTCGGCCGCGAAATCGCTCCGCGGCAAGAAAGATTCTTCGATTCGCGTGGCTTGCCGCCTCCAACGCGATGGCGAGGTGGCCGGCGTGGTTTCCGCCGGCAATACTGGAGCCTGCATGGTGATGGCAAAGATGGTCCAGGGCATGATCCGCGGCGTGGATCGTCCCGCGCTCGCCTCCGCGTTTCCCACTGTGAAAGGCACTCCCGTGGTAGTTATCGACGTGGGCGCCAACGTCGATTCGACGCCCGAAATGCTGGCCCAATTCGCCGTGATGGGCGAAATGTACGCGCGCATCATCTTCCGCAACGCCAATCCCCGGGTCGGGTTGCTCTCCATCGGCGAAGAGGAGCAAAAAGGGAATGAGCTGACCCGCGCCGCGACCCCCCTGCTGAAGGCTCTGCCGGTCAATTTTGTCGGCAACGTCGAAGGCCGCGACATCTATAGCGGCATCGTCGACGTAGTAGTGTGTGACGGCTTTATCGGCAACGTGGCCCTGAAAGTCAGCGAAGGCCTGGTCGACATGATCAAGAACATGCTCCAGGATTCCTTGGCGGAGACCGTGACCCGGAAAATCGGCTACGTTCTTTCCCGCGCCGCCTATCGGGACTTCCGCAAGCGCGTCGATTATTCTGAGTACGGCGGAGCGCCGCTGCTCGGGGTTAAAGGCGTGAACATTATCTGCCATGGACGGTCCAATGCCAACGCGATCAAGAACGCCATTCGCGTGGCCGCCGAGTTCGCCCAGGGCAAAATCACCGAAAAAATTGCAGCCGAACTGGACGGAGCCGCATCCAAAAAAGTAGCCGCAAAATGACAAAAGCATGGATCGGTCTTCTTCTAGTCGGTCCGTGCCTTTTCGCCGCTAAACAAGATCCCATCCAGTGGACGCTCACCGCCGATGCCAGCAACGCATCGCCCGGATCCACGGTTCCTCTGCGTCTGACGGCCACGCTCGAAGAGGGCTGGCACCTCTATTCACCCACCACTCCGAAAGGAACCGTCGACAATCCCGGCCCCAATCCGACCACCATCGGGCTGGCCGATAATCCCGGGGCCGCCTTGCAGAAAGTCTACGAACCCAAGCCGGACCGGAAATTCGATCCGAATTTCAACCTCGACACCGAAACCTTTGAAAAGCAGGCTGCTTTTTTACTTCTCGCCAATCTCAAGAGCGGCGCGAAAGGTCCGGTCGAGCTGACCGCTGAGGTTCGCTATCAGGCGTGCGACGCGCGCCAGTGCCTGCCTCCGCGTAAGAAAACGGCGTCATTCACGTTGAATGTCGATCCCGCTGCGCCCGCCGTGCCCGCCTTTGTAGCGCCCGCGGACTACAAAGAAGTCACGACCGAGAATCCGGCCGCGCCCGTAATTCCCGCGGCTCCAAAATCCAGCGATAGCATGGCGACGTTTCTGCTGACCGCCTTCGGATTCGGACTCGCGACCATCTTCACCCCGTGCGTGTTCCCGATGATCCCCATGACGGTGTCGTTCTTTCTCAATCAGAAAGGCGGGATCGTGCAGGCGCTGGTGTTCTGCCTGGGAATCATCGTCCTGTTCTGCGCCCTCGGATTCGGAGTGGCCGCCGCTGTCGGACCCTTCGGAGTGGTCCAGTTGGGCGCGAATCCATGGGTGAACGGCTTCATCGCACTAATATTCGGCGTGTTCGCCCTAAGTCTGTTGGGCGCCTTCGAGATCACGCTCCCGTCCAGCCTGCTTACTTCACTGGACCAAGCCTCCCGTCGAGGCGGCTACGTAGGCACGCTGCTGATGGGCCTCACGTTTTCGCTCACCTCATTCGCCTGCGTAGGACCTTTCCTCGGCACGATTCTTGCCGCCTCGGTCCAGAGCAAAGGTGTTCAGCCGGTCCTGGGGATGGCCAGCTTCGCGACCGGACTCGCGTCTCCGTTCTTCTTTCTCGCGGCCTTTCCGTCGTACTTGAAAAAACTGCCCCGCAGCGGCGGTTGGTTGGTACGCGTGAAAGTCGTGATGGGATTCGCGGTGCTCGCATTCATGCTGAAGTATGCCAGTACGGTGGATCAGGTCCTGCAAACCAACTGGATCACGCGGGACCGCTTCCTGGCGGCCTGGTTCGTCCTATTTGCGATGGCCGGCCTATACTTGCTGGGCCTGCTGCGGCTCGACGGGGTAGATAAAGACGAGCCTCTAGGCATCGGACGGCTTCTCGTAGCAAGTGCACTTCTGATCTTCGCGTTCAGCTTGCTGCCCGGCATGTTCGGCGCGCCGCTCGGCGATCTGGACGCGTTCGTGCCGGCGCCGATAGCCGCTGCTGGCGGAACCTCGGCCGAAGCGGGCCAGGTGTGGATGAAAAATCAGTACACCGAAGCCCTGGATCGAGCGCGAAAAGAAAATAAGCTGGTTCTCGTAGCCTTCACCGGATACGCATGCACCAACTGCCACTGGATGAAGGCGAACATGTGGCCGCGCCCCGAAATCGCCGATGTGATGAAGGACATGATCCTGGTGGAGCTCTACACCGACGGCACCGACAAGGCTTCAGAAGGATTTCAGAAACTGGAAGACGACCGCTTCAAGACCGTCGCGATTCCCTACTACGCCATCCTCGACGGGGACGGAAAAGTGGTCGCGACGCTGCCCGGCCGGTCCACCGATCAACAGGAAGTGCTCGCGTTCGTGAAAAAAAGACCCGCCTAGCGGGCTGCCGATTGAAGGCCGTGAGCTAGTTCTCGCAATTCCAGCCGAATCGTTTCCCCCCAATGAGCCGCCATGCGAAGCATGCGGTCAATCTCGCAAGGGCATCCGGCTTCGACCAGTTTACAACATCCACCGCATGCTGCGCATGGCGGCTCATTGGGACCGAATCGGCCCACCGGCCGGCGGGTTTGGACTGAGAAGCAGCAACAAAGAAGCTAAGTTCTGTCTTATCGGCGTGAATCGGCGTCTATCCGCGGCTAAATTTAGGCTTGGTCAGCAAGATCACCGCGATGGCGCACAGATACAGCGCACCCCCGATCAGCAGCGTCGCCCGCAGACCCAGATAAATCGCCAGCACCACCGCGGCCGCCGATCCAGTACGCTAGCGGCGGCATTTAGAGACCACGCCCAGCGTATCGACGGCGGGGTGAAATCTGTTCCAGCCGCCGCAATCCGCTCGGAAACGGCATACCCATCAGGAACGCAGCGGGCAGGATCGCCAGCGCGGTGATCGCCATTTTCGCGAGCGTTGGGAATCCGGCGGCGGCCGCGGTCATAGGAGCGGATGAAAACGCAAGCACGCCGATCAGCACTGCAATTCCGGCCAGCACACGAATCAGCCGTTGATCGTCTGACGCCACAATGCGGCCGCTGAAGTAGCTCCCCACGCCGCTCCAAACCAGCATCGAGAAAATGATCACGGTCAGCGCGTAAGTTGGGTGACCCAGAAAGAGAATGAATTTCTGGATGAATGCGACCTGAATGAGGATATACCCAACTCCCAGAAAGACGAAATAGGAAAGCGTCTCGAGCGAACCTTTTTCCTTCGGCAGTCGGCTTCCGAGAAGGAGCGGAGGGAAGAGCCAGCGTCCGCCCAGTGGCCAACGATGACTCAATACCAGAGACTTCATGAGCACTGGCAGGCCTAGATTGATCCGGTAATCCATCGTATTCCGTGTCGCTTTTATTCCGAAGTCAAGATCGCGGGGCTGCACGGAGTAAAAGAAGAACGGCCTATCGTCATCCACGGGCGTGATATTAACGGATAGTGCGCTTGAAACGGCGCGCGGGTCGATGCTGGTAAGCAATCCTTGAAAGGGGTTCTCGGCAGGTCTCCGGGAAGATAAATGCTGTCAATCCGCTTGGTCCGTCAGCGCGCGGGACATGCATATCGGCATTTGTAAACGGTTTACGCGAAACCAAACCGTATCCATGGTGTCCACCCGAGCTTGCTTCGCCCTGCCGCACGACGATCACATTGAGCGTGGCGATTCTTCGCCGAGCGACTTCAGCGCCTCCATGGCCAGCGAAACCAACCGGAAAGTCTCGCGCGGCGGCTCAAAACCCCAGCGCGTGAAACACAGCATGCCGTCGTCCGTCAGGTGGGTCAGATAATCGCGAAAGGCGTCGGTGGTGTAGAGATTGTTTTCGGAAAGCGCGAACGCGCCCGCCGCCGTGGACGCCCAGGTATCCACTAAGGTCGCCTGCAACACCTGATATTTTCCGTCCGCACGGCGCACAAAGCTGCGTCCGTCCTCGACGAAATGTGAACCTCCGGCCGGAAGTAGAGATTATGGCTGAATTCGGGAAATCGCTCCCGCATGATGGTGGTCGCGATGATGGGATTGATTTCCACCGCGGTAATATAGCAATACGTAAACGCCGCTGAAAGTAGGTTAGCAATAACAATA
>CAVPKR010000052.1:0-3590 GCA_963705675.1 Terriglobia bacterium
TATTTACCTGTACTTTGGTTGGGAGTTTCCATATTGTTACGCCTCTATATTCCACGCACCAATGTAGGCAGCATGTTTCGACCCGATAATCCTCTGCTTCCAAATTATAAGTATGTGCCCATCGGCTATCACGGCCGAACTTCCTCGGTCGTAGTCAGCGGGACGCCGGTTTATCGGCCTGCCTGCCAATTGCAGGAAGGCTCCGCCGCGCCCGTGTTCGAACCGTGCCGCCAACTCGACTACGAATGCGAGCTCGGTTGCTTCATCGCGCGCGGCAATCCTTTGGGCAGCCCGATTCCGATCGCCGAAGCCGAGCAACACCTTTTCGGGGTCTGCCTCCTGAACGACTGGTCCGCCCGCGACATTCAGCGTTGGGAATATCAGCCGCTCGGTCCGTTTCTAGCCAAGAGCTTCGCGACCACCATCTCTCCGTGGGTCGTCACGCTGGATGCTCTGGAGCCCTTCCGCGTCCCGCGCTACCAGCGTCCTGAGACCGATCCGCAGCCTCTCCCCTATCTGGACTGCGACCAGGATCGCGACCGCGGCGCCCTCGCCCTGACAATCGAAGTCTGGTTTTCCACTGCTCTGATGCGCGAAAAGAATCTCGCGCCCATCCGCCTCAGTCGCGCCCAATTCGAACAGATGTACTGGACCCCGGCTCAGATGATCGCCCACCACACCAGCAACGGCTGCAATCTCCGCACCGGCGACCTGCTGGGCAGCGGAACCATCTCAGGACCTGGCAAGACCGAACGCGGCAGCATGCTCGAAGTAACCTGGCGCGGCACGGAGCCACTGTCGCTTCCCACCGGCGAATCGCGAAAATTTATCGATGACGGCGACGAAGTGATCCTGCGCGGCTACGCCGAACGGGACGGCGCGCGCCCCATCGGCTTGGGCGAGTGCCGCGGCATTGTCGCGGCGAAGGCGGGGCCAATTAAATAATGGATACACTGGAAGAGTAAATGCTTATTGTAATGAACGCGCAGGCCACGCCGGCCGACATCGAGCGCGTCTGTAAGAAAATCGAAGCCCTCGGATTCCGTCCGCATCCCATGCCGGGCGCGCAGAAAACCGCCATCGGCATCACCGGCAACCCCGGCCCTGTCAACGCTGACGAATTCGAGGATCTTCCCGGCGTCGCCGAGGCGATTCGTGTATCGAAACCCTACAAACTGGTCAGCCGCGAAGTGAAATCGGAGAATTCCATCGTCTTTATCAAAGGAGCTCCCGTCGGCGGCGACGAGCTGGTCTTCTGCGGCGGACCCTGTTCCGTCGAATCCCGCGATCAGATTCTCGAATCCGCGCGCGCTGTCAAATCCGCCGGAGCTCAGCTCTTGCGCGGCGGCGCTTACAAGCCCCGGACCTCTCCTTATGCATTCCAAGGCCTGGGCGAGGAAGGATTGAAACTTCTCGCCGAAGCTCGCGAAGCCACCGGTCTTGGCATCGTCACTGAAGCCGTCGACGTTGAGACTTTCGATCTGGTCGAGAAATACGCCGACTGCGTCCAGATCGGCGCGCGCAACATGCAGAATTTTTCGCTCCTCCGACGAGCCGGCCGCGCCCGTCTGCCGATTCTGTTGAAACGCGGCATGTCTTCCACGCTCGAAGAATTCTTGATGGCCGCCGAATATATTCTCTCGGAGGGGAACTACAACGTGGTCCTATGCGAGCGCGGCGTGCGTACATTCAACGACCATAGCCGCAACACTCTGGACCTGACGGTCGTTCCCGCGGTCCAGAGGCTGAGCCATCTTCCCATCGTCGTCGACCCGAGCCATGGCACCGGCAAGCGCGACCGTGTGCATCCCATGTCGATGGCGGCGATCGCCGCGGGCGCATCGGGATTGCTGGTCGAGGTCCATCCGTTCCCGGATCGAGCCTTGTCTGATGGTCATCAGTCGCTTTATCCGGCGCAGTTCACTGAAGTAGTCCGCGATTGCCGCGCTATAGCCGAACTGCTGGCACATCGCCGCGCGCTCGAACCCGCACACGCCTGACCGGCTAGAATTCTTACGTAACCGCAGGCGCTGAAACCCGGCTCGTGTCTTCTGCCGGGGCCGGCTGCCGTCGAGTATGCGCCACCACTTCGATACTCACGTGGATGCCGTCGCGCCGTACTGTCACCGCTCCGGCACTCTCCAGTTCCCTCAGATGCGCGTCTAAATCGTCTTTGGTCTTTCCCAGTTCTTGCCGGACATCTTGCGGATTCATCGGAAGCCGCCCGGTCGAGACGTCCACCTGTAGACACAGCAGCGCATATAATCTGAAAGCGCCGTCGGAGAGCCGTGGGAGCGCCCAGTACAGCGTGTCGATCGCCACCGTATCCCTGAAAGGCACCTCGGGCTGCCGCGATGACCTCGGCGGAGCCGCTCGTGCCAGGCGCATCGCCGATTCGATATTCAGGTGATTGACAGTGGAAAATCGCAGCATCAACGACGCTGTCAGGTAGAATGCGGCAATAACCATCTCGATCGCATCGTCGGTCCTGGAGCCGATCACCATCGGCAGAATTCCGACGGTTTGCATGATCCGCATCCCCTGCCAAACCGCCAGCAGCCCCAAGACTCCGGTCAGGAACCGGTCCGAAGCCTGGGCCGGGCGTCTTCGTTCAATCAGAAAACAGGACAAAATTGTGGCTAGGCAGACCAGAATCGAAACTGCCGCGAACGGCTTCACCAGGAAAATGTGCCAAAGAAACAATGCAATTCCTTCTTAGACAGTGATCGACAGATGCGCCAGCCTATGCCATGGGCCGATACTACGCCACCTTACTTAGTTCCGTCCTTGAATTTCCCCTAGGACTCGATTTTGCGCCCGTGTTAGAATTCGCGTTTATGGCATTTTCACTCAAAGGGAAGACCGCGTTGGTCACCGGCGCCGGGCGCGGAATCGGCCGCGCGATTGCAATGCAGCTCGCCGAGGCCGGCGCTGCTGTCATGCTGAACGACATCGACCGCGATCCGCTGATGGAAACCGGCGGCTTGATCGACGCAGCGGGAGGCGCCGCCAAAGCCCTCGCCGGGGATATTACTGCGGTCGATTTTCCCCAGAAACTGGTCGATTTCACCGTTAGCGGATTCGGCTCCATCGACATCATCGTCAACAACGCCGGCGACACGTGGGACAACGTGATCCAGAAAATGACCGATGAGCAGTTTCAGGCCATGCTGGACATCCATCTGGTCGCGCCTTTCCGAATCCTGCGGGCCGCCTCGGGATTTATTCGCGAAGCCGCTAAGAAAGAGATCGCCGAAGGCCGCCGCGTCATGCGAAAAGTAGTCAACGTCACCTCCGTTTCCGGCGTCGACGGAAACGCCGGCCAGGTCGCCTAGGAGCCGGAAAGGCCGGTATTAACGGAATCACGAAAGTGATGGCCAAGGAATGGGGACGCTACAACGTCACCGTCAACTCGGTTGGCTTCGGATTCATCGAAACCCGCTTAGTACAGGCGCTTGATTCGAAGGACGCCACCATCGACATGAAGGGTCAGAAGATCAAAGTCGGCGTCCAGCCCGCCATGCGGGAAGCGATCAAAGCGGCCTGCCCGCTCGGCCGCCTGGGAACGCCGGAGGAAGCCGCCGGTCCCG
>CAVPKR010000053.1:0-10549 GCA_963705675.1 Terriglobia bacterium
TGGACCGAGGAGCTCCGAACCTATGCGGTCGATCTTTTTGTGCAGGACGATTATCGTGTCCGCAGAAATCTGACGTTGAATCTTGGCCTGCGCTGGGAGTACGACTCTCCGGCGATCGATAAGTATAACCATTTGAGCAACTTCAACCCTGCAACTGGAACTTTGACGCTGGCGACGCCGCAGCATCAGAACGTCTACGACGTGAAGAAAAACCAGTTCTCGCCGCGCCTGGGCTTTGCGTATACTCCGTTCGGACGAAGACCGTGTTCCGCGGAGGCTTCGGATTGTTTTGGGATGTTGAAGTCCTCAATATGACCGCGGCGATCAACGGCAGTGCGCCTTTCGTGACCCAGGAGACGTTCCAGCAGAGCCCCAACGGGGTTCCCAACATCTCGTTGGCAAGTCCTTGGAGCGGCACGGGCACGGCACCGATTCCGGGCGCGTATCTGGTGGAAAATCCGTATCGCAATCCGTATGTTTTCCAATGGAATTTCAACGTCCAGCAGCAGCTGACAGGGTCGATGGCGTTGACGGTCGGCTATGTCGGATCGAAGGGCACGGACCTGATGATGACGTATGACGACAATGCTCTCAACCCACTCCGGCGTTTACCCAATCGCTGCGCCCGTATCCGCAGTTTGGATCGATCACGGTGTATTCGCCGGGAGCGAACTCGAATTACAACTCGCTTCAGGTAAGCATCGAGAAGCGGTTCTCCAAGGGAATCTCGTTCGGTAGCGCGTACACGTACTCGAAATCTATCGATGATTCGTCGTCGTTCTCGAGCAACGCGGTGGCGGTCCACAATTTCGCATTGGAGCGCGGGCTCTCGACTTTCGACACGCGCGACCGCTGGGTCAGCAATTTCATCTGGGACATTCCCTACGGTCATGACCGGGCATTTGGCGGAAGCAGCCCCAAGGCCGTGAACCTGATTCTGGGCGGCTGGCAGACCAACGGAATTTTCACGGTGCAAACCGGAATTCCCGTGGATCCGTCGGTCGGGCTGCAGCTTTCAGGAACGCAAACCGGCACACGGCCGGACGCGATTTGCAATCCCAACAGCTTTAATCACAGCGTGAACGAATGGTTCAATACGGCTTGTTTCAGCGACAGCTTCACGGGCCGGTACGGGACTTCAGGACGCGACGTGATCATCGGGCCGGGAACGGTCGACCTGGATTACGCGATGTTGAAGAAGTTCAGCCTCGGCAAGGAAACCCGGTTCCTGCAATTCCGCGCGGAAGTGTTCAATATTCTCAATCATCCGATCTTCGACAATCCGAACGCGGTGTTCACCAGCGCTACGTTCGGGAAGATCACCACGGCGTCCGCCAATGCGCGGCAGATCCAGTTTGCGCTGCGATTGGCGTTCTAAGGAACCCGCTCTCATTTTAGAGGGCCAAGGATTCTAGCGATTTCGTTTTCGAACAACACCGAGAACCGGTTAATTCCGGCGCGATTGAAATGCATGCCGTCGCGGAAAAGCTCAGGGTGTTCCAGGGAATCGAAGGCATGCTCATTCGTCAGGATAACGTTAGGAAGAGCAGCAAGCTCGCGGATGGAGCTGCTGTTCTTGTGGACCAGGCTATCCGGGCGCGGAATGGGGCCGCGCGGCAGGCGGATGAAAATCACCTTGGTGCGCGACTGCCGGTAGCGATTGACTATACGGCCTAGCCAGCGTCGTCGAAATGCGGCCAGACGGCCCGTTTGCGGATCGGCAGGATGCGCCAGAAAATCGTTCACCGACCCGCGCTGGCTGGCGTCGGCTCCTGCCGGAAAAGTCACCGCGAGGGTCTTCCAATCGATGGAGAGGCCGGCCATACTTTGCTCGGGTACCAGATAGTCGTAATCCCAGTTGGCATATCCTTCGTTGTACAAGTCCACACTTGCGAGGCGCGCGCGGGGATTCGAAAGAAATTCCTGCACGTCGGCCTTGTAGGTAATTCCCTTTAACAACTGCCCTCGAAACGCCGACCACTGAAGCTCGGGGTTTTGAAAGGATCGCGAAAAGTCAACCAGGTCGCTGAGACGCAGCCTGGCAATCACGAAGTGCAGATCCCGCACCACGTCGTTCGGATTTTCCGGACGATCCTCGTCGTCATAATCGTCCATGCCGAGGACAATCGCGCGATAGCGCTGCGCGGTGGGGTCCAGGTCGCGGAGCATGTAGTACCAGACTCGCGGGCCGCCTCCAGCGATGCCTGCCTCGCGGAACGTATAATCCGATTTATCCGCGCGATGGTCGAGGATTTTTCGCGAGAAGGCAAATCGGGAATTGCCCAGCGTGAGGACCAGATTATCGCCACCGGTGGCCTGTGCCGATCTTTCCCGGCGAAAAATCAATTCAAAAAGCCCAGTGGACGAGTTCGGATCGAGAACCGGCGGATAAATGAGCCGGAATAGCAGCGCGTCCACAGCGAAAAACAAGACCAGGGCCGTCGCAATCGCGATCACCCAATGCCGGGAGTTGAATCCTGTGCGGTTCTCGGAGACCAAACGGAGATTCTAACGCGGTCGGCGGAGTTTTGGCGCGCGAGCTCTCCCAGGGGTTAAGGTTCGTGCTCCGTTCTATATCCCAGTGCTTGGCGAAAACTCAGATCAACGCTTTCGAGACACGCGTCGATTTCATCGCGCTGAGGAATTTTGGATTTTTCAACATGATCCAGCGAAGCTCGGACGGATTGGATCTTCAAAACTCCGTCGGTAATTCGTTCACGTTCGGTCTCGGTCAGTTTCATTTTTTGTCGAGCAGCGGTTCCCCTCCCGATGTTGCACGTAGGCATATTTGGCGTCTTGTTTTCGTTCGTTAGCGGCGTGGATCAACAGATCGAACCGATGAGGATCGAGTTCGTTCGCGGCCACCGCCAACAGATGCTTTTCGTGGAGCATCACCACTTCATGCACGGCTTCGCCAAACGCATCGAGAAGCTGACGGCATTCCGGACATAGAATGCCAGGCTGAGTTCCCTTTTTAACTGAATCTAGGTCACTCATTCAAGCTGCTTACCTCCGCTCATCGTGGAGCAATCGCAAGTCCAAATGCTCTCTTTAGGTTCGAAGGCGGAATGCCTTCGAAAAAGAGATAGATGCACGTCTGCCCTAATGTGTTGCTAGATCATTTCGCTTATATTTTGTTTTAACATGATCCGCGGAGCCGTAGAAGTGCTGGGCCAAAAGCCAAGACCGGATTCAGGTTCGCGCGATCAGAATCAGGCAGACGTCAATTACGTCCCGCTGACGAGGTAGCCGGACACACGGGACCTCGGCCGCCGCCTCCGCGACCCATCGTGGGGGCCGGGAGGTCCTTCCGCGGGAATTTTTCCGGACGCGTGGCGGCGTTGTATACGAATGCCGCTTCAATCACCGCCATCTGCTCCATGTCAGCCTGTTGGATGCGGTCGTAAACATCCATGTTGGAGTGATGCGTGCGGGTGTTGTAGTCCATCGGGTCCTGGACGAACTGGAAACCGGGCAGGCCGACTGCGTCATAGGATTGATGATCGGTGCCGCCGGTGTCGCGGATAGTGATCACGCCAGGGGTCAAGTCCTTCAGAGCGGCGAACCAGGCTTCGAAGATCGGCCGGGCCATTTCGTTGCCCTGAAGATAGATTCCGCGAATACGGCCGGTGCCGTTATCGATATTGAAATAACTCGAGAAATGCTCGTGCTGCGTGGTGGTTTTCATCACGGCAGGGTCGGCGAAATGCTCCTTCACATACGCGCGCGAGCCGAGCAGGCCTTCCTCTTCGCCGCCCCAGAGGGCCATGCGAACGGTGCGATCCATTTTGAGGTTGAGACTTTTCAGGATGCGCATCACTTCCATGGCGACAGCACTGCCGGCAGCGTTGTCGGTGGCGCCGGTCCCGTAATGCCAGGAATCGAAATGCCCCCCACCATCACGACGTCATCCGGCTTGGAGGAGCCGGGAATCTCGGCGATCACGTTGAAGGAATCGGTGTTCGAAGTATCGAACTGCGTCTTGATATTGAACGAGAGCCTTACCGGAGTCCCGTGCTCCAGAAGACGGGCGATGCGGTTATAATTCTCGGCGGTGATGGAGACTTGCGGGAGGTTGGTGGTGTCCATGCGGCAAGGTGCGCCGCCGCCGAACAGCGTCCCGCTCTCTCCGCGAGCCGAAGCTTGCAGAGTTACCAGGGCGCCTTCTTCTTTGAAGTAGGTTCGCTGACGATTCTGAAACGCTTGACGCTCCTCAGGGGTCATATTCTGGAGCGCGGCCCCGGGGCCGCCCCGTCCTCCACGGCCGCCGCCCGCGCCGGGGATCAGTTCGGTTGCCAGCTCGGCTAGTTCTTCGGGCGTGTAGCGGGTGGCCAGGGGACCGATAGGAAAGGGAAGCTCGGGAGGCGCTGAGGTCAGAACGATTTTTCCCCTCAATTTCCCATGCCATTTATCCAAGTCCGCGGGAGTCTGGATTTCGGCCAGGATCGCATCTCCGGTAAGGACGCTATTCGTCCCGGCGGTCCAGGCCACCGGAACGCCGATGATCGACATATAGGTGGGGGAGACCATGGCTCCGTCATACTCGGTGAGCTGCCAACTGGGGATGGGGTTATCCGCGGGGGTGGCCCACTTTTCCAGGTGGACGTTGCTGAGCTCCCATTCCTTCAGTTGCTTCACGGCCCAATCGCCGGCCGCGCGGAACTGCGGCGAATTCGTCAGCCGAGGGCCGTAGCGATCGGTAAGGTTGTACATGGTCTCCATGATGGGGACCTTGCGCGGCGCGGCGCCTCGACCACCGCCGCCACCCGGCGTGCCGAATTCGGCGACCTTAATCTTGTGGATTACGTTGAGGTCCACGCGTTCCTGCTGTTGGGCGAAGGCCACACACGACGCGAGGGCAAGAGAAATTGTCAAACGAGAAATGGTGAGCATGGGGTGGAACATCCTGAATAAGAGAGGATATCAGACCGGCTCGGGAAGCGGGGGGCTTGACATCGGGAGCGCCGCCATTAAAATGGGGAGAATCTGCATGTATGCCGGGCTGTGAACACAAGCGCACGGAGTTGCTGATGCGTCGGGACGGGGTCGATTATCTGCGCTGCGTGGACTGCGACCAAGTCTTTGAAGCTGACGACCTCGAACAGGTTCCCCTGTACGAGGACGAGGAGCTTCCACGGCGTAAACAAGCCAGCTAGATCTCCACTTGCCTCGGCACCGCTGTGTTCCACAGGATGCGCCGTCCCCATTTTTGCGCGAAGGCGAATTCCAGCGCGAAGTTCACCAGAATGATGCCGGGGATCAGTGCCATCAGCGGGGCAAGGATCATCGCGGAAGGATGCTCGCCTATTAAGGAGCAGCCAATCTCGGCGACTGCGCAGGTCAGTTTCCAATAGCCGCCGGACTCGCCGCCGGCCTTGGTTCTGCCTTGTTTCAATCCGGTTAGAAATTCGTTACGATCGCGTGCGCCGCGAACCTCGGTGTAGGTGCGGCCCAGCGATCCCATGGTATGGGCGTCGCTGCCGCCCAAGGCAATCTTGCGGGTGCGGCGGGCGAAGGCCTTGGCGTGCCGGTTCGCGATCGCCAGCATCTGGCCGTTCCGCGTTTCAACGGCCGGAAAGCGCGCGGCAAATTCATCGAAGTCCGCCTCGGTGCGGGAGCCGGTGAGTCCTGAAAAGACATGATTGACGCTGAACAGCAGGCGGCGCTCGTCGAGATAGGCGAGCAGGGAAGCCATGTCATGGCGGCGGCGCTGCATTTCGACGTGATCGCGCTCCTCGATGCCGTAGACGCCGATGTGCAGGCCGGTGCCGCTGCTGGTGACGCAGGACACTTCCTCACTGAGAAAGAAATCGGGATGGCCGCGGAGCGGCTCGACGGCGTCGATGGAATCGTGATCGGTGACGGTGACCAGATCCATTCCACGCCGCTTGAGGGTCTCGTAGACTTGCCGCGGGTCATTGTAGCTTTCGCGGCAGATTCGGTTTAGCAAGGGCACATCGCACATGCCCGAGTGAAGAGTGTGTACGTGCAAGTCGCACCGCATGCCCGTTTATAACAAGGGATTGTTACAATCCGCGGTTTTACTGAACAAACATTCGTTACATATTTTGTTCCAGTACTGCTTGAGTCCATATTGCGGTATATATAGGACGATATGGCTATGCCTGGATGGACCCGTGCGGCGGTGGCCGCGTTCGTTTTCGCGCTGACGCTTCCGGCCGCGGATATCGACTTGAAGGAAGGGCAGCCCGCGCCCGATTTCAAGCTGCAGGACGCGAGTGGAGCGGAGGTGCGGCTGTCGGCGCTGAAGGGCAAAGTGGTCCTGCTCGACTTTTGGGCCGACCTGGTGCGGAGGGTGCAAAGTCGAAATTCCGTGGTTCATGGAGTTTGAGAAGCAATACAAGGCGCGCGGGCTGGCGGTGATCGGCGTGTCGATGGATGACGACGGGTGGAAGCTGGTGCGGCCCTTCATCGAAGCGAAGAGATGAATTACCGGGTGGTGATCGGCAGTGAAGACTTGGCGCAGCGGTATGGCGGAGTGGACTCGATGCCGGAGACACTGCTGATCGGGCGCGACGGAAAGATCGCGGCGATTCACGTGGGTTTGACGGATCGGGCAGTATTTTAGAAGAAGATCGTCGAATTGCTGGCCAAGAAGTAGCGTCCAGCCGGGCCGGGCCGCTAGACGCGCGCCCGGACCAATCTCACGCACTTGTCGATTACCTCGAGCAAGGCTCGCTCGCCGATCGGTTTAGACGCATAATCGTCCATGCCTGCGGCCAGACACCGCTCGCGGTCCCCGATCATCGTACGAGCGGTCATGGCCACGATGGGTATATGATTCCGAGTGGCGATCTCGATTTTCCGGATTGCGGAGGTGGCTTCGAAGCCGTCCATTTCCGGCATCTGCACGTCCATCAGCACCACGTCGAACTCGGCCTTGGCGAGCGCTTCGAGCGCCTCGCGGCCGTTTTCCGCAAGGACTACCTCATGGCCCGCCACTGCAAGATCCGCGTCGCCAGGCGCTGATTCACCAGGTTATCTTCGGTCAACAGGATGCGCACGCCGGTTCGCTCGGTCGGGGCGCGCCGCTCGGGCGCCTTGGCGCTGGCCGGTTCCGGCTGCGCTGAAATTCCCAGCGCGGAGACAATCGCCGCATGCAGGTCGGCTCGCGCCACCGGCTTGATCACGTATACGGAAATCCCCAGTTCGCGGCACAGCGCGATGTCGCGCCGATTTTCTCCTGACGCGAGCATCAGGGACCATGGGCTGCTGGAATCGCGGCGTCGCTTTGACTTTCATGGTGAACATCGAAGCCATCCATCTCCGGCATATGAGCTCGGTCAGGATGAGCGCAAAACGGATCGCCTTGCTCGAATCCCCGATGCAGCATTTCGAGCGCTTCGGCGCCGCTGGAGGCAGCGGCGGGCCGCATATTCCAGCCCCTGAGTGTTTCCACCAGGACGCGACGGTTGGTGGGATTATCGTCCACCACCAGGGTGTGGATTCCATCCAGGTTGACGTCGTTGCGCTGTGGATTCGCTTCCTCTGCCTCGCCGCCGGAATGGAGTGGTGAACTGAAAACAGCTTCCTTTCCCGGCGTGCTTTCCACTCCAGATCCTGCCGCCCATCAGCTTCACCAGCCGGGTGGAAATGTCAGCCCCAGCCCGGTGCCTCCGAACTTGCGCGTGGTCGAGCTGTCCGCTTGCGAAAAGGGCTTCAAAGATCATGGCCTGTTTTCCTGGGGGAATGCCGATACCTTATCCGAACCTAATGAACGCAAAGCCGGGTCAGGCTCGGTTTCCGCGGTGCCCCGACTTGCAACCGTCGGCCGCCTGACGCTTAACACCACTTCGCCGCGTTCGGTGAACTTAATGGCATTGCCGACCAGGTTGGTCACCACCTGCCGGATTCGGAAAGGATCGCCCACGACCAATTCGGGAATGCCCGGCTGCAATCTCGCAGATCAGCTCAATACTATCCGGCATGCGCCCGCAGGGCCATCGATTTGACCGTCCCTTCCAAAATATCGCGGAGACTAAAAGGAACCGGATCGAGGTCCAGCTTACCGGCTTCGATCTTCGAGAAATCGAGAATATCGTTGATGACCGCCAGCAGCGCATCGGCGGACGTCTTGACCGCGTCCAGGTACTCGCGCTGCTACGGCATCGAGCGTGGTGTCGAGCAGCAGCTCCGTCATGCCGATGATGCCGTTCATCGGCGTCCGAATCTCATGGCTCATATTGGCCAGAAACTCGCTCTTGGCCTGGCTGGCGGCTTCGGCCTTATCCTTAGCCTGAAGCAACTGGGCGGTATGCTTTGCCACCAGCTGCTCCATGCCGGCGCGATGCCGCTCGATCTCCGACAGCATTTCGTTGAAGGTGTCGGTAAGCTGGCCCAGGTCGTCGTCATCCCGCTTCACGGCGCGAACCGAATAATTCTTATCCAGGGAAACGATTTTGGCCGTGGCCGCGATGTGCGCGATCGGCTCCACACGATGCGCTGAAGGCGGGACGACAGTGCATAGGCTACGAAAAACGTGGCCATGAGAATCGCGAGTAATATCCATCTGAAGCTCCGAAGCCTGGCGTGCAGCTCGCCCAGGTCGGATTCGATGTAGACCCCGCCGATGGCTTGTCCGTCCAGCAGGATGGTACGGTACAGCTTTAGGCGCGACAACTCGAACCACACGGCGTCGGACCGCATCGGCGGGACGCTCGTGGCGCGCGTGTCTTTGCGGGTATAGGCGGCCAGGGGAGTGCCGTCGGCTTCATAAAAGACCGCCTTGATGACGTCCGGCTTGGCTTTGAGCCCGGAGAGAATCTCGCTCGCCGCGTTGACGTCCCGAAACGTCAGCGCCGCGGTGCTGTTGGACGCGAAAATCTCCGCCAGAATCCCCAGATCGCGCTGCATTTCGCGGGCGCTCGAATACTGGTCGTAAACGAGGATGGCCGTGCAGGCAAGCGCCAGCGCCGCGGCCACCGTAAACATAATCAGCAGCTGCAGCTTGCGTTTTATGGGAAGGTTCCGGTAGCCCCGCCTCACTTCTTGTCCTCCTTGACAATTTCCGCCAGGCTCAGCAGCTTCGAGCTGATGCGAAGCCGCGCACGATCCGCCGCGTAGACGTTCACCTGAAACCGCACTTTGCCGCTCTCCAGTTTGAAACCGATGATTCCTCCAGCAGCCGCGAAGTTCTGAGCATCCCCGACCGTCAGAATCGGACTGTCTTTCACGCCGCCGAGCACTTCCGCGGCATGCTTTTTCGGGCTGGCCACAAACAGGATCTGGCACCCGGCGGCTTCCGCGATATCGGCGATCTCCCGCACCTCCAGGCGCCGTTCGCCCACCTGCTTTCCGGTTACCGTGCTCAACAGGCGATCACCGAACGGGTTCCCCAGAACGCAGATCGTAACCGGGTCCGCGGCGTTCTTGAACGCATCCGCCTGCCGACACCACGAACCTAGCGAAGTTGTAGAGGAAGGCCGCCTTGACCTGGTATTCATCGGCCGCCTGGGGTTGCGCGGACAACAGTCCGGCCGCACCCAGCACCAGCACCAGCCATCGGATTGGATTTAGAACCTCCACGTCACCTTCGCAAGAGCGCTTCGCTCCGCCAGGGTGTGATTGACTTCGAAAGCATCGCTAAACTCCGCGTGGCGTGGCTCCAGCAGGTTCTGCCCCACCAGGCTCAGCTCAATTGATTTGTTGATCTTCCAGCCCACGCGCGTATCAAGCCGCGTATACTCCGGAATTCCATCATCGGGCAGGCGTCCGGCGAAATAGACGGAAGTGTCCCAATCCACTTTGCGAGACAGTTTCACGAACGAGCGAATTTGGAACTGGTGCTCGGGACTGTCTGACGCCGAATTTGCGAAACCCGCGTCTTGGCTTCCCGGCTCTGTCAACCGCAGGTGAAGCAGGCTCACGCCCGGGCTGATCCGCCACCGGCCGGTCACATCCCAATTCGCAAAGATTTCGCCGCCGTAAGCTTCGGCGCGCCCGAGATTGGATATGTAGAACGGGAAAACATAGTGCGGAGGCCCGGGAGTTTCGGTGAGAATCGGATCGCCCGGCTCGTCCGTCACCAGATTGCGGTAATGGCTGAGAAACGAAGCGACATCAATGGACAGCCGTTTGCTGGCTTGCGCGCGATAGCCAATCTCGTAATCGCGTAGTTGCTCACTGGTAGTTTTCACGTTGCCAAATATCGTCACCACGCCGAAAGAATTGTTCGCCATCGGCACGATCGTGGCATCGTATTGAATCGCCGACTCCACCAGGGAAGGCTGCCGGACTGCTTGCGAGGCCGAGAACCAGACCGCCTGGCGAGCGGTGGGAGTCCACACCAGCTGCGCGCTCGGCTCCCAGTCGAATCTCGAGTACGGATTATGCTCCACCTTCGTCCCGACGGTGAGACTCAAGGAATTCGTCAGCGTGATCTGATCTTGGAAGAAAATGCTGTACAGATCGTCGGTTATCCGTGAAGGCGTGATCGTGACGGCGTACCCTGGGGTCAGGTCCGTGATGTACCGCCGGAAGCCGCCGCCCCACACGATATCCGGGCGTTCTCCTATCTTGAAATGATCCT
>CAVPKR010000054.1:0-13075 GCA_963705675.1 Terriglobia bacterium
GCGCCGAGCCCTACCGGAACCGCGTGCCCAGGAGGACGCAGCCGTCGTGAAACGTCTTCACGACGCAGGAGCAGTCCTGGTCGCGAAGCTCAGTTTGGGCGCGTGGCGTTGAACGATACGGTTCGGCGGCCAGACTATGAATCCGTGGCTGCTCGAAGAAGGAGCCTCGGGATCAAGCGCCGGCCCCGGCGCGGCCACGGCCGCCGGTTTGGTGGGCTTCGCGATCGGCAGGTCGACCGGTGGCAGCATCATTGCGCCGAGCATGCGCTGCGGAGTCACCGGACTGCGCCCAACCTACGGTCGGGTTCCGCGCACGGGAGCCATGACGCTATGCTGGTCGCTCGACAAGCTTGGCCCCATGACGCGCGGTATAGAGGACGCGATGCTGGTGCTCCACGCTATCTCGGGACCCGATCAGGGCGACCTGTCGAGCGTTCCCAGCCGGCTCGACTTCGATGCTGGCGCGGATGTTCGCGGACTGCGCGTGGGCTATTTTCCGGCGTGGATGAAAGAAAATCCGGCAACCGATGTGGATCGGATCGCGCTCGAGACGGTGAAGAAGCTGGGTATGACTCCGGTCGAGGTGACACTGCCGGATTGGCCCTACGATTCGCTAAACGTGATTCTATTCGCGGAGGCCGCGGCGCGTTTGAAGAACTGACTCTGAGCGGCGATCTGGATCAGCTAAAGGTTCAAGTACCCGACGCGTGGCCCAACTCGTTTCGGCAGGCGCGATTTCTCTCGGCTGTGGATTTCGTTCAAGCCGACCGGTTGCGCCGGAAGGTCGCGTTGGAAATGGCCCGGGTTTTCTCCCAAGTGGACCTCCTGCTGGTGCCGTCCTTACGCGATGAAATGCTGGTGATCACCAACTCGACTGGGCATCCTTCGCTGACCTTGCGCGCGGGATTTGTAGAGGTTTCGGAGGCTCGCAGCGACTGGGCTCCGGACCCGAAGAATCCGCTCCCAAAATTCTCGCCTCCCCGCCGGGTCCCGCATGGTGTGACGTTGATCGGCAAACTATTCGAAGAGGGCACGCTGGGAAGCGCCGGTCTGGCGCTGGAGCGAAGTCTCGAAGTAGTAAATCAACGCCCGCCCGGGTTTTGAGCATCGTTTAGGTGATAGAGTAGAGAAAGTGTGCCGGCGAGTGTCGAGACACGTGCAAATCATTCATTTTTCGGGCTGTGGCGCAGCCTGGCTAGCGCGCTTGCTTGGGGTGCAAGAGGTCCCGGGTTCAAATCCCGGCAGCCCGACCAAATAATCCCTTTTCCTTTCACTTCATTCTGAAATATGGCCCAGCGCAGCCATGCGGACGCGCCCAAGGGACTCGCCGTGATTTTGGCTTCGAGGAGGGCGTGAGAGTAGACCGTCACGCGGGCTTTCGGGCCAAGGGCGGCCAATCGGGAGTTCAGTATTCACCACGCACAGGCTTATCGTCGAATGGCGATCAATAAGCCCCCGCTTATTCCAATCGAGCGCTCATGTCCTCGGGCGAAACTGTAATCGTAGCCCGGTTCGAGGAACCAGCCAAATCGATGCTTCAAGGAGGGCCAGAACATAAAGTCCAGCACCACTTCGCCGCCCAGGGAGTCCGTGGTCACGCCATACGCCCTCGTATGTATCCACTCCGGCCCAATGCCGAACATGAATTCCACCTTTTCCGATAGGGTCCAAGGCTTCTTGAACAGAAGGTCCGTATCCCATTCTGTCGAGTGACGGCGGAAGAGCGGCGTAGTCCCTGCTTCAATCTCCAGCCACTTCTCTATCGGTGTAAACTCAACCGCGAGGTCCCCGCCGAAGCTTGACCCGCCACCTTTGAGATCCCGTCCGGCAGCTCCGCCAAGCTCGACGATGGCCACAGGCTCAGGCTCTTTATCGACCGGCTGGGCGGAGACGTTTCTCAGGCAGAAAAATAGTGTTGTGAACAACAGAGATTTTATTGCGTCCATTCCTCTCCCTCCAGCATAAAGACTATAGTCGCTATAGAGTCAAGCGATAAACGAAAAAAACCAGATTGGCATTGGCGATTTGGGGAAGGGGGCCGGAACCAAGGTTGTGACGGTCCGGTATTACGAGCAAATCCGGCTGTTGCCGGTGCCATCCCTACGATGGACCCCGCTGGGACCGTGACCAACCCATGAGTCCATTCATCGTGCCTTTCGGATCACTGACGATAACTTCGCGCCCGCTCATCCGAAAGTCTTAGCGGCAAGTCGTCTCACCAGCACGGAAGAGATTACGCATTCCGATCGGAAGGATATGTGGTCTGGATAGTCACGGCACGACACAAATACGAGGCCACCCAGACGCTCAATTTGCACTGGAGAAACGACTGGCACGCACAAGCTTCCAGCGCATTCACCAAAATGCCATCGTTAACATCGATCACGTTCGCAAGGTGAGTGCCCTCAGTAGCCAAAGATGGCTGATTACCCTCTTGCTAACGATCAAGAGGTCGTCGCCAACAAGAGGCAGGCTCGAGGCGTTCGCGAGCTTTTCCGTGGATAGTGATTACGACCAGTCGGCCCGGCTTCATCGCGCCGTCAGCGGCTACCCGATAGCCATATCTTGATCGGTTGATACAGCAAATAAATCACCCCGGCCGCTAACCAGATGGTCGAGCTGACGGAGAATGTTCTCGCCGTGATGCGCACTTCCGGCGTACGGTCCAACTGAAGCAATGGACCGGTTTCTGCCGCGGCTGTCCGATCGTAGAGAAATAGGGGAGCACCCGCAAACAGCGCGAAAACCGGGAACCAGGTCGCGGTGATAACCACGTTCGTCTGCTGAAGCGGTCCGCTTCGCAAAAGGAACCCGATCGACTTGATTGAGGCGGCGACCGCGAATGCGCCCAGCGCGAGATGACGAATCGCCAGAGCGCGTCCGGCGGATCGCAAACCGGTCATCAGATCGCGCGAGCGCTGAATCGCGGCCTTCCCCGTCAATTTCTCGACCACGCAGATGACCGGCCACAAGCAATCACCAACCACCCAGCCCGGGCCGAAGAACAGCAGCGCTTGTGCCTGCGTCGAGGCGAGCCTCGGGATCATTCGAACCAGTTTCCAGAACACCCGGAAGGAGAGAAACCTTCTGACGCGAACTTGCTCGTCCAGGGCCATCAACGCGGCCGAGGCTCGAAGTAAGTTGTCGGAGAAAATGAAGAGCACCGCCGCTGCCAGCGGAACCAGCACGATTCGCACCGCGGTAACCGGCAGCAGTTTCGGACTGAATGCAACCAGCAATTCGGCGGTAGACAAGACGACGGTGTAAATGGGCAACAGCAGGAACGCAAATGCCGCCAGATGTTGCAGTAGAAATGCCTTCGATCTCCGCAGCGCCAGAAATTCAGCGTCCAAGGCGTTGTGAAACCGCCGTGTGAACTCGATGGCGCGACGCCGGCCGATCCGCCGGATTTCGCGCCAACCCCGCGACAATGGCGTCCGATACGTCGGGCGGAACCTTGGCGATGCTCGCTGGAGGGACCAGCCGCCGCTCTGATGATATTCGAATAAATCACCCGACTTCCCGGCGAAGGGGAGCTGGCCGCAGACCAGGGAGTACGCCACCACGGCAAGACTATAGATGTCGGAACGGAAATCGATTTCCTTTCCCAAGGCCTGTTCCGGCGACATATACGCGGGAGTTCCCAGCAGGCTGCCGGGCATCGTTTGCGCGCCGGCGCCGCTGTCGAACGATCCCGACGACAGACCGGACGGGCTCGGCGCGATGGCGAGCGTTTCGATCTCCTCGGCTCGAGGAGCCTCCTTCGCAATTCCGATCGCGACCGTTTCCATTTCACCGCTCGGCAGCGTGAGTCGAGCGGCCGTCTCTGGGATGGAGGGCGCCCAATCCCCCAGCAAATTCACCTTGGCCACTCCAAAATCGAGCACCTTCACGGTGTAGCCGCCGCGCCCGTTCGGTTCCAGCCAGATATTGTCCGGTTTCAAGTCGCGATGGACAATTCCACGCCGGTGGGCTTCGGCAAGGGCCAGCCCGATCTGATCCAGCAGGTCTGCAATCAGCGGCAGCGCGATCTGCGGATTGGCTTTCTGAAACTCCGAAAGCGTCTGTCCGTCGAGAAACTCCATCACCAGGTACGGCATATCGCCGGTCGCCGCTCTCGCAATGCCGAAATCCGTGACGTTGACGATGTTGGGATGGCGCAGACGCCCGCAAGCCTGCGCCTCGCGCTGGAAACGAGCGAGGAACTGCGGTTCTGCTGCCCATTTGGGCGCGATCACTTTGACCGCGACCAGACGAGTGGTTCCAAGATGCGTCGCCAGATAAACGTTCCCCATCCCGCCCGCGCCGAGCTTCTTATCGATCCGGTATTTGGCGTCGAGAATCTCGCCGATCATGGAGTCGTTAGACGCGTCCAGCCGCCATCATAACAATCGCCGGATGGTACTGGAGATCAGGCTGGCGGGAAGACTAGTAGGGCGTGCGCTCGTAGGTCTCATCGGGCACGCGGCCGCGGGTACGGCGGCTGCCGGGCCATTCGAGGCGCATGTCCTTGCAGACTTCATCCAGCATGTCGACGGTGCAGGACTTCTTTTCGTCGGCGAACGCCGTGAGCAGCAGGTTGTCGCATACCGCGTTGATGACGCGCGGAATGCCCTGGGCGCGAAGGTGGATCTCCGCCAGCAATTCCTCGGAGAAAATGGTCTGGTCTTTCATTCCGGCCTTGTCGAGGCGGGACAGGATGTATTCGGTCGCATCGCGCAGGGTGAACGGCTGGAGATTGCAGCGCAGGACGATTCTCTGCTTCAACTGGCGCAGATTCGGAGCGTCGAGCTTCCGGTCGAGCTCGGGTTGGCCCGCCAGGATGATCTGCAAAAGCTTGCCGTTGCGATTCTCGAGATTGCCAAGGAGCCTGATTTCTTCGAGGACCTCCCATTCCAGATTGTGGGCCTCGTCGACGATCAGAACCACCGTGCGGCCGTCCTGCGCCTGTTCCACCAGGAGTTGGTTCAGGGCGAAGAGAACCTCGGTCTTCGAAGTGCGCGCGCAAGGCAAGTCGAGATCGTAGGCGATCATTTCGAAGAATTGCTCGACGTTGATACGGGAGTTAAAGATGAAGGCAAACTCGACGTACTGCGACTCGAGGTAATCGCGCAGGCACTCGAGCATTGTAGTTTTCCCAGTGCCGACTTCACCGGATAACGCGATGAATCCCTTGCGGGCCTGGACTCCGTAGATCAGATTCGCGAGCGCCTCTTCGTGCTGCTCACTCCTGTAAAAGAATGCAGGATCGGGACTTAAGCTGAATGGGCTCTCCGAGAAGCCAAAGAAAGCGTTATACATGTCAGGCGAATCGCCATCCTCCGCATGGGGGTTTTTCGCAACCCTCTTCTTATCCTTATCGATAGTAACATGCAAATTCGGCAGTGGAAACGGTTTTCACGTACCGGCAGTACTGTAGAAACAGTTAGGCGACTTCGAGCATCACCCACCCTGGCAGGCTTGCCGGCTGGTTCCCGTGGAAGATGACGCGCCGCGTTTTGGGGAACGGCATGCCGCTTTGAATCACCGGCTGAAACGGCGTCTGGCGCAGAATTCTGCGGTAAGACTCGTCGCTGGTGTCGAGAAACGCTGCTTTTGAGAGTAGTCCCCCGCCCCAGCCGATGGACAATAGGCAAACGTCGGGACGGTTGCCGATCTCGGCGATACGCGCTTCGAGCGCCCCAAGGGTCGCGGTTAGAGCTGCAAGTTGGTCAAACTGCGCGGCGTATTCCTTATGTTTCGCGATGAGACCGGCGGCGTAGCGATTCGAGGCTTGGAAGAGCTTGGCCCGGTCGCCAAGGGAGCGTTCCCGCCAGATTCCGTCGAAAGCGGTCCCGGGTGAGGCCATTTCGGCGAAAATCGGAGTCGCGTCGTCGATTCTGCGGGAGTCGACCGAACCTCCGGGTTTCTTCCATCCGAGCTCATACTTGCCGCTTCCGCGCGCCACCATAGTCGAGACGCGCAGCAGGTAGACCTTCATCCCGGCGTGAGTGATGCAAGCCGAATCGGAGGCGGCCAGCCTGCGCATGCGGTTGTTGCCCGATCCGCCAAGCACCGCGTCTTCGGCTTTGGCGGCGGGATTGCGAGGCACGCGGTCCTCTTCCAGGCGATTCGCGAGGTCGCGCATGCTGGCCTCGGTCCAGCGGTCCGAAACGGCGCCGGTTCGGAGCGCTCCTTTGATAGCGGTACCGGGAACATAGGGGCCGCTGGAGCCGATGGCGAAGGTCGGAATGAAGAGGTTTTCACCGCGGGCGCGTTCCCAGGTGGGGATCGCGCTCGGATGTTCGAAGGGGATGCGGCGGCCGGCGAAGTTCTGCGCGAATCCTCCCCATGACGCGAAATCGAGCTTCTCGGCTTTCTTGAGCTGCGTCAGGTAGCCTTCGAGGCGCGGACCCTTGGCCAGCAGCCGGAAAATGCGCCGTTGGTCGAGGACGTTGACGTGGTCCTTCCAAACCATGTAATCGATGGGCGAGAGCTTCTGGCCGTCGCCGATCAATGTAGGAGTCAGGCAGGTGAGGCGATATTTCATGCGGGCCTCACGGCTGGAATCAACGGAATGGGGATCGCCAGGGCGAATCCAGCGCGATAGACGGGATGCGGAAAATCACCCGGGGCTACGTCCGTGGCTGCCCCGCGTGGCTCCGTCGCGGCTACGATCACAGAGCCTTCGGCCACCATTCGGGTGGGTTTTTTCGCATCACCGCGATTTTCCACACGGCCGCCCCGCGTGGTCAGCGAATAGCTGCCACGCTCCCAGTCTACGGAATCGGAAGCGGCGGGATGGAACAGAGACAGCATCCACCAAGCGGTCTCGCCGGTCGATTCCGCGATCGGAAACAGAGGCGTCTCGCTATCCGAGATCGACATCTTGGCGCGTCCCCAGCCGCTGGAGCGCTCGCCGCCGAAGCCGGAATCGGCCAGCAGGCGGAGAGCGGAACGCACCGGACCTTTCCAACGATCACTGGACGTGTCATCCCGAAACGCGGCGACCATCCACAAGCCTGCATTGGGCGCAAATTCCAGGCAAGCGCAGGAGTGAGCTTCGACCCCGCTGCCCAGGCGATCAACGGCGGCGCTGGATCGGACGGAAACGCGGAATGGGCCTTGCGCCCCGTGCGGAACCAGGCATTCGCTAGCGCCGTCGACGGTCCAGGTTTCTTCGTTGACCGGGCGGCCGTGAATCAAATCGTCGACCACGCTCAGGGGAACGAAGCGCGCGCCCTTCCAGCGTACCTTCGCCGATGCAGCCGGCGGCCACAGGCTGCGCGGGGGCACGACGAACTTGTGATCGTCGAGCATGGGGAAGCAGGAGCTGAATCGAACTGCGGGATCCTCGGCGCGTGCGGTCGCATCCAGCCATTCTTCGATCACGCCGAGGCTGACCATCGCGGTCGAGATCGCGGAATACAGGGAATCGCTGTGGAAAATGCGATCCACGCGGTCACGATCGCCCGAATCGGGTCCGATGCGCCACGGCGTGGTGACTTTCAGATCGACCCACAAAGCTTTAAAGACTCCGGCAGGCATGACTAGCTGGCGAGCTTCTCCGCAAATGCGCCGTCGGTGATCACGGCCTGAACTGCCGAGAGATCGGCTCCCGAAGCGAGCTCGGCTTCCGACGCGCCCGAGGAGTAGAAAGCCCGGCTGCGCCACCCGAGTTTCAGATTCGCGAAACGGATCCGGCCGCTGCCGCGCGATCCGCCGCCGCCGAGGGCGTCGTCTTCAAGCAGGCGCAGGCCTTCGAATAATCGCGCCGCGAGTGCTTTGTCTTCTTCGCAGAGAACGTCGAGCACCATGCGGACTTTGAATCTTGCTCCGGCAGGTACGCGCTCCAGCGTACGCGGATTGGCTTGTGACGTGATGCGGTCGATGGCGTTCTCGCTCTTCACTTCGGTGATTTCGTCGTCGAGATTCTCGCGCATCTGGGCAGTGATGCTCTCCTGATCGAGCGGAGAATCGTAGATGGTCAGGCGCGCGGGGCTGGCGGCGCGAGTGTCGACGGATTCGCCTTCGACGCGTTCCACGCGGCCGGGGCTGCGGCCGAACAGGAGACAGATTTCGTCGTCGGGACGGTCGCTTTGATGGATACGCACTTCCTGGCCGCGGCGCTTCGACAGATAAACCAGCTCGGCCGGCGAGTTGAGCCCCATGGCGTTCTCAAGCAGGCTGCGCACCTTGCCGCGCAGGGAGCTGCCCGGAATGTAGGGGAGCCCGAACGCATCTTTGACGACCGGATTATCCGCGCCGCCGATCTCGAGCGAGCCTTTTCCGGCGCCGATGTGGAGGCCGGTTTCACAGTGAAGCTCGCCGTTCAGGATCAGCTTTCCGATCAATTGCAATTTCGTGTGAGCGGTATGTGTGCTCATAGTCCTTTACTCGTTGTAGGCGACGATCGCCTCGAACAGATCCTTGAATCGCTCATAGCCGCGCGCGTCGTTGCGGCGCGTCACTTGCAGGAGCAGACGTTCGAGCGCATCCAGACTTCTTAAAGAATGCCGCGCGATGGTATAGGCAAGGCGCGCGCGAAGCATCACGAATTGATGCTGGCGCTCGCTTTCGGGGGCTCGGACGGCCCGGCGAACCGCGTTATAAAGACGGCGCAACTGGCTCTTGGTGCCGGAATCCATGTCGCGCATGCGAACCACAACTGCGTGAGCCTGGTTGTCCAGGTACAGACTGTCGGAGATGAGCTTTTCGAGCTCGATGTCGGCAGGGCCATCGAAGGGACGCCCACCACCGCCGGGCCGGCCGCCTTCGCGGCGATCGCCTCTATCAGCGCCTCGGTCGCCTCCGCGATTCTCTGGACGATGCTCCCCGCCCCGGCTATCAGGACGACGATCGCCGCCGCCCGGACCACCTCGGCGTTCACCGCCTCCGCCGCGGTTTTCACCTGCGGGACGCGGAGGACGATCCTCGCGCCGAGGTGGGCGCTGGGCATCTTGCTTCGCGGACTCAGGTTGCTTCGCGGACTCAGGTTGCTTCGCGGACTCAGGTTGCTTCGCGGACTCAGGTTGCTTCGCGGACTCAGGTTGCTTCGCGGACTCAGGTTGCTTCGCGGACTCAGGTTGCTTCGCGGACTCAGGCCTCGCGGACTCGGGCTTCGCGGCCTCCGGCTTTCCAGATTCGGACTTCGACGAATCGGCTTTTGCGGGTTCCGCCTGCACAGGAGTTTCCTGTTTCGGCGGTTCAGCCGGCTTGGCCTCTTCTGAAACGGGAACCGCGGATTCTTGCTTAACGTCTTCTTCCATGCGATATCCTTTTTTTAACTTGGGGCGACCTAGTCCGCCGATAGCCTCGCCCATTCTAGCGCCACGCGGCCCGCTGGTCGCAACTTGACGGTAACCGCGCTACGGCCGATCAGATCGGCGATGATGCCGATGCGCGCTTTCTGAAAATCGCCGCGTTCGGGACCAGCCGGGCGCGCGGCGCCCAGGATCCGGCGGATGCGGCGATGATAACGCCACGGACGCTCGCCTCCGGTGCGGCGGGCCTGGCGCTTGGACATTTTCGATTGCGTCTCGCGATAGATCCCGCACAGGTCGCGCAGATATTGGGGGGAGCAGCCGAAATCGGAGATCATGCGGATCAGCGAGTCTTTGAGGTCGGCGGCTTCAGCGAACTGCTTCCATTCGAGCGTGCGCCCCAGCAGCCAGACGCAATCTTTATCCGAGGATTTAGCCACTTCGAGGCGGCGGCCCGCTTCCTCGAACACGGCGCCGAGCGACGCATCGGCGGCAGGGGCCAGCGCGAGCGCCATACTAATCGTCTTGCCTTCGGGTCCGGCAAAATCCTTCAAATTGGTTTCGGCAAAGCGGTGGAAAAGGCGCTCAATCTCGCGAGCCAAGCCGATTAACGCGTCCCACGCGCCGTAGACTGCGAAGTCGTCGCCACCCGAATAAATCACGGTGACCTTGCGCCAGAATTCGGGCATGGAGCACAGGACTTCCAGCTCGCCGGCGAAGAATTGTTTGAACATCACCGAGAGCTGGATGTGTTCCTCAATGGTCTGGGCGCGGCGCAGGCGGATGCCGAAATTATCGACATCGCCGCGGAGGACGCCCCACGTGTTCAGACCGGTCGCGCGTCCGGCGAGCACCGCGGTCGAAGCGGGCTCGCGTCCATCGTCGCTGGGAGCGGCGTGGCGGGCAAAGGGCAGAGCTTCGACAGAGGAGCCGGACAGGCTCCAGACATGTTTGCCGCTGGTGAAAATGCGGCCGGGGGTTTCGGGGGACCATCCGGCGGACTCGGCGTCGCGCATCTTCATGCCGAGCTGGCCGGCGAAATATTCCTGCGATTCCGAGGCGGGCGCGGCGGGCGACTCCTCAAAACCGGGAGTACCGCGGCGGAGCGTCATCTGCTCGGTCAGGCGGCGGCGGACGTCGCTCCAGTCGCCCAGATTTTCGGTGACGCTCCAGAGCAGTTTCAATGCGCCGTCGCTGAGGGCGGCGATTTCGGTGGCCGCGGCGTTAAGGAAGGCTTCGGCTTGTTCGCGGAACTCGCTGGGCAGGACCACCAGGAACTGGCCGCCGCCGGACGACCCCAAGAGGATTTTCGCCAATCCAAGCTCGGCCAACAAGGCGCGCGGGAGCACTTCACTGAGCAGAGTAATCCAATGCGAGCGGCCGGTGAAGACCTGGTCGTGGTCCTGCTCAGCAGGCGCGAACAGAAACTCGTCAATTCCGAGGAGTTTCCCTTGAAGGAATATTTGCACGGACATCGGAGGCGAAATCAACACTTTAGCACGTCAGTGGACAGGACCGACGTAGCAGAAGGTCGCAACGGCACGATCGGCCTCGGCGGGATCCCAGATCAGTTGGTCGATGGGCCGGCCGGTAACCAGGAACACCGCTTGTTCGGCGACGACCCGCGGCCGCGGGAAACACTTCATATAGATCGGCCCCTTGGTTTGACGTGAGAGAGCGATGAGTTGTTCGGTGGGACCGGCGCGATCCAGGAACTGGGTGCGCTTTTTGGTCCATAGATAACCGATGTTGTGCAGCAGAAGAACGGCGACGATCACGGGAACGAGGCGCGGCCGATGTTGTTTCATCGCGAGGAAGGCCGCGCCGATCACGAAGGCGATGCCGACGCTTGCGAGATAGGTCTGGCGGCTGGGAATCCGGGTCGAGTAGGTGAGGAAGCCGTACGGCATCAGACCGATGACGGCCCAGACGAGGCCGATACAGATTACGGTGCGGTCGCGAATCCAGAAGGCCGCCGTGATCAAGGCTAGCAATCCCCAGAACCAGAGGAGCGCGAAGAAGCTGCGGGGCAAAGTCAGCCAGAACGGCGCGTGCAGAGAAAAGCTTCCATCGCGGAAGCGGAAGGAATTCGCGCCCGGGAAGAATGTCGACCATGCGGCGAAGATCGTCAGGATCGCGAAGGGGAGAACCCACACCACCTGCTTGCGGTAATCGAGTGCAATCGGGAGAAGCATGAGGATAAGAAAAACCGAGGCTGATTCTTTCGAAATTAAAGCCAACGCGAAGGCAAGTATGGACGGAACATACCACCAACCGGAACCCTGGAGGAATCGAATCCAGCACAGGATTGCAGTGACGCCGAACAGGAATTGCAGCAGCTCACTCGAAGCTGCGATCCACATGACGGCTTCCTGATGCCCTTCGCTGACGGCGAAAACCAACGCTGCCCAAGCGCTGATCGCGAAGCCGATCCGTTTCCAGGCGCCGAGCGCGTAGACTAGCCAGGTATTCAGGATGTGCAACGCGATGCCGGATGCATAGTAGGCGGCGGCGTTCATATCGAAGTTCGCGTAGAGGGCGGCGAGATACGGCTGCATGGTTGCGCGCAAACGAAACGTGGGATTGTGCGCCAGCTCGCTCCAGCCTGAAATGGGGCCGAGTCGATTCGCGAGCGAGATCAGGTGATAGTCGTCTTCGAGGAACGGCTGGTGAAGCGTGGGCAGATACGTGAGAATCGCGACCGCGGCCAGACCTCCAAGAATCTTCCAGCGCATATTTTAACAGTTTGGCGTGTTACGCTAGTCGAATCAAACTCGCTCTCATCTTTTTGTTTTGTTTTTCAGTGCCGATGCTGGCTCAGGGAACTATGAAATCCAGGTTTATCCGTCGGAGACGGTGAAGCCGGGATGCACCATGGTGGAGCTGCACAGCAACGTGACCGTCGAAGGGTTCAAGAACTCGATCGACGGAGTCCTTCCGGATGAGCATCAGTGGCATGAAACGGTAGAGATCACGCACGGCGTGACGGACTGGTTCGAGGTGGGATTTTACATTTTCACCAGCGAAGGTCCGGGGCAGGGGTTCAATTGGGTAGGCGATCACATACGGCCTCGGGTGAGGGCTCCGGAGAGCTGGAAATGGCCGGTGGGGGCCAGCGTATCCTTCGAATTCGGCTATCAGCGGCGGAGTTTTTCGACCGACACCTGGACACTGGAGATTCGCCCGATCATCGACAAGACCATCGGACGCTGGTACCTGGCGTTCAACCCCACATTCGACCGGAGTTTTCACGGCCTGTCGGTCCATCAGGGACTGGTGTTCTCGCCGGATTTCAAGGTCGGGTACGACATCACCAAAAAGATCAACGGCGGATTCGAATACTACGGAGTTGTGGGGCCGTTCGGCAGCTTCTTCCCGGCGGGCAAGCAGGAGCAGCAATTTTTCCCGGACATCGATCTGAACTTGTCTCCCAATTGGGAGTTCAATTTCGGAGTCGGCGTGGGGGCGACGGCGTCGACGGATCACTTGATTATCAAAGCGATCGTCGGGTACCGGTTCGGCGGGAAAAAAACGAACTAGAGCAGGGCTTCGGCCATGCGGCGCGATACGGCTGCCAGGCCGTTGATGGCGTGAATGGTCAGCAGGAACAGAACACATCCGAATACGGAGGCGAGCAATGCCTCCTCGGAGGTTCTGACGCGCTCATCCATGATCGTGAAAGGGATCAGCGTGTACAAAAGCGGCGTGGCCATGACCACGGCGGACACAAAGACCAGAATCGAGGTGACGGATCCCGCAATTCCAATGGGGAATCGCAGGAACAAATAAAGCATGGCCATCCAGCTTTGCCGATTCGTGAGCATGCCGCGCAG
>CAVPKR010000055.1:0-7108 GCA_963705675.1 Terriglobia bacterium
GCGTGGGCGCGATGGATAAGATCGCGGAGTTCGCCAGAGCCGCCGGTGTCCCCTTGCTGGTCGACAACACTTTCGCGACGCCGCTGCTGGTCCGCCCCCTGGAGCTGGGCGCGAGCATCGTCATCCACAGCGCCACTAAATATATGGCGGGACATGGGGACGTCCTGGGCGGCATCATCGTCGCCGATGACAATTTCTGCGGCACCATACGGACCCTTTCGCGCACCGTGGGTCCGGTCATGAGCCCGTTTGACGCCTATCTGACCATGCGCGGCATTAAGACCATGGGCCTCCGTGTTGAACGGCAATGCAAGAACGCGATCAAAGTTGCCCAGTGGCTCGCCGCGCATCCCGGTGTCGAGCGGGTCCACTTTACCGGTGATCCTTCGCATCCCGACGCCGCCACTATCGCTCGCCTGTTCCCCAAGGATCTGTATGGCGCGATGATTTCTTTCGAGCTGAAAGGCGGCCGCGCCGAAGTCTTCCGTTTCATGGAGCGCCTGAAGATGATCGTCCGCGCGACGTCACTCGGCGATGTCCACACAATGATGCTTTACCCAGCGATGGCTTCGCATCGGGACCTGTCCCCGAAGCACCGCGCCCGTTTGGGAATCCACGACAGCCTGGTGCGAATTTCAATAGGCATCGAGGCTCCCGAAGACATCATCGCGGATCTGGAGCAAGCGTTTTAGCCGAGCAATTCGCTCGGATGGTCGATCCAGAAGTCGGGCGTCCATTTAGCCATTTCCTCGGGATTTCCATAGCCGTAGCGAACCGCGCAGGTCTTGATGCCCGCGCGCCGGCCAGCTTCCATGTCCGCCGGAGCGTCGCCGACCATCAGGCAATCCTCGGGACCCACGCCGAACACCGCCAGTGATTTCAACAGCACATCCGGCTCCGGCTTCGCGGGAAACCCGTCGGTTCCCTGCACGTGATCGAAGTGCTGAATCAGTCCGAAATGTTCCAGGACCGCGCGGGTGGTAGGCGTTCCCTTGGTGGTCGCGGTCGATTTGCGGCCGCCTAACTTGGAAAGCATTTCCGCCACACCGGGATACACCGAAGTACGCGAATGCTTTCGAGCCAGGTAGATTTGCCGGTAATCGGCGATCATTTTATCGATCGAATCTGCCGGGAAATCCAGATCCAGGAACAGATCGATCAGATGCCGTCCGATATACCGGCGAAGAAAGACTTCAGAAACGTCCGCGCGTCCGCGAGCCACTAGAACTTCTTGTATCGACCCGCAAATATCCGAAGCCGAGTCCATCAACGTCCCATCGACGTCGAACAGGTAGACCGGAAACGGTCCAATCACGCAGGCTGAGGGCCGCCCTCGAGCATGCCGGGAAGCCGGCGTCCGCCTTCGGGCTTGATGATCTGCTGCGTGGTCCCATCGCCGCTCGGGGGCGGCTGCACGGCGGCCAGCGTCTTGCCTTCGATCAACTGATTCACTTCGGCGCCGTCCAGAACCTCTCGCTCCAGCAAAGCCAGCGCGATCCGCTCCAGCGCATCCGCCCGCTGTTCGATGATCAGGCGGGCGCGATTGTAGCCGTTCTCGACCAGCTTCTTCACCTGCTCGTCGATTCGAATCGCGGTCGATTCGCTGTAATCGCGATGCTGGGCGATTTCGCGGCCCAGGAAGATCTGCTCTTCGCGCTTGCCAAGCTGAGCGGACCCAGCTCGCTCATGCCCCACTCGCAAACCATCTTGCGAGCCATCTCCGTCGCGCGCTCGATGTCGTTGCCCGCGCCGGTGGTCACGTGATGCATGAAGACTTCTTCGGCGATGCGCCCGCCCATCAAAATGGAAAGCTGTGCTTCGAGATACGCCTTGTTATAACAATGCTTGTCGTCGATGGGCAGTTGCTGGGTCAAGCCCAGCGCCATGCCGCGAGGAATAATCGTGACTTTATGCAGCGGATCGGCTTCCGGAGTCAGCACCGCCACCAGCGCGTGACCAGCTTCGTGATACGCCGTGTTCTTCTTTTCCTCGTCGCTGATGATCATGCTCTTGCGCTCGACGCCCATCATGACCTTGTCTTTGGCGAGCTCGAAGTCGAACTGCGTAACCACTTTGCGATTTTGCCGCGCCGCGATCAACGCGGCTTCGTTCACCAGATTCGCCAGATCCGCACCCGCGAATCCCGGCGTTCCGCGAGCCACCACCGACAGATCCACGTCGTCGCCCAGCGGCGTCTTCTTGGTATGGACCTTCAGGATCGCCTCACGGCCCTTCACGTCCGGCCGCCCGACCACTACGCGACGGTCGAAACGTCCCGGCCGCAGCAGCGCCGGATCCAGCACGTCGGGACGGTTCGTCGCCGCCACCAGGATCACGCCTTCATTCGATTCGAAGCCGTCCATTTCGACCAGCAGTTGATTCAGCGTCTGTTCGCGCTCATCGTGACCACCGCCCAGGCCCGCGCCGCGATGGCGCCCGACCGCGTCGATTTCGTCGATAAACACGATGCAGGGGCGTTTTTCTTGCCCTGTTCGAACAGATCGCGAACGCGCGATGCGCCCACGCCGACGAACATTTCCACGAAATCCGATCCCGAGATGGAGAAGAACGGAACGTTCGCCTCACCCGCGATCGCGCGTGCCAGCAGCGTCTTGCCCGTTCCAGGCGACCCGATCAGCAGCACGCCCTTCGGAATGCGCCCGCCGAGCTTCTGGAATTTCTGAGGTCGCGCAGAAATTCGATGATCTCCTGCAATTCTTCCTTGGCCTCTTCCACTCCCGCCACATCCTTAAAGGTGACCTTTTTCTGCTGGGAGGAATGCAGCCGCGCCCGCGATCTTGCCAAAGCTCAGCGCCTTGTTTCCGCCGCTCTGCATCTGCCGCATCATGAAGATCCAGAAGCCCAGCAGCAGCACGAACGGGATGGCGTTGACCAGAATCGACACCCAGTTGCCGCCGTTGTCCTTTTCGACCTTGATCGACACCTTTTGTCGACCAGCTCTTTGGTGAAATCGTTGTAGTTGGTCAGAATGACGGAGTGAAACTCGTCGCCATTCTTGTACTTCCCGCTGACGTCGCCCGTGGAACTGTTGAGGACGATACTATCGACCTTTCCATCTTCTACTTGCTGCACCAGTTCGGAAACTTGGGCTGCGCCCCCGGCGGCTTGCTGCCCTTGAACACCAGCCAAACCAGCACCACCAGGCACAGGATGATCAGCCACAGGACTGCGTTTCTGACGCTTGAATTCATGACCTCTCCCAACATACTTACTACTCGTACAGACGCTGAACGGTTCATATTTGATTCAGCGGGTATCCCAAATTCGGAGTATCGGCGACTCATCCGGCTCGGCCCCGCAATCGGCGGCGGCGCCGAACTCCCTGGCCCACAAGATTTTACCTTCACGCTCAACAATCGGCCACGATGGACGACGCCAGGAGGGTATCCGGGCGATTTGAAACATTTCCGTAATCTTTTGGTCGCGTGATTTGCCCGCTGGGCGGTAGTGGTCACCAGGTCTCCACGCGCGCAACTTCAGGCGCGCGGCCAGCTCCGATCTAAGGTTAGCACAGCCTGAGCAGACCGAATGGGCCAGTTCGAATCGGATATTACCCGAGCCGTCCGGCACCCTGTAAGTCCCTGGAATGTCGATGCAAACGGGTTCAGGCAGGGTTTCATTATCGGGCGCCGCGAATCGCAGCCTATCGAAGGATCGGGTCACAGATACTCCCGGGAACCCTAGCTTGCCGTCGCCGTCCTTCCCCGCGGCCAGTTCTAGGACTAGCTCGACGTGCTCGAACTCGATCCCGCGAAGATTCCCTTTAGCTTCTCCCATCGACTGCCGCACTCGCCGCCGGGCCATCGCTCGCGGGATGCCTGTCAGCTCCTCTACTGCCATCTCGGTTTCGGCCGGACCGAGCGACGCATCCCACCAGCGCTCCTCTTCATACGCCAGATCCGCGAGACGAGCCAGCGCTTCCCTGATCCTCGGGTTCCAGTCCCGCGCAAGCTGCGGCAGCAATTCATGCCGGATCCGGTTACGCCGGAACCGAGCCTCGCGATTACTGGAGTCCTCGCGCCAGGCTAGGTTGCGCGAGCTCAGATACTCGACCACATCGCTGTGAGTCACTTCAATGAAAGGACGAATGAAACCATCCGGGGTTACGGGATGAATTCCGGCCAGACCCGCGAGTCCCGATCCGCGCAGCATTCGAAACAGCACCGTTTCCGCCTGATCGTCGCGAGTATGCCCGGTCGCGATTCGAATCGCCGCGCCATCGCGGATTAGAGATAGGAAAAAGTCCCGCCGAGCCCGCCGAGCCGCCTGTTCCAGGTTGCCTTCGACCAGACCGAGTTCCGACGTCGAGCGAAAAAAGGCAGCGCCATCCTGGCCGCTATGGTTGCAACGAAGCGCTCGTCTTCTTCTGATTCTTCGCCCCGCAGCTTGTGATTGAAATGCGCCACGCCGGCGACTGAAATGCCTGCATCGCTTAGAACATGCAGCAGGCACACCGAATCCGCCCCGCCCGATACCGCGACCACGACGCGGTCTCCTGGCGCGAGCATGTTATAACGAGAAATGGTTTCGAGCACCCGCTGCAACACGATTCTCCTCATTCTACTCACTCCCGGCATTAGAGAACGAGCCGCTAAGATCCGACTGCTGATGATGGACGTTGACGGCGTCTTCGCCGACGGCCGCCTGATCAACGTCCCGGCCCGACGGCAAAATGTTCGAGACTAAGATGTTCGATTCCCAGGACGGATCGCGCTGCAATGGCTGTCGTGGCACCATCGATTCAAACCGGGCGTGATCAGCGGACGCGTGTCCCCGGCCACCAGGAGCGCGCCCGCCAGGTCAAGATGACCTACGTTTATCAAGGCCACATCGAAAAAATACCGATCCTCGAAGAAATTCTTCGAAAGAGCGGCGTGGCATCAGAAGCGGCGGCGTACGCCGGCGACGATCTCACCGACGTGGTCGTGATGCGCCGAGTGGGCCTCGCTATCGCCCCGGGAATGCCCGAGCCGAAGTCAAGCGCGCCGCCCATTACGTGACAGCTGCGTCCGGAGGCCCAGGCGCGATCCGCGAAGTCGCCGAACTGCTCCTCCAAGCGAAGGGCCACTGGTCGGATATCCTGCGCAAATACGAAGCCGACTAGGCCAGCGGCATCCACCGCATGCTTCGCATGGCGGCTCAATGTCCGCGCCACTCCACGTACTTGCGGCCCGCGCTGAGCCGCCATGCGCTGCATGTGGACAAGCTCACTGATTTTGCACCCGCCTTATTGCTGTACGGCCGACGTCAAATCGCCTTCCGCCGACCAGTACAACGCATTGAACAACAGCGGCAGCGTCGCATGCGTCTGCGCGCGATGCTGCGGGCCGAATCCCGAACAGCACCACCTTGCCCGGATTCGTCTCGATCGCCACCACCGCCGCCCGCCCGAGCATGTAATCTCCCCGCGCAGCCATCCCGACGCCTTCGCGCCGCTGTTCGGATACCGCGCCACTACGCTGACCTTTTGCGAAGAAAATCCTTCCGTCAATTGGAAAAACGGCGAGTTGATATAGAACCCGTAAGTATCCGCCGCCGAGCCGAATCCCATGGGATGCGTGGTATCCACCTGCAAATTCACGATGGTCCCCGGCGCATAATGCTGCTCCCGGCTCAAGGTGCGCTTCAGCTCCTTCACCGGCAGCGGCATCTTATCCACCAGCAGATTCGACGCTTCGCCCAGCGCGATCAGCGTCCCGCCATGATCCACGAAATCCTTCAGCGCGTCGATTCCCTTCTCTTCCAGGCCGCCTTTGTATTCCGGCGCCGTGGTCGAGAAATTCTGCCCCTCGATCATGTCCTTCGCCCGCTGATCCGGCAGAATGATCGCGTCGAACCGCTCGCGCAGCTTGCCCGCCTGAATATCCTTGTTGTGCAAAGTCGTGTAAGGAAACTCATAGCGCTCCAGAATCCAGCGCGTCCAGCCCTCGTCCATGTTGCCGGTCCAGGATTGATACATCCCGACGCGAGGCGTCTTCAACGCCACTCCAAGCTCGCGCGGCGCGGCTGCTGCGTTCTTCATGCTCACCTCGAAACCCGCCACCGCCTTCGACCACGATTCCGGTTTCGTGCTCACCTGCACCAGCGCGTAATCGGTCCCATGCGGCTTCGAGATACTGACTTTCGCGCCATCCTTTAACAGACGATTCACGATCACCGCGCTCTCCGCGCCGTCATAGGGAAAGCTCCACGAATTAGGAGACTTCTCTGCTGCCAGCGTAAACTTCGGCTTCGCGATCACCTTTTCCAGAGCAAGATCCGCCGCCAGCGCCGTCTTCGCGAACACCGTTTTCACGCCGAACTGCATCCCCAGCGACCATGCCGAAACATCGTAAGGAGCCTCGGCCGGCGCATTCGGAGCGCGATGCACCTCAGGATAAGTCTGCATTTCGAGCAAATCCTTCGCGTATCGCGCGAACACCTGGTTGAACGGGACCACGTACGTTCCCGCCTCATAAGGCTGGCCATCCTGGACGAAAGCTTTCTGCGCCCGCGACACATCGACGCCGCCCAGCATCAGCTTGTCGACCAGCTCTGTAACTTCATTCGCGTCGTGCTGCCCCGTCACCGGAATCAGCAACGCGAAGCTTTTTTCTTTATTCCCAAACCCGAGCTCGCCCCTCTTTCCCAAATCGATGGTGTCGCGATTCACATCGTAAATCTCATGCAGCAGCGACTCGCGGCGATCCGCCGCCGCGTCCAGCAGCCCGAACGTCGCGATCAGCTCATAGTCGACGATGTCGCGCAGGTGCCAGGTTCCTCCCATCCATGGCCGCGGATATTCCGTTCGAGGCGCAATGTCGCGCGGAGCAGGCAGCGGATCGTCAGGATGTTCAGCCTGACGCCGCCCCTCGGCTTCATCCGGCCGCCCCGCCGTCGCCAACGACGCCGTATTCGGATCCGCCTTGCGCTGTGTCACCGGAGTCGCGATGCGCACGCTGGCCACTTCGGTCAGTAGGCCCACCTGGTTATGCCACCAACCGCTCCACGCCATCGCCCCTTGCCAGAAGTTCGTGTAAGTCGCGTTATAGATGATGCCTTCCTTACCTTCCGCTTCAGCAACAGACGTAACTGAACGGTGCCAGAG
>CAVPKR010000056.1:0-58214 GCA_963705675.1 Terriglobia bacterium
AGCCGAACGCTCCGCCCACATACGGGCTCACCACCCGCACTTTGTCGCGGTCGATGCCGAGCCGCAGAGCCACTCCGTTCTTGAGCCGATAGACGAACTGACTTGGTCGACAACGGCGAGCTCGGCCGCCCGACCAGGCGCAGGTCGTGGAAAATAGCTCCATCGGGTTGTGATGCTGCGTGGGCGTCGAGTATCGGCCTCGACGACGACTTCGGCGCCGGCGAGCGCCGCCTCTGCGTCGCCAGTCCGGGGCAGGTCCCTGTGTTGCGGCGACTTCTTGGGGGCGTCCCGCTCGACGAGACCAGCGTCCCCGAAGGTCGCACTCGGCGCCTCTGCCGCATAGGCCGCCACGACGCGATGCGCCGCTTCGCGGCCGGCCTCGTAGCTGTCTGCGACCACCAGCGCCACGATCTGGCCGGCATGAAAGATTTCGGGCCCGAGCTTCTGGATCGATGTCGAGGAGCCTTCGCCGAACTTCGCGTCCCTGAGCTCCGCGGTGTTCTCGAACGTCAAAATGTCGAGCACTCCGTCGACGGCGTGTGCGTCGGTGAGATCGAACTGCGTGACCTGCCCCTTGGCGATGGGGCTCGTCACCAGCACGCCGAAGGCCGGATTACTCAGCGGGAAATCCGCCGGGTACTGCGCCGCGCCCGTCACCTTCAATCGTGCGTCGGCGCGCGGATCGCTACATGTGCGAGCAGGGATACCAAGTTTCGTTTTCATCCAGTGGATCGCGCCGATCGTGTCCGAATTTCCTGAAATGGCCTCCACGGTATACTTCGCACGCACCGCCGACCGCGCGCCGATGGCGCTGATGAATATGGTATCGAGCAATATCAACCAGTGGACCTTGCTGGTCGGGATGCTGCCCATCGTCCTCTCGATGAGCGCGGGCCATGTAACCCCCATCGAGCTCGATCCGCAACAGCGGCTCCAGTTACTGCTGACGCTCGGTCAGGCTTTGCTCGCCATGATGTTCTTGATCAACATGCAACTGGCTTGGTGGGAAGCTGCGGCGCTGCTGGCGTTGTTCGTAGTGCCATTCGCCGGCGCGATCGCGGCGAAGGTCGCCACGGCGATTTATTTCCTTTGGGCCGGGTTCGAGCTGCTGCGCATGGTCCAGGGCCGCCGCGAACCAGTCGCGCTGATTCAGTTCACTGAGGTTTGGCAGAAGCACGTCAAGCGGGCCTGATGCCTTGTGCCCGGAACCTCCCCGTAGTGGTAAGAATCTGCTGTGTCCGGTTCATTTCAGTGCGCGTGTAACTCAATTGTTCGTCCCGGATCTGACGCAGCCCTTGCTGGACCAGAAGGAAAGTGACGTACCAGCCGATAGCGCCGAGACCCAGCAGAAGTCCGGTTTGAACGAAGAAAGTGTTGTTCTGAACCAGATCCATGTCCCATATCATGTGAAGCACTACGGGGACCAGGAACGTGCGCATGAATTTTGGATCGAAGAGCATGCCGAAGCGAAGCGGATTCGCTCCTTTGACACGCCACAAAGCCCCCGCCGCGATCGCGGTCCAGATCACGTGGCCGAAGGGCGCCAGATAAGAACGCCCGTTAAGCTGGCTGAAAGTCCGGTCGTACGCGCTTTTGCCGTCGAGCAAGTCAATCAGCTCCGACACGACACCGATGCTGTGCGTTTTCAAGATGATGTCGCGGGCTTTTTGCATCAGGTCCAAATGGTCGAGAGCGGTCAGGGTATACCCGACCAAATAGCCGTTTTCAAAGGAGTATCCCGCGGTTTCGAATGCCGCGAATCCCGCGCCGATGGCGGCTCCGAATACGATGCCGTTTAGCGTATACCTATACTTGACATTGCGCACGACAGCCATCACCGCCAGCAGCTTACCGATCTCCTCCACGATTCCGGCGCTGGGAGTTCCCAGCCAGCCTAGATGCGAGATCTGATAGCCGATTAGCGTGAAAAATAAGGAAATAACTCCGCCTAAACAGAACAGCATCAGCACTTGAACGAAGCTGACGTTCCGGGGAGAGTTCAACTCCCACAAAAGAATCGCAGTTGCCAGCGGCACGGCCATGGCCCCGACCACCATCAAGCCCGGAATCACCTTCGGATTTTCGAAAAGATCGAGAATCTTGGTCAGGACGAAGTACGAAGCCAGCATGAAGAGCAGAACCCGCATGAAGAACCACGGTTTGGGCCACCCGGTCTGCACTTCATCGATCGGCGGCGTGGTTCGCGTGGTACCCACCACAAAATAATCTTCGATCTCGCCCGGCTTGCGGCCTTTGAATACTTCCGAGAACATCGAGGTCAGACTAAATCCTTCCAGCTTTTCCGTGCTGGTGAGGCTGTTCAGCCGCGACGCGAGTGAGCCGAGCAGGTTCGTGAGCTCCACCGGCGCCGCGCCCACCTGCCATACCGACGCGCCCATCTGGAACTGCTGCCCATTCGACAGAGTGCCTTGCGTGACGTCGATTCCCGCGACCCGTAACCGCGCTCCGCCGAAAGTGCGAAAGTGCAGGACGTTATTCTGCCATGACAACGCGACGTGATTTTCGGCAACCTGCGGATCGAACTGGCCGATTCCCGAAACGCGCCCCAGCGAAACCTCCGACGCTCCCACCATGTAAGCCTTGCCTGCGTCCGGGCCAGATATGCAGTGGATCTTGATCGCATACGTCGGCGCTTCGACTGGGGCCACCGGGATCGGGCCCACCGGCTGCGCCCCGAGCAAATGCGCCAGAGCCGAGGCCGCGGGACTCCACTGCGGCCAACCCGCCTGGGCGACCTGCGTCGAGGGACTGAGCGATCCAGCCCGGATCAGTTGCACGATCTGGCTGGAAGGCACCGGTCCGCGCGATTCCGATCCTTCAAGGTAATACCACTGATCCTGAGGAGTCATGGGCTACAGTCTACGCCCCCGCGCCTCCGTCGGGCAAGCGCCGCACGGCAGAATAGGAGAATGACGCAAAAGGAAAAACGACGCGAGCCGCGATGGCCCGCCGCAATCGCACTCTTGTCGATTGGCGCCCTCCACTACTCTCTGCCGTCGGCGTTGACGGTTGGCCCGGATTGGCTGGTGCTTGTGCTCGTCATTGGGCTGGTCACGCCGGCGATCATCACCACTCTAATGGGAAACTACCAGGTTGCCCAGACCCTCGGCTATGCGACCAGCGGGGTAGTGACATTGGCTATGATCGCGTCCCTGGTGCTCTTGGTTTCGCGGCTGCCGGCGCATAAGGAGACGCCGCTGGAATTGCTGCTTGCGGCGGGCGCGCTGTGGATCTGCAATCTGCTGGTGTTCGCGTGCTGGTACTGGCGCTTGGACGCGGGCGGGCCGCATCAGCGCGATCTCGCCGGGACCCACACCGATGGAGCCTTCCTGTTTCCGCAGATGATGCTGGAACCTGAGTTGAAAAAAGAAATGGGTGAAGACAAGTGGAGTCCTGGATTCGTCGACTATCTGTTCCTGGCATTCAACACCAGCACGGCGTTTTCACCGACCGATGTACCTGTATTATCCCGATGGGCCAAGGTCCTGATGATGACTCAATCGATGATTTCGCTGGCGACGGTAGTCATTCTGGCGGCGCGGGCGGTAAATGTTTTGTAAAACAGTTGACAGCTTATCCGATTTTCCATACACTGTTGGGGTTATGATCTTATGATTCAGGTCAATCAGATTTCTAAAGCGTTTACGGATCCCAAACGCGGAACTCGTCTGGCTGTGGATTCGGTCAGCTTCGAAGTTCATTCCGGTGAGGTATTCGGGTTGCTAGGCCCGAACGGCGCGGGAAAGACTACCACGCTCCGGCTGCTGGCGACGCTGTTGAAGCCGTCGTCCGGCACGGCGAACGTGAACGGATTCGATGTTCTGCGTGAACCCGGCGAAGTACGTGAGCAAATCGGATTCCTGTCGGGCGATATGGGCCTGTACGGACGCCTGACGCCGCGCGAGATTCTCGACTTCTTCGGCAAACTGAACGGGATGGACGCCCAAATCCGCGGCCGGCGCATCGGCGAACTCTTTTCGCTGTTCGACATGCAAAGCTTCGCCGACGTGCGCACCGACAAGCTGTCGACCGGCATGAAGCAGAAAACCTCCATCGCGCGGACGATGCTGCACAACCCGCCGGTGCTAATCCTGGACGAGCCAAGCTCGGGTCTGGACGTGCCGACCGCGCGGACCATCGAAGCGGCGATCATGGATGCCAAGCGCGCCGGGAAGTCCATTATCTATTCGACGCACGTTATGGAAGAAGCCGAATATCTGTGCGACCGGATCGGCGTAATCAGCGACGGGCATATGAAAATGATCGGCACGATGGACGAGCTGCGCGCCGCCACGGGTAAGCATCGGTTGCGCGAGATTTTTCTGGACCTCCTTGGACTTCCGGCGGACAAATAGAGAGACACAAATGCGACTTCCACTCATTCAAGCCATTTACCGCAAAGAAATGCTGGACATGTTTCGCGACCGCAGAACCATGATCAGCATGGTCGCCGTCCCCCTGGTGGTCTTTCCCCTGATATTCCAGGTGATGACGAAAGTGCTGAATCGCGTCGAGCAAAATTCCGAAGCCGAGGCCAAGACGATGGGGATTGCCTTTCGCGTCACCACGCCGGCCGTTCAGGAGGCGCTCGCTAAAATCGGGATCAAGATCATCGAGAAACCCGATCTTAGGGCGGCCGTGGAAAAAAAGGAGATCGCCGCGGGCGTGGAAGAGGTTCCGGGGTCACCCGCGGAACTCCGAATCTACGTCGACAGCTCGAATCCAGTGTCGACTTCCGCCGCCGATCGAATCCGCACCGCATTGACGGAATTGCGAGATCAAAAAATTCGTGAAGGATTGCGCAACTCGGGCATTCCGGAAAGCGTGCTGACGCCGTTCACCATTAAGCGCACCAACGTCGCCGATGAGCGCAAAATGGCCGGCGCCACTTGGGGGTCGATCCTCGGCTATGTTCTGCTCCTGATGATGTTCACCGGCGGGATGTATCCGATTATCGATATGACAGCGGGTGAAAAGGAGCGCAAGACGCTGGAGGCGCTGCTTTCATCCCCGGCTTCGCGGCAGGAAATCGTGTTCGGAAAGACGCTGGCCGGCATCAGCGCGATTGTGCTGACGGCGACATTGATGCTCGGAAGCATGGTGTATTCGCTTTCGAACACCCGGATTGGCCTGCGTTCCGAAGGGGTCAGCCATATGATGGGAACGATTCCCTTGGATCCCGGCACCATCGGCATGATCGTAGCGGTGCTGATCCCGGTGGCCGTCTTTGCGGCCTCGCTGATGTTCGCCATCGCGATGTTCGCGCGCAGTTTCAAGGAGGGGCAAAGCTACCTGACGCCGCTGGCACTGGTCGTGATTTTCCCGGCTTTGCTGGGCGGCATGCCAGGTCTGCACCTGACGCCAATACTTTGCCTGGTGCCGATTTTCAATGCGAGTATGGTGGTCCGTAGCGTCCTGCTGGGAGACGTTTCGATGACGAACTTCGTCGTCACGCTAGTCGCGAACCTGGCCTATGCGGCAATCGCGTTCGTCATCGCGACGCGGCAGTTTGAAAAAGAAAGCGTGCTGTTCCGGTCCTAGACCGGATCCAGCAGGTGCCCGAGCTTTTCCTTCTTGGTCCGCATGTAATCGTCCGTCGATTCCAGCGGTTCCACCAGACAAGGTACCCGTTCCGTAATGCGCACCCCGGCCCGCTCCAGCGCTTCCAGCTTCTCGGGATTATTCGACATCAACCGTACAGCCGTTAGCCCGAGAAACCTCAGAATTTCGCCGGGCAGCTCATAACCCCGCAGGTCCGCGTCGAAACCGAGCTGCTCGTTCGCCTCCACGGTATCCGCTCCCTGGTCCTGCAGTTCATAGGCGCGAAGTTTGTTGAGTAGTCCGATGCCGCGGCCTTCCTGATTCTCGTAAATCAGCAGCCCCCGGCCTTCTTTCGCGATCGATTCCAGCGCGAGCTCAAGCTGTGCCCGGCAATCGCATCGCAGGCTATGAAAAACGTCGCCAGTCAGGCATTGGGAATGGATCCGAACCAACGGAGGCGGGCCGGTAATATCCCCCATTTTCAACACCACGGCCTCTTCCGTGCCGTTCGAAAAGCCGTAAATCCGGAAGTGGCCGAAACGGCTGGGAAAATCGGCCTCGGCGACCTGGCGTAGCTGGGATGTCTGGGGCATGAATTTCAGTGCGGATACTTTCATTATAATTGTCGGCAGCGGTGATATGGTTTCTCAACATCTGGTGATCCTGCTGGTGAAGCTGGCCGTAGCGGCTTCCCTGGCGAGCATCCTGACGCGCAGCGGCCGGTTTCAACGCATGCTGATGCGGGAGGAGCGCACGCTCGCACAGCGGGTTCAAATGGCCCTGGTCTGCGCAGTGATCTTCGGCACGGGCGTGCTGGCGCGCGTGCTGAATCCCGACGCCTATCAGGCCCTCGACCTTGGATTGGAAGGAAGCCTCGCCTTAGGGATGCTTGGCGGCTACGTCACGGGATTGATGTCGGGCGTGTTGATTTCGATTCCCGCTCTGTTTCGTCACGGCGAATGGATGTCGATGATTCTTTTTGCGGCGGCGGGCGTGCTGGGCGGTCTGCTCCGCGATGTAGCGCCGGATAAAGAAGCCATCTGGAAATTCTCCCCCTTTCCCGACCTGAGTTTATGGAGGCTGGTCCGCCGCCGGGATCTGCGCTTGCCGCTGTTCAGTCTGCTGTGCGTATTGGTGATCGCCCTGGCGGAGTTCCTGCGCGACGTGGTCTCCCTGCACTTCGGGTCGTCGTCGTTCTCGCTCCAGCGAAACTGGCAGGACGGCCCCTGGATGGTGGTGGCCGTCTACGCGACCACGTTATTCGCGACCGTGCTTCCCATCAAGATCTGGAACAGTAATCGTAACGAAAAGAAGCTGGAGCAGCAGCAGTTGCACCTGAATGAGGCTCGTTTGGCCGCGCTCAGCCGGCAGATCAATCCACATTTTCTTTTCAACACGTTAAACTCGGTCGCTTCGCTGATTCGTATCGACCCCGATCAGGCTCGCCAGGTGGTTTACAAGCTTTCGAAGATTCTGCGCCGCCTGCTCCGCCAGCAGGAAAACCTGACCGCGCTTAGCGAAGAACTCTCTTTCGTCGATGACTACCTGGCGATCGAGATGGTGCGTTTCGGCGAAAAGCTGCGCGTGGTGAAGGAGATCGACCCAACCACCTTGGACCTGCTGGTGCCGAGCATGCTGCTCCAACCTTTGGTCGAGAACAGCATCCGCCACGGCCTTTCGAGCAAAGTGGATGGCGGCACCATTCGAGTCCGAAGTCGAATGGTCGGCAGGCGCCTGCAAATCCTGGTGGAAGACGACGGGGTCGGGATTCCCGAGGCCAAACTCGCTACTTTGTTTCAGCAGGGTATCGGCGTCAGCAACGTGAATGAGCGGCTGAAGGTGCTTTTCGGCGATGATTACAAAATGTGGATCGACAGCCGTCCCGGCGAAGGCACCAGCACCGGGATCGAACTTCCTGAACAGGCGAGTGGTACCGTAGTGGTGGAAACATTGGTCAGCAGCGGGAGCCATGTTTGAGCGACCTTAACTATTCCATTCTTCTCCCCCGCGCGGACCGTCTGCCGCGTACCATCGCCAACCGAACGCGGCGTATTTACGATACGGTGTCATCGATTTATCCGGTCAGCACGTTCTTTTTTCACTCCAAAGCCCATACCCGCGTTCTGGAACACGCCGAAATCCGCAACGGAATGCGCGTCCTTGAGATCGCCACCGGTTCGGGCGAAATGTTTCGCCGCCTGGTGAAGGCTAACCCGGAAGGCCAGACCTATGGACTGGATCTTTCGCCGAACATGGCGGCCCGGACTCAACTGCGGGCTCGACGCGAGTTTCCAGCCTCGGAAGCCCACTGCGGCGCCGTCGACGTGCGCAGTATGCCGTTCCGCAACTCCAGTTTCGACGCGGTGGTCTGTTGTTATCTGTTCGAACTACTCGCGCAGGACGATATTCGCCTAACCATGCGCGAGATTCGACGAGTGCTGCGTCCCGGCGGCACTTTTTCCATGGTGGTCATCGGTCAAAACGCGGCCGTGTTCAACCGTCTGTATCGCGTCTGTGGCACGCTGGCGCCCGCATTTTGGGGACGCCAGGTGGAGTTTTCGGTCCCGGAGCTGGTGGAGGACGCGGGGATGCGCATCCTTTCCACCCACACCGTGCGGCAGACCGGCTACCCTTCGCGGGTTCTGATCGCACGCCGTTAGTAAGTTAAGAAAATTCTTGCGTCTACCCTCGCCATGGGTCATATTAGGATTCTGGGCACACGTCCATATATGGGCTCGGATCATAACTTGGTGTCTTTGCGATGGCGGACCAACTCCTGTTCCTCACCGAACTGCTTGGCCTCAAGGTCTATGACCTTAAGGGGCGCAAAATCGGTGTCATTAAGGACGCTGCTCTCGTTCCGCTGATCGATCCGGTCCGCATCGACCGGTACCTGGTAGGCGGCGGTTGGACTTGGCTCACCGTTCGTCACGACCAGATCGAGTCGATTTCGTTGGATGGCATTCACCTTCGCGACGAAATTTTAACTCCTTACCATTCAGATGAATACATGCTGCGGATGGCGCGGGATCTTCTGGACCAGCAGATCATCGACGCGCAGGGGCACAAAGTCGTAAGAGTCAATGACGTCACCTTTGAGGTCCGTCAGGACAACGGTGGCGACGTGCTATGGATCCTTGAAGTCGACATCGGCATCCGCAGTATCTTCCGCCGTCTTTGGCAGGGAGTCTTGCCGCCGCGCTGGGTCCGCAAGATGCAAACCGGCATTTCCCCGCATTCGATTCGCTGGGAATTTTGCAATATTCTGGAGCACGACCCGCAGCGCCGCCTGCGTCTGAACATTTCGAACCGTCTGCTCGAAGATATGCACCCCGCCGACCTGGCGGACATCGTCGAGGACCTGAGTCCGCAGGATCGCGAATCGATTTTCGAAAACATCGACAGCGAGGTCGCTGCCGACGCGCTGTCTGAAGTGGACCCCGACATTCAGGCGAGCATTCTGGAATCGCTAGAGACCGAAACCGCCGCCGACATCGTCGAGGAAATGGCTCCCGACGAAGCCGCTGACGTTCTGGCCGAACTCGAAGAGTCCACCAGCGAGGAAATCCTCGAAGAGATGGAGCACGAGCCGAAGTCGGAAGTGAGGGAACTGCTGGAGTTCGAGGAAGACACAGCGGGCGGCATGATGAACACGGAATACGTCGCGCTGAAAGACGATGCGACCGTCGCCGACGCGCTGATGGCCTTGAAATCCAACGAGGAGCTGCTCGAAAATCTGAACACGCTGTTCCTCGTCGACGCGCAGGACCGGCTGATGGGCACGGTCCCGCTGGCGCGTTTGTTCCTGCACGAAGGCGCGACGTTGCTGACGTCGCTGGCGGCTGAAACCCTGATCGATGTCGACGTTCAGGAGCACCAGGATCGCGTGACGGAGCTGTTCGACAAATACAATCTTCTGGCGCTTCCGGTGGTAGACGAGGAGCGTAAGCTTGCCGGCGTGATCACCGCTGACGATATTATTTCGGTATTACGTCAGAAATAGCCGTTAAAGTTTCAGAATCCGCGCGGCATTTCCGCCCAGAATCCCGGCTCGATCGGATTCGGAAATATCCAGCGCTCGAATACTCTCGAGCATCAGCTTGGGACTGCCGATCTGGTGGGCATAATCGCTTCCGGCCACCAAATGATCCGCGCCAGCGAACGCGATCGCCAGCTTTAACGCATCGGTATTGAAGTTCACCGTGTCGAAGTAAAACTTCTTCAAGTATTCGCTGGGCGGCTTTTGAATATTTACGCGACACTCCTTGAACGCGCGGTGGCCGCGGTCGAGCCGCTCCGCCAGATAGGGAATCGCGCCGCCAAGATGCGTCAGGACCCACGTAATGTTCGGATATCTCTCCGGTACACCGCTAAATACTAGTTTCGCCGCCGCGAGCGTGGTGTCCATCAAAAATCCCACCAGCGGCATCAGCCAGAAATCCTTCATCGCTTCGACGCCAACCGGATCGGTGGGATGAATATAAAGCACCGCGTGCAGATCGTTCGCCAGTTCATATAAAGGCTCGAATCGCGGATCGGCGAGCGCCACGCCGTTCACGTTGCTGAACAGCATTGCTCCGCGCAAGCCCAGTTGCCGGACGGCGCGCTCCAGTTCCTTCACCGATGCCGCGGGATCGTTAAGCGGCAGCGTGGCCAGCGCCGAGAATCGTCCGGGATTCGCCGCGATTCCTTCCGCGAACTCGTCATTCACCAGCGATGCCAAGCGAACCGCGGTGGCAGGCTTCTCGACGTGAGTTCCCGGCGTCGTCATGGTGTAAACCTGCATGTCGATGCCATGATCGTCAAGCATTTTGCGCCGGACGTTCAGGTCGCGCTGCCCTGGGACCGCGATGTTGTAATCGCCGGGATAATGCAGGCGAGGATTGCCGTGATCGTCGATAGTCACTTCGACCGCGCTCTCCCCCGACTGCAAAGCTTTGAGATATCCAGGTGGATAATAATGATTATGGAAGTCAATGATTGGCATTGTGTCGAAAACCCTTTCGAAAATAATAAATAGGTAGCCCGGCCGCAACCAGCAGCAGGCCGATGGCGGATTCCTTCACATCCGCGCTAAGCTGATTTCCCACCACCAGGCAGCAGCCCGCGAGAAACAACAGAGGTGCGAAGCTCAACCGCTTCTCGATTTTCATCAACCCGATCGCCATCAGCCCGAAGAATAGAAATTCCGTGTACACCACGCGTGTGAACAACACTCGATACGTTCCTGTGGCCACCAGGACGCTGGCCCAGACGGCTTGCGCGATGATCGCGACGTGCGGCGTATGGAATCGCGGATGCGCCGCACCCATCGCGCGCCATGCCAGCCCGTCCTGCGCGATCGCGTAGTACACCCGGGGTCCCGCCAGAACGCTGCCGCTCAATCCTCCGAATGCCGATACCAGCACCAAAATCGCGACCACAGCAGCGCCGCGCGGGCCCACCAGCACCGCCGCCGCATCCGCCGCGACATGCTGCGAATTGAGCACCGTCGCGAGCGGCAGAACATGGAGATACGCGGCATTCAGCGACAGGTAGCATCCCGTGACGATCAGCATCCCGATCAGCAGCGCGCGCGGAATATTCCGTTCCGCATTGTGCGTTTCTCCGGCTGCATAGGTCACCATGTGCCAGCCGCCGAAGGCGAACAATCCGGCGCTGATCGCGAGCAAAAATTCGTGTGTGCCATGGGGACCGTTCACCACGGATGCAGATGAAACCTGCGGCGGCGCGATCACCACCACCGCGATCAGGATTCCCGCGATGGCGGCCAGCTTCGCGATCGTGAAGCCGGTTTGGACGCCGCTGCCCGCTCGCGCGCCGAAATAGTTGATCGTCGATAGCAGCACGATGCAGCCGATCGCCACTACCTTCATTCCGATGTCACCAAGCGGGAACAGGACCGCGGCGTAACGCGCCAGCACCATCGACACCGCTGCGACAATGCCCGAATGCGCGCTCCAGAACATCGCCCAACCCCATAGAAATGCCGCCGCCGGTGATATGGTTTCCTTCAAATAGACGTACACGCCGCCGGTTTTCGGAAATCTCCGGGCGAGCGAAGCGCAAACCAGCGCGCCTGCCAGCGACATCAATCCCGCCGCGGTCCAGACTCCGAACATGGCGGGAATGGTGGAAACGTGGCGGCTGACTTCGGACGGCTGGACGAAAATCGACGCACCGATGATGATCCCCACCACCATCGCGGTGGCCCGCATCAAGCCCATCGATTTTTTCAGCAAGCCTACAGTCTACCGCTAAGCGGGAGTAGTGAGTGCCTTGCCCTTTTCGGCGAGCAGCATGGCCAGCAGGCGCGCGGGCTTGGTTGCGCTCGCGTTCTTTGAGACTCCATGAAGCTCATTGGGAGTCTCCATGAACATCTCGCCGGTCTTGTAAGTTTTCTCCGGCCCATCCCCGACCTGCGAGACGATCTCGCCCTCCAGAACGTACGCAAGCGTAATCCCAGGATGCCGGTGCGCCGTGGAGCCAGCGCCAGGAGCGTAGTTCACTTCGACCGCCGTCACCGACCACCCATGCATCATTAAGTCCGGCAGATCGTGTTGAAAAATCGGAGGCCGATTGCGTTGCGATGTTTGAGCGCTGGCGCCACCCTGCGCCAGAAGAGCCCCGAGCGTTGCAAGAAGTGCACGTCTTTCCATCCTTAAAGACTACCGCTTCGCGACCAGATGATAACTCGCCTCGACCAGCCCTTCCACTTCTTCCCACTTGAGCTTCCCCGAAGCGCGCAACGAAACCCATCCGTGCTGGCCGATGTAATGTGTTTTAAAGAACCGCGCATCTTCCAGAAACATTCCCTGCTCGGTCTTCGAAACCTTGAAAGAAATCGTTGGCGAGCCCTTCTCGCCGCCGTAAATGCAGAACGGCTTCTTTCGGAGCCGGAAAAACGGATGACCGAAGTTTTCGGTTTCGACTGCGTCAGGCAGGGCCAGGCAGATCTTCCTAAGCCTGTGGATAAGATCTGCCATCAGCTTTTCTTGACGAATCGCTCAATCCCCCGCCGAGCATCTTCCGTCATCCGAGCGAGCGCGTTTCCATGAACTCCCGCATCGATCGCGGCGTCGAACGTCATTCCGTCCATGTGATACAGCAGGCTCTTGCTCAGCCGGACCGCCGAGGCCGATTTCGCCCCCAGCGTCTTGATAAACTCCTCCACTCCTGCATCAAACTCCGCGTCCGGGTAGACCCGGTTGATCATCCCGAACGCGAGTGCCTGTGGAGCCGTAATGATCTCGCCCATCACGATCATCTCCAAGGCCCGCTTCTCGCTGACCGAACGCCGCAGAATCGCCATCACCATCGCGGGCACGAATCCGATGTTTACTTCGGGGTATCCGAACTTCGCCGACTCGGCTGCGAGAACCAGATCGCACGCCGTTGCCAAACCGCATCCTCCAGCCAGTGCTCGCCCGCGAACGGCCGCAACCACTGGACGTGGATGCCGCCGTATTTCAAGAAACGCATTGGCCAAGTGGCGAGCGGTATCGATATGGTCGAGCACGCCCGCCTCGGCCGTCTTATCCAGACCCGCCAAGTCCGCGCCGGAGCAAAAATCCGATCCTGCGCCGGCGATTACCACCGCGCGGACGCTCTCATCCTGAGCCGATCGCGATAACGCATCCCGCAATCCCGCGATCAACTCCGGGTTCAACGCGTTGCGTTTTTCGGGTCGATTCAGCGTGATCCGCGCGATGCCTGCGTCGACGCGAAAATCAATCAACCTCAATCTCCATCCGCAGCAGCGCGCTGCTATACGTCTTGCCCTGTGGGTCGGCCTTTAAGGCAAGCGTGCCCCTCCGTCCAGACTTTCATGCAGCAGGAAGTTCAACGCGCCCAGGTTCGGCAGCTCGTAGCGCTGCACCTTGCCTAAACAAACTCCCTTGAAGTGTTCTTTCACGCGCTCGGCAGTCACCTCGCGAACCAGGATCGGATAATCCTCCGCTCGGTTGGCGATGATGCCGACGTTCGCGGTATCGCCTTTATCTCCCGACCGCGCATGCGCCAGCTCGACTAATTTTCGTTTGGCCATATGGTCACCTCCGGCGTCACCTCGCGCTTGGGGATCAGCGCGGGCCAGTACGCCACGATTTCCTCCACTCTCGGACGTCCGCCGCCCAATCCGGTCACTACTGGGGGCCCATTCAGAGCCAGCGGCGCGATTTCTTTCGTGAACCGCTCCACTGCCGCGCGATCGCTGGACCGCACGCCGATCCTTAAGACCACTTCGGCCAGTTGCGGCTCCATTTCAGCCGAAGGTTCCGCCGACGGAATCCCGTGACATGCGTTCGCGCCCAGGAATTCGGTCCGAATCTCGTCGAACTTCAGTCCCAGCCGGTCCAGTCTCTGCCGCAAAATCCTGTCCGCCGCCTTGGCCTTCTTGTACGCATCCGGCCAGGCATAAACCAGGCTCCCGATCGCCTTGAACCCCGCCGAATAGCTGATCGATACCTTATAAAACTCGGTCGCGGGCCGCCCGCTAATTCCCGTGAATCTCACTCGATCCGGGCCCGCCTGTTCTAAGTGAATGGTCGTGAAATCGGCTACGCAGTCCGGCGTGATGTATTCCTTGGGATCCCCCATCTCGTAAAGGAGCTGTTCTTTCACGCCCGCCACCGTAACGCGGCCGCCGGTTCCGGCGTGTTTGGTGACACTGAACGTCCCGTCGGGTTCGGCCTCGATAATCGGGTAGCCGACGTCAGCCATGTTGGGAATTGTCGCCCAATCCACCTGGCAATTTCCGCCGGTGCATTGCGCGCCGCATTCGATCGTGTGGCCGGCGATGGTGCCCGCCGAGAGCTGATCCCAATGTCGTTCTTCCAGCCGAATTCGTGAATCATCGGCGCGAGCGCGAGCCCCGTGTCGGTTACCCGCCCCGTGATCACGATCTGCGCCCCGCGCGCCAGAGCATCCACCACCGGAAACGCGCCGAAATACACGTTAGCGCTTTGAACGTTCGCGCGGACCGTGGAAAGCGGCTCGCCCGTATCCATATTCTTCAGCTCGACCCCGCGCGCGATGAAATCGTCCAGCCGGCCCATGATGTCGTCGCCGGCCACCGTCGCCACCTTTATCTCGATGCCCTGGCGCTTGGCCACCTCCAGGATCGCGTCCCGGCACGCCGCCGGATTCACGCCGCCTGCATTGGCGATTACGCGAATGCGCCGCTCCACTAGATCCGGCAACACTCGCGCGATCATGTCTACGAAGTCGCGCGCATAGCCCGCCTTCGGATCCCGCGACCGCTGCTTTTGCAGGATCGACATCGTGACCTCGGCCAGATAGTCGAGCGTCAGATAATCGATCGGCCCGCGCCTCACCTGTTCCACGGGCGCTTCGAGCGAGTCGCCCCAAAATCCCTGTCCATTTGCGATTCGAATCATTTCAGCTTCTTGCGTTCCTTTGCCATATCTCTTTCATGATCTCCGATGTGCCCCCCGATGTACACATCCCGTATCCTGGTAAACTCCGTGAAGATGAGGACACTTATCTTTGCCGCTTCCTGGGCCGCCGCAGCCACGCTCGCTCTGGCGCAGCAAACCGATTGGAACAAACCGTTTCCGCCGCACAAAGTTGTTGGCAACGTCTACTTCGTAGGGACCGACGGGCTGGGATCCTTTCTAATCACGACTCCCGCAGGCCACATCCTGGTGAATAGCGACTTCGAATCGACCGTTCCCATCCTCCGCGCATCGGTGAAAAGCTCGGCTTCAAATTCAGCGATATCAAGATTGTTCTAGGCAGCCACGCGCATAGCGATCACATGGACGGGGATGCGTTGGTCAAGGAATACACCGGAGCGAAAGTGATGGCGATGGAACACGATGTTCCCGCGCTTAAGAAAATGACGCCCGGCGGCAAGCCGCATCCTATCGACCGCGTCTTGAAGGACGGGGACGAAGTGAAACTCGGCGGCGTCACAATGGTCGCGCATCTGACCGCGGGGCACACCAAGGGCTGCACTACTTGGACCATGAAAGTTCAGGAAGGCGGCAAGACTTACAACGTCGTGATCCTAGGCAGCATCGGCGTGAACCCCGGCTACATCCTGGTCGACAATAAAGAATATCCGCAGATCGCGGACGATTATGTGCGCAGTTTCAAAGTCCTGCGAGCGCTGCCGTGCGATATCTTCCTCGGTTCCCACGGCAGTTTCTATAATCTGCCCGAAAAGTACGCGAAAATCGGTAAGACCGATTCAAATCCCTTCATCGATCCAAAAGGTTATCAGGATCACCTGGATCGCCAGGAGCAGGCGTTTCTCGCAAAACTCGCCGAGCAGAAGAAGTAGAAATCCTACAGTGATAAACTCTTTTGCATCATGAGCCTTTCTCGAAAGAAATCCTTAGCGGTCCTGCTCGATCAAGCCGGCGATCATGGGGGACTCAAACGCACCCTCGGCTGGCCCGGTCTTATCGCCCTCGGCATCGGCGCGATTATCGGAGCCGGCCTGTTCGTTCGAACAGCCTGGGCCGCTGGTGAAGCCGCCGGTTCCGGCGTCGTGGTTTCGTTCATCATAGCCGCCACCGGCTGCCTTTTCGCCGGCCTCTGTTATGCCGAATTCGCGGCCATGATTCCGATCGCTGGCAGCGCCTATACCTATGCCTATGTCACCATGGGCGAGCTTATCGCCTGGGTAATCGGATGGGCTCTGATCCTCGAATACGCGCTGGGCGCGGCGACCCTTTCCATCTCCTGGAGTGAATATCTCAACAAGCTGCTGGGCGGAAGTATTCCCTACAGGTGGGTGCACTCGCCCTTCGAAACATCGCCCACCGGAGAACATGGAGCGTTCAACGTGATCGCGATCGGCATTCTGTTTCTGGTCACCCTTCTGTTGATCAAAGGAACCTCGGAATCGGCCACCGTAAACGCGATTATTGTGACCATCAAAGTCGCCATCGTCATCGCGTTTATCGCGGTCGGCTGGCAGTTCATCAATCCGGCGAATCACACCCCGCTGCTGATTCCCGCGGACGCGCCGGGACATGCAGGCTTCCTGCACCACGGCTGGGGAGGATTGTTGAACGGCGCGGGAATCGTGTTCTTCGCCTTTATCGGATTCGACGCGGTGTCAACCGCTGCGCAGGAGACGAAAAATCCAGGTCGAGACATGCCGATCGGAATCCTGGGTTCGCTGGCCGTCTGCACGGTGCTCTACATCGCCTTCGGCTGGGTGCTGACCGGTGTCGCTCCTTATCCGGAGTTTCTCACGGCGGGAAAAGAAGCTTCCATCGCTTACGCCATCGAACATCACATGCCGGGCTACCACTGGCTGGCGACCACCATCACGGTGGCGATTCTGGCCGGGTTCACTTCCGTGATGATGGTGATGCTGCTCGGCCAGAGCCGCGTGTTTTATTCGATGTCGAACGACGGGCTGTTGCCCAGGCTCTTTTCAGAAGTGCACCCTAAATTCCGTACCCCGTATAAATGCAATGCGCTGCTGTTCGTCTTCGTCGGGCTTTTCGGCGCGTTTATTCCTGAACAGGTCGCCGGCGATCTGACTTCTATCGGAACGCTGTTCGCGTTTGTGGTGGTGTGCGTCGCAGTGATGATCATGCGCCGGACGAATCCCCGCCAGGCGCGGCCCTTTAGAACCCCGCTGGTACCGCTGGTGCCGATCCTGGGAATCCTGGTTTGCGGCCTCATGATCGTTACTCGCGACACCTTTACTCAGCTTGCCGCCCTCGGCTGGATGGTGGCGGGGTTAGTGGTGTATTTCCTGTATGGAAAGAGCCATAGCCGGCTTGCGGGTTCGGAAGTCAGCGCCGAGCGCGTCACGGCTACGGACTAATATCAGGGCGGACAGGGATCGGTTGTTAGAATAAAGGGGCAGTATGATCAAGCGTCCGCTGGCCCTTTCTTTTTCTGTTTTTCTACTTCCGGTCTCAATTCTGGCGCAACGCGATGTAGGGCGAATCCTTCCAGCTACAGCTTCGCTTCACGTGGCAGCGTTTGGGGATTATGGCACCGGCGACAAGCATCAGGCCGCCGTTGCCCATGCCCTCGCGGAGCGAAATTCGCAGCAGCGCTTCAATTTAGGAATCACCATGGGGGATAATTTTTACCTCTGCGGCGTGAAAAATATCACCGACTCGAAGTGGAAAAATCGCTGGGAAGCTTTCTACACCCCGTTGGGCTTTCCTTTCTACGCGTCCCTTGGCAATCACGATTACGGAAATCCTCCCATCATCTGCCCCGGGCAACGGAGCTCTCCCGACGCTGAAGTCGCGTACACCGAACACAGCACCAGCTGGCGGATGCCCGCGCGATATTACAGCTTCAAGGCCGGGCCGGTCTTGTTTATCGCCATCGACACGGAAGGCTGGAAGCCCGCGCAACTCACCTGGATCAAGGAGACTCTTGCGGCTTCGGCCAGCGATCCCGAGATTAAGTGGCGAGTGGTCTATGGCCATCACCCCGTATTCACCTCCGGCGTGCACCTGAATGAACGCAGAATCGGCGAGCTGCGGTCGGAACTTCTCCCGGTGTTGCAGGCCGCTCACGTCGACGTCTTGATTTCCGGGCACGACCACGATATGGAGCACTTACGCGCCGACGGGATGGAATTTCTGATTTGCGGGGGTGGAGGAGCCAAACTTCGAGGCTTCATCGGACAAAGAAAAGCCGCGTCCGTCTTTTCCGCCTCGAAAAACGGATTTCTCGACCTCACCATCGACGATCATAAATTCACCGCACAGTTCCTGGATGTGAATCTTAACTCTTTGGAAAATCCCATCGTCAGCGACACTAAGTAACTCAGTGCGCCAGCTCTTCGATCACCGGCCCCGGATAAACCGGATAACCAGATGTGCGTTCCACCGGTAGCCGCCCAATCAATTTGAGCAGCGTCGGCACGAAGCTCAGGCTATCGTATGGGCGATCAACGACTAATCCTGGGGGAACTCCTCCGCCGGCAGCCATGAGCACGGAGTGTGTCGAGATTCGAAAAAACGCACCGTGATTTCCGCCGGGATTGAATCCGCGCACATTGAAATTCCAGTGATCTGACGCCAAGATCAATAGATCTGACTCCGTAAGTTCGCGCCGCTTTTCCACGAAGCGCTGCAACACCGGCCAATCGCTTTGATCGGCGATGCGAAAGAGCTCCGGAATCGAGGGCGGCTGCCATCGCCCGAAATACTCCGTCAGTCCGATCACGCCGTTCGAGTATCAGTCCGGTGAATTGCCTGGAACCATTCGCGCTCGGTGTGCCAGGCGTTCAGCCATTGAGCGCGGTCGCCCTCGACGTTTAGGTTTGGATCTTCAAATAGACGCAGCGGGAACCCGGGGGCCCATTCAGCGGGCGTAAAGCGGATCCCTCCCGTGGGTTCCTGCACCAAGTCGCAAACCGGTAAATATCGCAGCCACGGCGTTCCCTGGCGAACCTTGGAAAGAAGCAACCCCTGGTGTTCCCGATCGCCATAAATGAATATCCCATACGAATCGCCGGCTTCGAGCGTCGCGGGCAGTTCGCTGCCCGGCACACGCACCGCAACAAAATCGATTGGTGCGATTCCCAGATCGCGCTGCACCAGATTTCTGACCCGGACGCTTGAAAGCGTGGAAAAATAGTTCACCCGTTTGAAGCTGCGATCCAGATCGAGCGAGCCCTGGGGAGTGAGCGCGATACCCGCCGGCGGCAAAGCCACAACATAGTTCTGCAACTGGAAAAGTGAGTTCGGCTCGCCCATCACGCCCTTCGGAATCAGTGACTCGATATGGAAACGCCCCGGCTCCAGGCCGGTCTTTTTCAAGTCCAGTAAACGCTCTATCGCACCGGTGTATTCTTTGTACCCGCGTTCGTCAGCCTGCCAGGTATCAAGCGTCACCCGATGTCGATGTGCCTCGTGGTCCAGGTCGAGAACCCGGTCGGCCTGGTTCCATTTCTTTGGATCGGAGGCCAGCAACGCCTGTTGCCGTTCGATCGCCTTATGCAGCGCCGTCAGCTCCTGGTTCAGCTCCGTCAGGGTCTTCGCCCAGACCGGCCGATTCGTTTCGATGATCCCCAGCACCCCTTCCCGGATGGCCGATCTTTGCGCGGGATTAAGGTCGTTCCGCTTCAATTGAAGAAGCAGAATGTGGATCTCATTCAAATCGCTGTTTCGCAGTTGAACGGACGCACGCTCATTTCCGTCCGGATCGATTAGCGCGGTCGGGTAATCGTTCTGATTCTTCAGGTAAAACGATTCGGGACTCGGCGTCACCACGTAAGACACAAATGGGTCCAGTCCGCGAAGCTTATATTCCGTCATCGGATGGCGAACCGTAACCACATGGTGGCCGCCGCCCTCGCCGCTGTTGAATAGTTTCACCACGTTGTAGCCTTGGCTATAGATCCCGGCCTTCGAATTCATACCGTGGTCGGAAATCAGAACCAGTACGGTTTCGGCGGCCAGTGGACTCGCCTGAATCGCAGTCCACAGCCGCCCGAGAAGAGCGTCCAGCCGCTGGATGACGGCCAGTTGACTCGCCTCGTCATTCGTCAGGTGCGCCGTGTGATCATAATCGCCCAGGTAGAGGTCGAGATAGAGAATCTTGGGATTCGCCAAGGCCGCAATCAGCTCTTTTTCTTCCTGTTCTTCTATTCCCGGACTCATTTCGAAGCCGGTTTCCCACTCACTGATCAGCTCGCGGGCTGGCCGCGCAATCCGATTCGTGACGCTGCCTTTCAGAGTGTTCCATCGCACGCCGCGTTGGAACAACTGCATGCTCTCATAACGTGCGTCGGGCGGAAAATCGTCCAGCAGCAGCGGGATTCCCGTCTGATCCAGGAGCTCGACGCCAGGCATATCGACGCGGCGCAGCCGGGCGTAGCCGGCATAGAAAGGGAAGAAATTTAAATAGTCGTAAACCCGCGGGATGAACCGGTCGAACTCCGCGTTCCCGTGGATCGTCTGGTGTTGCCCGGTGTCGAGCATCGACCACGACGGCGCCGATAAGCTGATCCCACGGGTGTAAAAGTTGCGCACCACCGTTCCGCGCTCCAGAAATATGTGCTGCATCCAGGGCAGCAGCGGGCGGCCCGTCTGGGGATCGTGTTGCTCTAAAAGGCGCTCGATTCGATCGGCAGGGAGTCCATCGTCTTTCACCACCACCAATCGTTTGGCTTGTCCATCCAGATGAGCGGCGCCAAGAATCGCCGCCGCGACCAGGACGCACCTGGCGATCACGGTTCGATTCCAGACTTTGCCGGTATCGGAATGGCCTTCGGAATCAGAGCAACCGAATCCCCGGTGGGTGGCAGCGGACGTATCTGCAGCTTGGCCAGCGCGTCGCGCCTTTGCTGGTTTAGTTTAGCCATCGCAGCCTCATCCATTTTCTCGTGATGACGATACAGACCCGCCGTGCTGATGGTTGCTATCCGAAGAAAGGTCCTCGCGGCTGGCCCATGCACAGCCGCGCGCACTTCGTCGCCTCGATCCCGATCGATCTCGCGCGCCAACCCCGTCTCGCGGGCATAAGCGATCAGCGCGTCGTACTGCCGCCAACTATCCCGAACTTCCTGATTCCAGGACCGTTCGATAGGATTCACGTCGACTTTTTCAATGCGGCTCAACAGCTCGGTTCGAAGGTCCGGGTCGAGATTCGAATCCGATCCAATGGCGTGTCGAACCGTGACGAATGCCCGACGCCTGGCGGAACGATTGGTCGCTCCTCCATGCCGCGTGTGAATGAACATCCAGGACGATTTGAGAGCCACGTAGCCCAAATTGCCATATCCGGTGAATCCTAAGACTCCCGAAGTTATATCTTCGGCTAGCTTCAGCCCCATTTCGCGCCGTTGAGGATGGCCGGACCCTCGAAAATCGACCAGCAACAGCGGCGTCCTCGGATGATCCAAAGCATACAGCGCCAATGGGATCATTCTAACCGGACGCGCGTCTGGGGAATCCGGTGTTGCTGCTACGCTGTCCCGGTCCAGATCCCAGGTTTCCGAATAGCCTTCCCATTGGCGCAGGCGCTCATCCGTAAATGGATTGGAAATGTTCAGAAACTGGCGATCGAACTTTCGCGCCGGCCCCTCCAAATCCGGTTGGGCCACCCAGAGCAATGCGAAAGACCCCGGTAAGCCGTCTGATTCTACGGGTTGTACATAAAGGCCCGCATCCTCGGCCCGCTGGCGCAATAGATCCCAATTGTGCCCCCGAGTCTCAGTCTGTCGAGCCCGCAGCTTCTCGTGATCCCGCTCCAGGTATTCGTCCGCGACCAGGCCGCCCAAAGGATGTCCGGTCAATTCGATTCGTTCCTCCACCGCCTGCATTTGCTGCGCGGTAAGCGTACTGTCAGGCAGGTCGGACAGCCTTGCCGAAACCACATCGCCAGCTTCCCATGCATGGGTTTGCCGGTATTCTCCGTAGTTGCCGAAGAAAGAATGTGTGGTCAGCCGCGCAATCGCTCCGATAGGATTCAGGACCTCGCTTTGAGCCCCAGTGAGGGCCAAGCCGGTCCACATCCCGTGGGACGGATCGCCCAGATCGAGTACCGCTTTAGGCGGCTTCGAACCGGGTCCCAAGTCGAGGCCGGCGCGATGATAAAGGAACGGCACGCCGCCCGCTGCACGTTGCAAAATCGACGGCTGCGAGTAAGTAAAAACCCATACTTGCCGGACCCGGTCATTACTCGGATCGGAATCATCCAGAGTGTCTTTTAGGACCGCCATAACGGGCATTTCGGTGTGTCCGCCAGGATCCAGGCCTTCCGGCAGCTTTTCAAAGAAAGTGATCAATTCTGCACCCGAAGACAACCGGACTACTTCCGTGCGCACGGGAGGCTTCGCCACCGAGATCAACACTTCAGACGGGTCCGCCGAAAACCCCGGCCCGGCCGCCAGAAGTATGAAAAGAAAGGAAGAGATCAATTTCATTTACGAAACCCCGCCTAGTCACCGGGGCATTGCGCATTTACCTCTGGCCCCATATTGGCGATGCACTTATTGGACCATTAATGCATCACTTCGGAACCTAAATCTTTACATTAGTTGGACTAAGCAGCCTGAGACATAGGTAGCAGAACGCACCGGAAACATGGATTCGTGATTCCCACCGGCTTGTCAGCTTCATGGACTACGATCTCGGGTACATCGATCTGGAGGAAAAAACTTTGCAGCCCCTGCCCAATCCCTTCGGGCTAAAAATGTTACCTATGTCTTAGGTACATTCTGTTACCCATATCTCGGGTCCTGGACAAGGAGTGATCTGGGGCGGCTGGTGGGATTTGAACCCACGACATCCAGAACCACAATCTGGCGCTACTACCAACTGAGCTACAGCCGCCGTGTTGCTTATTTCAGTTTATCACTTCAGTCCGGCTCGCTTCCAAAGTTCGTCGACACCTCTGTCGAACGTCGTCCGACATTCGGATTACGTCGGGCCACGGCCGTGGTAAATCCTTCGCCGGGCCATTTCCTGGTCGCATCGACGCCCATTTTCGACCCGTAGTTGGCCAGGCGGCTGGCATGATCGAGCGAATCGACCGGACCCATGACGAACTGAATATCGCGCTCCGGGTCGATATTATTGAGGGCTTTCCAAGCTACTTCGCTGCACGTTCTGCACGTCGACATCTTCATCCACCACGACGATGCACTTTGAGAACATTGCCTGGCCCAAGCCCCAGATCGCGTGCATCACTTTGCGCGCGTGCCCGGGATACGATTTGCGGATCGCCACCAGGATCAGGTTGTGAAAAATGCCCTCCGGCGGCATTGCGATGTCGCGAACTTCGGGCAACTGCAGCCGCATCAGCGGCAGGAAAATGCGTTCGATGGCCTTGCCCATGTAGAAATCCTCCATCGGCGGCGGGCCAACAATGGTGGTCGCGTAAATCGGATTCTTGCGATGCGTGATGCAGGTGATATGGAACACCGGGTAATCGTCGTCGAGCGAATAGAAGCCGGTGTGGTCGCCGAACGGACCCTCCCGCCGCAGTTCGCCCAGTTCCACGTAGCCTTCGAGAACGATCTCGGCCTGCGCCGGGCACCTCCAGATCGCAGGTCTCGCACTTCACCATCTCGACTGGCTTGGAGCGCAGGAATCCGGCGATCATCATCTCATCAAGGTCGGGAGGCAGAGGCAGGATCGCCGAATACATGGTCGCGGGATCTGCGCCGATCGCCACTGCGACGTCCATCCGCTTGGCCGCCGCGGCCGCATGCGCCGATAATGCTCGGCGCCCTGCTTGTGGGTCTGCCAGTGCATCCCTGTCGTCCGGCCGTCGTAAATCTGCAGGCGATAGCAGCCGCAGTTGCGCTTGCCGGTATCGGGATTGCGCGAAAACACCATGGGCAGCGTAATGAAGCGGCCGCCGTCCTGCGGCCAGCATTTCAAGAACCGGAAAATAGTCGAGCGAAAAATCGTCGCGGCGAATCACTTCTTTGCAGGGGCCGTCGATCACGATCTTGGGAAAGAACGCGCCCATCTCGGCGAGCTTGGGCAGCATCTTCAGCTTCCCGAGCAGGCCTTCCGGCATGCGCATTTCGAGGAACTCCGAGATGCGGCCCGCGACTTCATCGACTGAGGAAACTTCCAGTGCGATCTGCATTCGTCGCATGCTGGCGAACGCGTTGATCAGCACCGGCACGGCTCGATCCTTTGGGCTTTTCGAACAGCAGCGCGGGTCCGCCGGATTTCACGCTGCGGTCGGCGAACTCCGTGATTTCGAGACTCCGGGTCGACTTCGAACGGGATGCGCTTCAGTTCTCCGTGCTTTTCAAGCGCGCGCACGAACTCGCGCAGGTCGTCGTAAGCCATAATCTGAACTATGACAGACAGGACCGCATTAGTTACCGGTGCGAGCCGCGGCATCGGCCTCGCTTGCGCGCGGGCGCTGGCTGCAGGCGGCGCGCGAGTGGTGCTGGCGGCGCGGGACGCAGCCAAGCTCGAAGCAGCCGCTCGCGAAATTCCCGGCGCGACGTGGGTTGAACTGGACCTGGCTTCTCCGCAATCGATCAAAGACGCGTTCGCGAAAGCAGGCAAGATCGACATCCTGGTGAACAACGCCGCGATCACGAAAGACGGCTTGGCGCTGCGCATGAAAAAGGACGATTGGGACGCGGTGCATCGCGACCAACCTTACCGGGGCATTTCTAGCGATCCAGCAAGTGCTGCACGGGATGATGAAGGAGCGCTGGGGCCGCATCATGAATATTTCTTCCGTGGTCGGAGAAGCCGGAAATCCCGGCCAGGCGAACTACGTCGCGTCAAAGGCGGGCCTGATCGGCCTCACGAAATCGATTGCCCAGGAGATGGCGAGCCGCAACATTACCGTCAACGCCGTCGCGCCCGGATTCATCGACACCGACATGACCGCCGTACTGTCTCAGGAATTGAAGGACAAGATGCTGGGTCAAATCCCCCTGAAACGCTTCGGGCCGGGCTGAGGATGTCGCCGCCGCGGTGCGATTCCTGGCAAGCGAGGAAGCCGGATACATCACCGGTCACGTACTCGACGTCAACGGCGGAATGTACATGTGAGCGCGCGCTGCACCTGATCGAGCACATCCGCGCTATCTCCTGCGAATCACGGTGCCCCGCGGCTTCCATCGATCGAAGAATCGCTGGCTCACGGCTCCGGTGAAGATGCAGATCAAGGGGACTCCGCAGGCCGAGGCCACATGCCCCCCCGCGGAATCATAACCGACGTACAATTTCGACCGCGCGATTTCCGCCGCAAAGTGAGCGAACGCGCCATCATGCGTGCGCATACCCGGTCTGATGGCGCGCTCGACGCGATCGCGCTCTTCGGCGGTGCCACCCTTATCGACCAGCACGGATGCGCCCGTCTCTTCCAGCATCCGAAGCAGGTCACGTTCGAAGCTGCCATGCAGACGCTTTGCCGGATTCTCACCGACGCCCAGGCTGACAGTGATATCTACCGCGGGTCCCGTCGCAGGCCGCGGCGCGATGAAGCCGCGCGCATCGACGCCGAATACCTCCTGCGCCCACTCGGATGCAAGAACCGGCAGCGGCTCGCCCGAGTCGCCCCCATAAGCCCGGCTGTTGAAGTGAAAATATCGATCGTCATCACACACCGAGATTAACCCTAGCTGAGTCAGGCGCGAATCCGAATCGATCACGATTCCGTCGTCCAGCCATAATGCGGCCGATGCGCGGAGCCGATCCGCCAGCGTGCCGGCGCGGGCATAAGAAATATCCCGATGAGCCACCCGCAGGTCGGCTTCAAATAATTCCCAGGATTTACGCGGGCCGGCGAGAATAATCTCTGGCTTGCGGATAGCGCCGCTTGGCTGCATCAAGCAACACGCTGGTAACCGCAACGTCAGCGCCGAGAGTTACTCGCGAAAGCACGTATACATGAGCAGCCGACGCCGGCGGCCGATTTATCCGATCGGAATTGCGAAGGCGTGGGCGAAGCTCCGGTGCCACCCGCTCGATCACCTGCCTGAACAGCCGCTCATAAACCTTGCACAGCCGAGGCTCGAACAGATCGCCCAACCTCTCGACAACAATGGAGAACAGTTCGCGGCCATCGTCGACGGCAATCGCGCGATCGAGCAAATCCGGCGGCCACGCTTCGCCGCGCAGGCAATAATGCGAGCAGCTCGGCTACAGGTATTTTCCAACCAGCAGCTCCAGCTTCTTGCGCGTCGCTTCCGGAATCGCGTTGCGATCGGTGATCAGCGCATGCGCCAGCGCGGTGCCGCATTTGCATTCGCGCGACGCGGGCATTGCGCGTACCGCGGCCTCGATTACCTTGCACGCGTTCCCGGCATTCTGCGTCAGATTCGCAATGATATCGCTGACCGTCACGGCGTCGTGATCTTCGTGCCAGCAATCATAGTCGGTGACCATCGCGATCGTCACGTAGCAAATCTCGGCCTCGCGCGCGAGCTTGGCTTCCTGCAGGTTCGTCATGCCGATCACATCCATACCCCAGCTGCGATACAGATTCGATTCCGCCAGCGTCGAAAACGCGGGACCTTCCATGCACAGATACGTTCCGCCAGGTTTTGCCGTGCACCTTCGCCTGCTGCGCCGCAGCGAACGCCACCTGCGAAAGCTGCGGACAAATCGGATGCGCGAAGCTGACATGCGCCACCAGTCCGTCGCCGAAAAATGTCGATACGCGCCCGCGTGTCCGGTCAACAAACTGATCCGGGATCACGAAGTCGAGCGGCTTGTGCTCTAGTTTCAACGACCCGACGGCGCTAAGCGAGAGAATGCGCTCAACACCTAGAGCTTTGAACCCATAAATATTGGCGCGAAAATTCAGCTCCGACGGAGAAATGCGATGCCCGCGGCCGTGTCGCGATAGGAACGCAACCTCGCTGCCCGCCAATTTCCCGACGATATATGCGTCCGAGGGCGCGCCCCACGGCGTCTCGACCAGGCGCTCCTCGCTCCGCTTCAAATCCCGGCATCGAGTACAAGCCGCTGCCGCCGATGATTCCGATAGTTGGTTTTTCAGTCATTCCTGTATCAACTCGAGTAGCACGCCGCCGGTGGAGGAGGGATGCACGAACACGTAAAGGTGTCCACCAGCGCCGGCTCGGGGTTCATTTAGCAAGCGCGCACCGGACCTCTTCAGCCGCTCGACCGATGCCGTCAGGTCCGGAACGCGAATCGCGACGTGATGCAGCCCCTCGCCCCGCCTTTCGATGAAATTTACCGATCACCGAATCGGGCTCCGTTGGCTCCAGGAGCTCAATGCGAGGCTCGCCCAATGGCAGCATCGCGACGTTCACCTGCTCATGTTCTACCGTCTCGCGCAGCGAAACTTCCAGCCCGAGCTGATCGCGATAAAACTCCAGCGCCCGATCGAGCGAGCGCACGGCAATTCCAAGATGATCGATTTTAGATGCGTTCGAGCCACTCATGGAGTATCGAATAAGGGTCGCGCCGCCGCTCCGCTACTTCGAGGCCGGCGGCGTTGAAATTCCTCGGCGGGCAGCCGGTCGAGCAATCTTTCGCGCAACATTTCGCGCAGCCGCATGCCCCAAATACTCGCGGTACGCGCCTGGCTGGACCCGCGCGCATGATACTCGCGCACGGCTTCCAGTGTTTCTGCGATTCCCCGCACGCCGTTCGCCGGATTGGCTACCGCTTGCACGATCTTCGGTGTCCATCCATCGGGGCGATGCGAGAGGCCCATGTAGCCGTGCAGCTCGCGCTCCAGCTTATCGGCTCCGGGAAGGTCGGCTTTATTGATTACGAACACGTCGGCGATTTCCATGATACCGGCTTTGATCGCCTGTACGTCATCGCCCATGCCTGGCACCAGCACCACGACCGTCACATCCGCCAGCCGTGCGATCTCCACTTCGTCCTGCCCCACGCCGACCGTTTCTACCAGCACGACGTCGAACCCGGCGGCATCGAACAGCATGGTCATTTCGGTGGTCGCGGCGGCCAAGCCCCCCAGCCATCCGCGCGTCGCCATGGACCGGATAAACACGCCCGGATCGGCATGATGCTGCTGCATCCGGATGCGATCGCCTAAAATCGCGCCGCCGGTGTATGGGCTCGTACGGATCCACCGCAATCACGCCGACTCGCTTTCGCTCAGCCCGCAAAACCTGGGTAAGCTGATCACACAATGTGCTCTTGCCGGCGCCCGGCGAGCCGGTCACCCCCACAATCAGCGCGCGGCCCGTGTGGCGGAAACAGCTCGCGTAGCAGCGCCTCCGCCTCTGGCCGTCGATTCTCGATCCACGTGGCCGCGCGAGCCAAGGCGCGGACGTCGCCCGCCAGAATTTTCTCCGCTCCACAACATCCGCTTTTCAGGATTTGGCGGGCGATCACCAGACGTTGAATCTCGCTGGTGCCTTCGCCGATGGTGCATAGTTTCACGTCCCGATAAAATTTCTCGACCGGATAGTCTTTGATGAACCCGTATCCGCCATGCACCTGCAACGCTTGATCGGCCGCCCGTACGGCGGCTCTCTGACGCGTATAACTTCGCCATCGCCGATTCTTTGTTGACGCTGTGCCCTTGATCCTTCAGCCACGCGGCCCGCTGCGTCAGCAGCCGTGCCGCATCGATCTCCGTCGCCATGTCCGCCAGCTTTTGCTGGATGGCCTGGAATTCCGAGATAAACCTGCCGAACTGCTTCCGTTGCTTCGAATACTTGACCGCCGCTTCATACGCGCCTTGCGCCAAGCCGACGGACATCGCCGCAATCGAGATGCGCCCGCCGTCCAGAATCCGCATGCTGTCGATGAACCCTTCACCGCGATTGCCGCAGAGTTGGGTGCCCGGAAGCCTGCAATCGGCGAACAGCACCTCGCCCGTAGGGGAGCAGCGCATCCCCAGCTTGTTCTCTTTCTTCCCGACGCGAAAGCCCGGTGTATCCTTCTCGATCACAAAAGCGGAAATTCCGTGGGACGACGCGGCTCGATCGGTCACCGCCATCGCCACGCAAACATCCGATACATGCGCATTGGTGGTGAAGGTTTTCCCGCCGTTTAATACCCACGATCCGCCTTCGAGCACCGCAGTCGTGCGCGTCCCCGCCGCATCCGATCCCGCTTCGGGCTCTGTCAACGACCAGCATCCGATCCACTCGCCGGTCGCGAGCTTGGGGATATAGCGCTGCTTCTGATCCTCATTCCCCGCCAGATAAATGTGATTGGTGCACAAAGATACATGTGCCGCCACGCTCAAGGCGATCGACGGATCCACGCGCGCCAACTCTTCCATGATGATCGTGTAATCGACGTAGCTATATCCGGCTCCGCCCAGGGATTCCGGGAAAACCGCGCCGAGCACCCCCAGCTTGCCCAAATGCCGAAACACTTCCACGGGAAAATGTTGCGATTCGTCCCACTCCATCACGTGGGGACGAATCTCAGCCTCTACGAATTCGCGAATCGAGCGCCGTAGCTGGTTTTGTTCTGCTGTGTAACCGAAATCCACTTGTCTAAACGATCTCCTCTTTTTTTGCGTCCCAATAAAGCGTGCGCCCTGCCCGAAGGCTGTCCACCGCCATGCGGCACGCGATCGATACGCGAAAGCCGATGTCGAACGGACAGTTCGGCTCCGCGTTCCCGCGGATCGCGTCGAAAAAATTCTCCATATGCACGTGCGGAACGTGCGTCGAGCGGCCCGTCATCTCATTGTCGTCAGGCCGATTAATCTTTTGCGGCGTGTAGCGAACCTGCGTACTCCGCGAAATAGTTCCCAAGTCGCCCAGGACTTCTTCGCCGGTGCCGGGCTGATTATTTCCGAATCCGGAGCGCCAGTTGATCAGCATCTCCTCCGGCTGCGCAAGCGCTACACTCATCGTATCGGGAACCTCGCGGCCGTCCTTCCACAGGTAAACACCGCCCGTCATGCTGGCCGTTTTCGGGATCTGAAGATTCAGCGCCTTGTACCAGAAGCTCAACTGATGCGACAGGTTCTCATGCACGCTGCCGCCGGAATAATCTTCGAAGAGCCGCCAATTCATGTAGCGATTCGCATCGAACTCGCGCGCCGGGGCATCGCCCAGAAAGGCGTCCCATGCGATATTCTCCGCATTCACTTTCGATGTGATCCGCGCCGTGCGCGACCATTGGGCCTTTCCCCGCGGCGTATTGCGATAGGTCTGCATGTTGATCGCGGTGATGCGGCCCACCCGATTCGAACCCGCAAGAAACTGCCGCACGTCATGCATGTGGCCGAAGGAGCACGCCTGATGCCCGATCTGCACCGTCCGCTTCCCGCCGTCTTTCCGGTACGCGGCCCGCATCCGTTTGGCGTGTTCCACCGTGAACGCCATGGTCTTTTCCTGATACACGTGCTTCGACGCATCGAGCGACGCGCAAAAGTGCTCGGCATGCAGATGCTGCGGTGTCGCGATCAGGATTGCGTCAATCGCCGGATCGTCCAGCATCCTCCGATAGTCGTCATATAAAGCCGCGTCCGGCGCCAGGCTTCCGGCTTTTTCCAATTGCTGGTTAAAAATATCGCAAATCCCGACCGTCGATGTATTGGGACACGCGCGAACGTGATTCAGCAATTCCACGCCACGATCGCCGAAACCGATGATGCCCACGCCGACGCGGTCATTCGCGCCCAGCACCTGCGCGGGCACGGCAGCCAGCGTGCCAGCGAGTCCGGACGCAACTTTGCCGAGAAAGTTCCGGCGAGAGTCCATACTAGGAGTGTACGATAGCTTGATATCGCCTATGCGCAAGCTTGTCTTCACGTTGCATCTTTACGTCGCTCTGATCGCCGGGATTTTCGTCGTCATTCTCGGCGCCACCGGGAGCATCATGGCCTTCGAGCCTGAGATCGACCATTTGCTCCACTCGAAACTGAGCTACGTGACGCCGCAGGGATCAGCCATGTCGCTCGCCCAAATCGGCGACGCGGTTTCGAAAGCATATCCGGGCGAACGCATCGGTGGTTACTTGCTCTCCACTTCGCCGGATATTTCCACTCAGGTATCGCTGCGCAAGGGCCTAGTCTCCGTTAACCAATATACCGGCGAGATCCTCGGCATGCGAGCCGGCGGTATGGATTTTCTGGGCTACGTGCACCAGCTTCACTTGCGCCTGCTGATCCGCAATCATTCAGATTCGGGCAAGACCATCATGAGTTGGGCCGGGGTCGCCATGCTCTTTCTGCTGTTAACAGGCCTATATCTTTGGTGGCCGCTGAAGCGTGTCAGCATCGGGTCGGGCAAGCGTTTTTGGTTCGACTTTCACAATGTTGTCGGGATTTTTTCTCTCGTATTCTTGCTGATGCTCACCGTCACGGGCATGATGATTGGATTTGAAGAGACCACCGTGCCCATGTTTTACTCTCTAACCGGCTCCGCGCCCTCAAAAAACCCGCAAATCCCGCCGCCCCCTCCTGGCGTGAAGCCGATTCCAATCGATCAGGCCATGGACATCGCTCGTACGGCGCTCCCGGGCGCGACTCCCTTTCAGGTGAGTGTGCCAGGACCGAAAGCAGCCTATCAAATCCGCTCGCGATTCCCTGAAGATCGAACGCCCGGTGGCCGAAGCCGCGTCATCGTCGATCAATACACGGGTAATGTCCTCTTCACGGAAAGCTCGCGGACGGCGCCGGCTGGCACACGCATGGTGATCGTCAACCGGGCCCTTCACACCGGCGATATTTTTGGAATCCCCAGCAAAGCGATCGTCTCGCTCGCCAGCCTGATGGCCGTGCTTCAGTTAATCACGGGTGTGGTGATGTGGTGGAAGAAGAGACGTCCGGCTACTCCAGCTGTTTATGGAAGCGCATCACGCTGAGCCCCAGAATCGAAACGCCGAAAATCGCCAGCGCCACCATCTGCGGCCATAAAGCCGCTACGCCGGCGCCTTGCAGGAAGACTCCTCGGACGATTTCCATGAAGTAGCGTACTGGATTCAGAAACGTCAGCCATTGTGCCAGCAGCGGCATATTCCGGATCGGAAAAGTGAATCCGCTCAGCATGAAGAAGGGCTGGAAGAACAGGCTGGTGGCCATCATGGCCTGCGTCTGAGTCTTTGCCACTGTGGAGATAAACAGACCTGCGCCCAGCGTCGTCAGCAGAAACAGCATGGTGGTCGAAAACAGCAGCCAGAAACTGCCTCGAAACGGTACGTGGAACACGACCATCGCCGCCCCCATGACCAGCAGCATGTCCCATACGCCGACCGCCACGAACGGCAGCGTCTTACCGATAATCAGTTCCATCGGCTTGATCGGCGTCACCATCAATTGCTCCATGGTGCCGATTTCCTTTTCCCGCACGATTGCCATTGCCGTCAGCGACAACGTCACCAGCGTGATGATGTTTACGATGACGCCTGGAATAAAGTAATTCCGGCTGCGCAGGTCCGGATTAAACCACACGCGGGTCCTCGCCGTCACCTGCGGTATCGCAGGCCGAATCGCTCCGCCCGAGTCCTCGGTGCTAACCACCATCTTCTGTTTCTGCTGCCGCTGCATCGCCAGATTTGAATAGCGTGCAATGGTCTGGGCGGCATAGCCCGATACAATTCCCGCGGTGTTCGAGTTGGTCCCGTCGAGCAATACCTGCACGCTGGTTGTCCTACCGCGCTGGACATCTCGCGCGAAACCCGGCAGCACGCGAACCACCGCGTCCACCTGGCCCCGATCCATCATCCTCTGCATGTCGCGCTCGTTGTCCGGCATCCCGGCCAGCACAAATCGACCCGAGCCTTCAAACTCGGATAAAAGCTCGCGGCTCTCCGGCGTCCGATCCTGATCCATCCACGCGATCTTCGCCGAATCGACGTCCAGGCTGGCGGCGTAGCCGAAAATCATCAACTGGATCAGCGGCGGCAAGAACAACATGGACCGCATGCGCGGATCGCGCAGCGCTTGAATAAATTCCTTGCGGATAATGCGCCGGAGTCTTTGTCGCATATTTCTCTACGCCACCTTCTGTCGTAATTTTCGCGCCGCGAAATAAAATACCACCGCCCCGTAGACGGTCAACAGCAGCAGATTGAACCACAGTAGCTGTACGCCGATCCCCTTGAGAAAAATCCCGCGAGCCACTTCCATGAAATAGCGCGCCGGCACGAATAGAGAGACAATCTGAATTGCCCGGGGCATGCTGGCGATCGAATAAATAAATCCCGACAATGAAAACGCCGGCAGGAACGAGATCAGCGTGCCCATCTGGTACGCCATAAGCTGCGTGCGAAACATCGCCGAGACCATGATTCCCAGTCCCAGCGCTCCGAACAGGAACACGCCGCTCGATACCAGCAGGAGTAAAACGCTGCCCTTCAGCGGCACACCGAATACGAATACTCCGATCAGCATCGCGATCAACAGGTCCGCCGTTCCCACTACAAAATAGGCGGAAAGCTTGCCCAAGGCCAACTCGGAAGGTCGCGCCGGAGTCGATAACAGCTGCTCCATGGTCCCGTTTTCCCACTCCCGCGCGATGGTTAGGGAGCCCAGGTTCGCCGCGATAATCATCACAATCACGACGATCAATCCGGGCACGATGAAATTGCTCGATAACAGATCCGGGTTGTACCAGACCCTCACCTGCGACACGACCGCGGCCGGAATTGAGCCACCAGTAGTCTGGATCGGCGATTGCAGATGCTGCGCATAAATCGTGACCACCGATTCGGCATATCCCTGCGCGATGGCCGCCGTATTCGAATCGCTCCCGTCGATCAAGAGCTGCACCTGCGCCGGTTTCTTGCTTCCCACATCTTTCGCGAAATTGACCGGAATCACCACGCCAATCAGGCAGGCGCGCTTATCGATTGCCTGGTCGATCTGATGATAATCGTGCACTTCCGCCGCAATGTTGAAATACTTCGAGCCGCGAAATTCGCGGATCAGCTCCCGGCTCTGCGGCGTTTGATCCTGGTCGTAAACATACGTCGGGATCCGATCCACGTCCAGGCTGAGCGCCCATCCGAAAATCAACAGCATCACCAGCGGCTGTAGCAGCGCGGCCGTAAGACTCTGCGGATCGCGTACGATGTGCAACATCTCTTTGCGGGCAATTGCGCGTGTACGACGGAAACTCATGCGGCCGCCTTCTCTTCCTTCTCAATCAGGCTGACGAACACATCTTCCATAGAGGGAATGATCGAATCGAGCGCGATGATCGTAATCCCCTTGTTTTTCAGGATTGTGTAAATTTCAGGAATCGCGTCTCCGGCGTCGGCAACCTTTATATGCAGCCCGCCTCCGAACACCGCGATGTCGAGAATCCCGTTCTGCCCTTCGAGCGCCGTCATGCTCCCCAGAACATCCGACGACTCCAGATTCAGCAGGTGCCCGGTGCCCAGCGACATCTTTAGTTCCGCGGGCGACCCGAGCGCGATGATTCGCCCGCCGTACATCAGCGCCACTCGATGACAATACTCCGCCTCATCCATGTAATGCGTGGTGACGAAAATCGTATGGCCCGCCGACGATAGCTGATAGATCAGATGCCAGAAATTCCGCCGCGCGATGGGATCGACGCCGCTGGTCGGTTCGTCCAGGAACAAAATAGGCGGCTCATGCAGGATCGCGCAGCCCAACGCCAGCCGCTGCTTCCACCCGCCCGCCAGCAGCCGGGTCATCATGTCGCGCTTGCCTTCCAGACCCGCCATCTCCAAAACGTAATCCCGTCGAGCCTTCAATTTTTCGCCCGACACTCCATACACGCCGCCGAAAAATTCGATATTCTCCTGAACCGTCAAGTCGTCGTATAGCGAAAACTTCTGCGACATATACCCGATGTTCTGTTTGATGTCCTCCGGCTGCGTCGCGACGTCGAATCCGTACACCGTAGCGCTCCCCGACGTCGGCGCAAGCAGGCCGCACAAGATTCGTATGGTCGTCGATTTTCCGGCTCCGTTCGGCCCCAGAAAACCGAAAATCTCCCCCGGCGCCACGTCGAGTGAAACATTGTCCACCGCCACGAAATCGCCGAATCGCTTCACCAGTTTGTCGATATGCACCGCGGGACCGGAGGATTTAGGCTGCATGCGCCATTTCCTCCTTTCGCATCAGCGCGATGAACACATCTTCAAGCGATGGAAGAATAGGCCGGAATGAAAACGGCGTGATCTCCACCAGTTTTTCAGGCGAGGTCACCTTCGGATCGAGAAACAAGTGCATATCGGCGCCCGCCGGCTGCACCGTCAGTACGCCCGCCTGCTTCTCAAGTGTGGCGATCGTCTTCCGGTGATCTTCCGATTTCAACAGAAACACCTGTTCCGTCAAGCTGTGTTTCAACGCCGCCGGCGTATCGCACCGAATCATGTGCCCCTGATGCATGAAGCCTACCCGGTTCGCGCGCTCGGCTTCATCCAGGTAAGCTGTCGCGACGAAAACCGTCAGCCCATCGCGCACCAATTGGTACAGGATCGCCCAGAAGTCCCGCCGCGACACCGGGTCCACTCCGTTGGTCGGCTCATCCAGAAACAGCACCCGAGGCTTGTGCAGCAGGGTGCACATTAACGCGAGCTTCTGTTTCATCCCGCCCGATAACTTCCCCGCAGCGCGTTTCCGGAACGGATCCATCCGTGTCATTTTCAGCAGACGAGTGCTCAGCTCTTCTCTTTCGCGCCCCACGATACCGAACAGATCCGCATAGAAACTCATGTTCTCGTCCACGGTCAGATCGCTGTATAAACCGAAGCGCTGCGCCATGTAACCGATCTGATCCTTCACCTGATCCAGCTCCCGGCTCACATCATGGCCGACGACGATGGCCTTTCCCTCCGTCGGATCCATCAGCCCGCACAGAAGCCGCATCGTAGTAGTCTTGCCCGCTCCGTCAGGCCCGACCAAGCCAAAAATCTCCCCCGCCTCCACGTCCAGATTCAAGTGGTCGACGGCGGTCAGCGCGCCAAATTTGCGCGTCAGATTCTCGGCATGGATCACCACGCTCATAAGACGATTTCAGCGTCCACCGGCATATTGCTTTTCAGCTCGTGACTCGAATTGTCCACGTCGATCTTGATCCGGTACACCAGCTTCACGCGCTCTTCTTTGGTCTGGATCTGCTTGGGCGTGAATTCCGCCTCCGACGAGATAAAGCCGATCGTTCCCCAGTAAACTTTGCCCGGAAACGAATCGGTAGTCAGCTTCACCTTTTGGCCCAGCTTCACCCGCCCCAAATCGGACTCGATCACATACGCCCGCAACCAGGGATGCTCCAGATCTCCGATCGAGACGACGGTCGTGCCCGCCGCCAGTACCTCGCCCACCTCCGCCGATTTCACCAGCACCACTCCGTCGATCGGGCTCCTCACCGTCGTGTCATCCAACTGCGATTCTGAAATCCCCACCTGCGCCCGTGATCTCTCAATCTCGGCCTTGCGAGCCGTCAATTCCTGCTCCTTGCGTTGCAGCTCCAGCCGATTCGCCTCCGCCGTATGAACCGCCGCCTGCGCCCGCGCAACCTCCGCTCGTCCACCCGCGATGTCTTCCTGCCGCGGACCTTCTTTCACTAGCGACAGCTTCTCTTCCGCCTGGCGCAGCATCGCCTGCGCGCTATCGAACTTCGTTCGCGATTGATCGTACTGCTGCTTCGAAATGTCTTCATTCTTGAACAGCGTCTGGGAGCGTCCCCAATCGAGCCTCGCGAATTCCAGCTGTGCCTTCGCGTCCGTCACCGCGGCCTCGGCCTGCTGGATGTCCTGCTTGCGGCTCCCGCTGAGCAGTGTGTCGAGTTTGGCCTGCGCCTCATTCAATTCCGCTTTCCGGGCCGCGACATCACTCTCGATGGTCGCCTTTTGATATGCGATAGACGTCTCCAGTTGCTGATAGTTCGACACCGCGCTCGACACCAGCGCCTGGTCGCGAGCTTTCTGCTCTCGCAGTTGCACCGGATCGATGGTCGCGATTACATCGCCTTTTTTCACCCATTGCCCCTCGTCTACCGTGCGCGATGTCAGGCGTCCGGCGATTTTGAAGGAGATGTCGACCTGCGTCAGCTCGAGGTTTCCCGAGACCAGAATGTGGTCGCCATCGGTGGCATGATTCGCGCGCCACCACCACCAGCCCCCCGCGCCCAATGCCAGGACAAGGATCAGCGGAATTATCTTTTTCATTGATTCACAAACTCCCGGATTCTCCCCGTAGCGGTCGCCAGATCGATGCGAGCTACGTTGTAGTCGTACAAGGCGTTGACGCGATTGTCCCGCGCACGGTCCAGGCGGGTCTGCGCATCAGTGACCTCGATCGAATTGGTCACCCCCGCCTCATACCTCCTCCGAGCCTGCGCCAGCTCCTGCTCGGATAGCGCCACGCCTTCCTGCGCCGTTTTCACTTCCGTCGCGGCGGATTTAATGCTATCGAACGCCAATCTTACGTCCAGTTCCACCTGCTGCTCCAGATCCCGCGTGCGCGTCTGCTCCTGCCGGTATTGCGAGAAACTCTCCTCGCGCCGGGCGTCGCGCCGGCCTCCGTCGAATACAGGAACCCGCACGCTCAACCCATAGCTGTAGGTCGGCTGCGCGCCGATCAGCTCGCTTCCAATCGAGCCGTAGTCGGCCGAGGCTCCCAGCGATGGAATGCGCTCCGCCTTCACGGACCCGTAAGTCAACCGTGCCGACGATTCGCGCTCCTTTTGCGCCTTCAGCTCCGCCCGAGTCTTGCGGGCATCCGCCAGTGCCGCCTCCATCGTCCCCAGATCCGCGTCGCGATAATCGAGCTTGTCAGTCAGCGTAATCGTCGTATCCATATTCAGCCCCATCGCCCGCATCAGGTTCAGTCCGGCGCGTCTCCGGTCGTTTTCCGCCACCACCAGCCTCTGCCGGTCATTCGCGAGCTGGACCTCAGCGCGAACCGTCTCAATCCCCGTTCCGGTCCCAGCCTCTTTCTGCCGCCGCGCCAAGTCGAGCAGGGCCTGCGAAAGATCCACATTCGCCCGCGCCGTCTCGAGCGCGGCATCCGTTCGAAGCGCGGCCACATACGCACGAGCCACCTGATCCGTCACCTGATTCTTAGTAGCGTCGAAATCCGTTCTCGCCGCGTCGATGTTCACCTTCGACGCCTGATATTTGCGAATCGTGCTGAAATCGAAGATGGTCTGGGATGCCGTCGCCCGCGCGTCGAAGATGGAAAACGGACCCACAATATTCGGGATCGAGAATCCCAGAAACGCCGGAAAGGAGAAGTTGAACCCATAGGAGTGCAGATTGACGGTCTGCCGGCGGTCGGTCACCGACGATTCCAGATCGGGCAGAAAACTCGCCCGGGCTTCTGCCTTCCGCGCCTCGGCCTGCTTGATAGATTCCTCAGCCAACGCTACGCGTGGACTACCCGCCGGCGCCAGAGAAATCTCCACCGCTCGCTTCATGCTGAGCGGCAGCGCTCGCTCAGCCGCGGGGCCGTCGTATGCGAGCGCGACGGCCATCAATAGAATCGTCCCCATTCATTTCACCTCCGGCGCGCGAAACCCCGCCGCCACGAATCGAACCAAGCGTGCCGTCACATCCTGCCGATCCATCGGATCGCAAAGCCCGTCAGTCATTTCGCTAATGACGTTCGACCATGAAAGGACGTGCGCCATCGCCCCTGCCATAAAGGTCAGTCTCCACATGCGTTCGCTCGGGGTCAGATCTGGCGCAGCTTTAGCGATCGCGTCCTTGAATCTCACGGCGACCACCGACAGATGCTTCTTGAAGATCCGCAGCAGGAAGAGACTGGGATTTGCCATGGCCCGTCCCATCATCGGCACGCTGGATGCTTGACGCTCGGTCAGCGGAGCAACGAACGCCTCTACGATCTGCTCGATGGTTGGATTCGGTCCTGCGGCATCCAACATTTCCAGCCGCCGCCGGTTCACCGGCTCAATCCGCCGCGCAATTACCGCATCGATCAGGCTCTCTTTGGACTGAAAATGATAGTTGACCGCAGCCAGATTTACCTCCGCCTGAGCCGTAATATCCCGCAAAGAGGTTCCGTCGAAGCCCTGCTCTCCGAATAACTTCTCGGCCGCATCGAGGATCCGCGTCTTAGTATCCGGCTCACGAGCAATCATACGTTCGCTTGAATCATACAATTGAACGACCGTCCTGTCAAGCTTCAGTTGTAAGAAAATTAAGGAAAAAGTGGCTTATGCGCCGCTAAGGTCTACTTGACCACAACCTTAGCCAACCCAGCGTTCCCCGCAGCGTCGTAGGCCCGGACGGCCACTAGATGCTCGCCCGCTGGCAGATTCGTCAGCCGGATATTGAACCGTTCCCGAGCCGAATCCGTCACCCCGTCTGCCGCTTCTACCGGCGACCACGGCCCCGCGTCGACCGAGTACTCGCAGCGCCGCAGAACGCTGCCTCGATCCTCTGCATTCACCTCGATCTCGACCACTCCAGCCCTCCGAACCGGTGCGCCGACGTTCACCACCGGCGGCGTATTGTCGATCAGTACCGGGGCGCTGACCAGCTCGGCATCCCGCGCGGCATCCACCGCGTTCGAAGGCCGATCCGAAGCCGCCACTTTGAAGAAATACCGTCCATCCGCCAGCACGTCGCCGTCTAGCAGATAGGTATTCTCCGTCATATTCGCCCGCAGCATCTTCCATTCGCGCTCGTCTTCGCCGCGAAAATACAGCGTATAGATCAACCGGTCGCCATCCGGGTCGTCGGCCTGCCACGACACCTGAATCTGCGGACTTGCCGCCCGCCCCAGGGTCTGCGAAGGAGTTCCCGCCGGCGTCACGCTATCGCCTGAATCCGTCACCGTGATCGAATAACTGGCGGTGGAGGCCGCGGAGGTCGACGGTTTTGAAGCCTGCGCGGACACGCTGATGCTCCGCACCACCGGCGGCGTGTTCTGGGGCAGATATGCCACGGTCACGTTATCGATTCCGCCGGGTGAAGAAAGCTCCACCCGCCATTGGATATACCTCGCGTTCGGACTCGTGATGATCGACCGCGCGGCGTCCGTCATCGGCTCGGACCAGTCGCTCCAAGTGGCATCCGGCCGCAGCGAATTCCCCGTGCGAGTCTTAAACGATACGCCTGCCGGTTCGCCGCGCCAGCTCAGCCGGCCCCATCGAGCCACCGTCCCGGCGTCGTGGACTGGCGATTCGAACCACCCTCCCGCGCCCGTTCCCGAATCCACCCGCAAAATCTTCCCTAGATTTCCCGTTGCCGCAATCAGCCCGTTCGACGATTCGATCAGCCGCGTAGCCTCGCCTTCATTCGCCTGCGCGATCAAAGTCGTCTTGCGATCGCGATCCAGCCGGTATATCCGTCCTTGCGCGTCTGTGATGAACAGCAGGTTGTCGCCGGAGACCACCAAATCGTAAGCGTTCTCTTCCTTCGAGCTCCACAGCGTCTCGACCGTGTTATCCGCATTGATTTTATACAGCGCGGATTTCTCTACCCCCGAGGTTTCAGCCGTAGAAGCTGTCGCCACCACCGCGGTCTGCACCACCGCCGTCCGCGCTGCTTCCGGCTTGGGCCCCGGATTCAGCCCTCCCTGTTGTGCGTCCGTAACCGTAATACTCGTCGTAGGCGCAACCAGGATCGGCTGACCGGTCTGCGAATTCGATTGCACTGCTCCCACTCTCCGCGCCACGCTGCCCCCTAGCGCAGCCGCATAAACCGCCCCGTCCGCCGCCGGCACGATCGCTCGAATCTCCGGCAGATTGGCGTCATAGAGAACGAAAGCTTTATTCTGCCCTGTGACGCGATAGAGAATCCCGTTCGGCTCGCTTCCCGCCAGCAGCCTCCCTTCGCGATCCAGCGCCAAAGAGGTCACGTGCGATTGCCCAGTGTCGTAATAAACGCCGCCTTGACCCGCACTCGTGACGCGGAAGATCTTCCCCTGATCCCCGGTTCCTACAAACACCGCGCCATCACTCGCGGTCTTCAGCGCCCAAATATATCGGGCATGGGGCGCGAAATACTCCGCGGCCTTTCCATTCTCGATTCGATAAACCTTGCCGTCCGGCGATGTCCCCGCATAAACCACGCCCTTCGCGTCCACCGTGACCGCGAAAATCTCCGGTTCGTCGGCCGTCCATACCAGCGAGCTTTTCCCCGCCGAGTCCACTTTATAGAGGCGGCCGCGATTCCCCGTCCCCAGGTATAATGACCCATCCGGACCCTGGGCGACGCTCCAGATTTCAGGCTGATCCGAGCTGAACAGCGTCTCCATTCTGGGACCCGCCGCCAGCCGTCCGTCTTTTGAAAGCGAGAGCCCGCTCATCCGCCCACGCAGGAAATCCTGATACCCGTTCAGCTCCCAGGTCGTGGTGGTAGCCGCGAACGACAGCGACGCCGCCAACGCCAGCGTCAGCGCCTTCATTCCTTCACCTCGAGCTGCACGGTCTTCGACCCCGTAACCACGTAGCGCCCCTGTGGGATCTCGATTTCCGCGATCTTCGACCCGCGCCCATTCAAAGCCGTGGCATTCTCCACGCTCCGCGCCAGAATCAGCGCAAGCGACGGTGGAGGACTCGGCAGATCCCGTCCCTCGACGCTATACACCGCCTCCGCACGCCAGATCCGGACGTAGGCGCTGGTGCTGCCATGCATCCGATTCAGCGTTTCCAGCACCTCCGCCGCCGAATGCACCGGTGCACCCACCGCCAACTGGAAATCGAGCATGTTCGAATAAGCCGCATCCGCGGCCGTAACGTAAAGGACCCCCAGGGGCGCGCCTACCGGCACGTGATATCGAACCGTTTTCGAAGTCTCAATCCCGTTCTCCCCGGTAAACCCGACAATCACCTCGGCATCCCGGCCCGCCCTCACCTGACGAGGCGCAGCCACTCCGCTAATCTGCATCACATCCCGCCTCGCGGCCGGAGTCACATCGACCGACACGCCCTTCAGCTTCAGCGCATCGAATCCGGTCGAGAGCGCATAAGCCATCGGCGAAGCGACCCCCATCGACACAATCGCCGCCGCCCCTACGTCGCTCGAATAGGCGTTATCCAGCCGCACGCTGCCGCCCTCAAAATCGATTCGCCCGCGCAGAGAATACGTAGCCGCGCCGATACTTCGTTGGGTTTCATCGATCGACGAAGACACCGCCATCTGCGCCAGCAGCGGAGTCATCACGCGATCCTGAATCATCCGCATGTTGTACACGTTCGAACCCACCCGAATCTGCATCGGAACCGTGGGCGCGCGACGTCCCATAATGCCGGAAATCGCGTTATTCCGGTCCTCGGTGATCGTCCCCATCCACTCGCGAGCCGTGGCAATCTTGAACGACGCATTCAGGTTCGGCAACAGCGCCAGAACCTCGCTGCGAGCAAACGGCAGCTCCGTCGATCCAGCCGCCAGAAACCGGTGTCCGAAAGCGTAAATCCGATTCCCGTCGACACTGGTCACCGTGCCGTCCGCGCCTACCGACATGTCGCCCGAAAGCAACTGGACGCTGATCATAGACCCCGGCTCGATGGCCTTAGGATCGCCCATTTTGTCGCTAGGCTCGCCGCCCCCGGAAACCCCCTGCCGCGGGTCGAGCCCCAGTTCCCTCAGCCGCCCTGCAAACTGATCGAGCGTGGATGCGGAAAAGCCCGAAAACGAAATCGGTGTAGCGATCTCTTCCAGCCGGGCGTTCCCCGCCTGCACTTTTCGGATCGCCAGCGCAGTCCCACGGCTCGGCCTGGTGTCCGGATCCACTCGCAGCATCTCTTCAATCGGCCGAATCCCCGCGATGGCTTCCTTGGACAACGGAAACCCCAGCGCCACCGCTCCCACCAGCTTCCCACCGATATACACCGGCGATCCGCTCATCCCCTGCATTACGCCCGTGTTGGCCAGCGGCCCGCCGCTCAATCGCGCCAAAATGATGGATTCACGCGGACCGATATTCTCGAGCACTCCGAGAATCTCCACCTGAAATTCTTCCACCCGGGAACCCGAAAAAACGGTGCGTCCGACGCCATGCTGGCCGATGCGTATATCTTTTAAAGGAAAAATCGCGGGAGCTGCCTGTAGCACGGTTGCCGCAAGCAGGATGGCAGACAGGCGGCAAAACACATCTCTATTGTAGACACTATTTTTTACTAATCTCCCCCGCGCCGCCCCGCCGTTAGGAATTTGAAAGGAGATTCCGAAATGAAACTGATTCCCACCGCAATCTGGACTGCGGCTCTGGCGACGTATTTGTTCCTCCCCAAGGCCGCCGCCGCCGATTTTCAAATGTCGAGCGCACTCGACGGCCCCACGTTGAACACGAACCTCAAGGCCCTCGGCTACCAGGTCCGCGACCTCGGTAAGGACATCTATGCCTTCGATATGTATTACAACAAGGTCTCTTACACCGTCGACGCGGTCATCAGCGATAGCAGGAAAATGGTTTACGTGCAGACCCCCCTGATAAACGCCAGCAAAGTCACCGCCGGAATGGCCTACCTGAAACGATCTGCCACCGTCTCCCCGTATTTCTTCGCCATAATGGGCGATAACCTCTACCTGATCCGGGGCTTGGACAATCGTGGCCTCACCAAAGACATGATTCATCAGGCCGTCGACGACCTTCTCATGACCGCGGACAAAACCCGCGATCTTTGGTAGTAAGTCCCAGCGACAACAATATGTTGCGCGATTGTAATCGTATTGTGATGACACATCGGTTAACCTGTCAACAGGTATGAAGAAAATCGTGCTGATTGAGGACGATCAGGATCTCTACTCCCTGATCCAGTACAACCTCGAAAAGGAAGGTTTCGCCATTGCCGGCTCCCAGACCGGTAAAGGCGCCATTGAGCTCTGCCGCCGCGAACGCCCAGACCTGTTGATTCTCGATATCATGCTGCCCGATTCGGACGGCCTCGAAATCTGTAAAGCGGTGCGCGCCCATCCTGAGCTTTCTGGGGTGCCCGTAATTTTTCTGACCGCGCGCGCCTCCGAAACCGATCGAATCGTAGGCCTGGAACTGGGCGCCAACGACTATATCGTCAAGCCCTTCTTCGTGCGCGAGCTGATCGCGCGCATCAAGATCCATTTCCGCGGCCAAACCACCGTATCGAAGCTTCTCAAGAGCGGCGGCCTGGAGCTCGATCGAGCCCGATGCCGCGTACATCTTGCCGGAAGCGAGATATCGCTCACGGCGACCGAATTCCGGCTCCTTGAGTTTCTGATGAGCCGTCCGGGCGTCGTTTTCAGCCGGGAACAGCTCCTCGACGCCGTTTGGGGACATGATCGCGCCGTCACCGATCGCACCGTCGATGTCTACATTCTGCGACTCCGGCAAAAAATCGAAGCCGAGGGCGGACCAGCCTTTATTCGTAGCGTCCGGGGCTTCGGTTACAGCTTCAATACGGAAGTTCCTCAAGAGCAGTTACAATAGAGCATAGGCTGCTGGAAGAGGGGTCAGACTACTCTGTCCCCGCCTGTAGAACTCTTTTCGCCGCGTGGTCGGACGGCCGCGGACAGAGCGGTCTGCCCCCTTTTTCGGCAACCCATTGCCCGCTGCTCCTTATGGATGAACAACGCCGGAACCAACTTTACGACGCCCTAGCCTCGCGCATTCTGATTATTGACGGAGCTATGGGTACCATGCTCCAGGCCTACAATCCCACCGCGGCCGATTTCGGCGGGGCGGCACTCGAAAACTGCAATGAGAACCTTTGCCTGACCCGTCCGGATTGGATACGCGATATTCATAAAGCGTATCTCGAAGCCGGCGCCGACATCATCGAGACCAACAGCTTCCAAGGTTCCCCGATCGTCCTGGCCGAGTTCAAGCTGGAAGACAAGACTCATGAACTGAACGTCCTGGCGGCGAAGATCGCCCGCGAAGCCGCCGATCAGTTTTCAACCGCATCCAAGCCTCGCTTCGTAGCGGGATCGCTGGGTCCCACTACTAAATCGATTACCCTGCGCGGTGACGTGACCTTCGCCCAAATGCGCGACAGCTATTACGCCCAGGCCCAAGGCCTGATCGAAGGCGGCGCAGATCTCCTGCTCATCGAAACCGGCTTCGATACCCGCAATGTTAAGGCCGGCCTCTTCGCGATCAAGAAACTTGAACGCGACCTGGGCATCCGTATCCCCCTCATGATCTCCGGCACAGTCGAACGCTGGGGGGCCATGCTCGCAGGCCAGCCCGTCGACGCCTTTTACTCCTCCGTAGCCCACGCCGATCTCTTGTCGATCGGCCTCAACTGCGCCACCGGTCCCGACCTGATGACGGATCACATCCGCACCCTGTCGCAGATGGCCTCGACCCGCATTTCCTGCTATCCCAACGCAGGCTTGCCGAACGAAGAAGACAAGTATCTCGAAACCCCGGAATCGCTCGCGACTCAGCTAGCCAAGTTCGTCGAGCACGGCTGGCTGAACATCGTCGGCGGATGCTGCGGGACCACGCCGGCCCACATCAAGGCCATCGCCCAAATGGCCGAAGGCCACGCCCCGCGCGTCGTTCCGCCGCCGTCGCATCGCGCCTACTACTCCGGAATCGAGCTGGTCGAGGCCGAAGAATCCAACCGCCCCCTGATCGTAGGCGAACGCACCAACGTCATCGGCTCCCGTCTTTTCAAGAAAATGATCGCCGAGGAAAAGTGGGAAGAAGCCAGCGAAATCGCCCGCTGGCAGGTGAAGAACGGCGCACATATCATCGATGTTTGCCTCCAGTCTTCAGATCGCGAAGAGTCCCAGGACATCGACCCCTTCTACGGCAAGCTGATGCCGAAGATCAAGGCTCCGGTGATGATCGACACCACCGATCCGGTATCCATTGAAAGCGCTCTCGCGTGGTGCCAAGGCAAAAGCATCATCAATTCCATCAACCTCGAAGACGGCGAGGAAAAATTCGAACGCATTTGCCCGGTTGCCAAAGCCTATGGAGCGGCCCTGGTCGTTGGCACCATCGACGAAGATAAGCTTCAGGCCCAAGCCTTCACCCGGGAACGCAAGCTCGAAGTCGCCCGCCGCTCCGTCGAACTACTCACCACGAAATACGAGATTCCGGCCGAGGACATCATCATCGATCCTCTGGTCTTTCCCTGCGCCACCGGCGATGAGAATTACATCGGAGGCGCGGTCGAAACCATCGAAGCCATTCGTCTGATCAAGGCCGATATTCCCTACGTTAAGACCATCCTGGGAGTCTCGAATATCTCCTTCGGCCTCCCCGCCGAAGCGCGCGAAGTCGTCAATTCAGTTTTTCTTTACTACGCGACCAAAGCCGGCCTCGACCTCGCCATCGTCAACGCCCAAAAGCTGGAACGCTTCGCATCCATCCCGGTAGAAGAGCGCCGCTTGGCGGAAAGCCTTCTCTTTAACACCCCGCCTCCTCAAATCCACGCCCCCGAAGACTGGCGCGAGCAGACTCACGAACAGCGGGCCGCCATCAACCAATTCAACATCGCCGCCGTAGCCGAACATTTTAGAAAAGCCGGCAAAAAAGAAAAGAAAATCTCCGCGAAGTTGCCCTTGGATGAGCGCCTGGCGAACTACATCATCGAAGGCACCAAGGACGGCCTGATCCCCGACCTCGACCTCAAACTCAAAACCGGCGCCGGCTCCCTCGAAATCATCAACGGCCCGCTGATGGCCGGCATGACCGAAGTCGGCCGTCTGTTCAACAACAATGAGCTGATCGTCGCCGAGGTCCTCCAATCCGCGGAGGCCATGAAAGCCGCCGTGGGACACCTGGAACAGTTCATGGAGAAGAGCGAAAGCTCCACCCGTGGAAAAATCGTCCTAGCCACCGTCAAAGGCGACGTCCACGACATCGGCAAGAACCTGGTTGAGATCATCCTTGCGAACAATGGCTACAACGTCGTGAACCTGGGCATCAAAGTCCCGCCCGAGGACCTGATTCGCGCCTTCAAGGAGCATCATCCCGACGCCATCGGCCTCTCCGGCCTTCTGGTCAAGAGCGCCCATCAAATGGTCACCACCGCGTCGGACTTTAAGGATCACGGCGTCGATGTTCCACTGTTAGTCGGCGGCGCGGCGCTCTCAGAAAAATTCACCACCACCCGTATCGGTCCCGCCTACGGGTCCGCGACCTTTTATGCCAAAGACGCCATGACCGGCCTCCGCATCATGAACGAGCTGATGGACCCGTTGACCCACGACGTCGTAGTCAGCACCCATATCTTCACCACAGCCGCCGCCGGGCCCGTCGAGGCGGCGCCTGCCATCAACCTCGGCACCGCCCGCAGCCCGAAAGTCCGTACCGGCATTCCGATCCCCGCCGCCCCCTATCTCGACCGCCGCATCCGCGAGATCCCCAACCTTCAGGAGATCTGGAGCTACATCAACCCCTTCATGCTCTTTGGCCGCCACCTGGGGTTTAAAGGCAATTTCGAAAAGCTTCTGGCCGAGCGCGACCCCAAAGCCCTGGAGCTTTACCAGGAAGTAGAAAAAGTAAAAGAGGCCGCCGCCAAATTTATGAAGATCCGCGCCGTCTGGCAGTTCTTCGAAGCCGAGCGCGACGGCAACTCCATCAACCTCTTTGAACCGGGTTCTTCGAGCCCTTTACATACGTTCCGCTTCGGCCGCCAGCCCAAATCCGACGGCCTGTGCCTCAGCGACTACATCCTGGACCCCGACGAAACCCGCCGCGACCATCTGGCGATGTTCGTAGTCACGGCCGGCGAATGCGTCCGTTCCCATTCCGAGGATGCGAAAAATCGCGGCGAATTCCTGATGGCCCACGCCCTGCAAGCCCTGGCCATCGAAACCGCCGAGGGTTGCGCCGAGTGGCTCCATCGCCGCATTCGTGAGGATTGGGGCTTTCCTGATCCACCCACTATGACCATGCAGGAGCGTTTCACCTCGCGCTACCGAGGCAAGCGCTACAGCTTCGGGTATCCCGCCTGCCCGAATCTCGAAGATCAGCAAGGCATGTGGACCCTGCTCCGTCCCGACGACATCGGCGTCAAGCTGACTGAGGGCTTCATGATGGACCCGGAAGCCAGCGTCAGCGCCCTGGTGTTCCATCACCCCGATTGCGCGTACTTCACCGCCAGCGACATGGCCGAAGGAATCTAGGCGAGGACCGGCGCGCACATCGCGCGCCCCCAAAACCCCTGCCGGATCAGGCCGCCGATTTATCCACTGGAATCGACCCGGCGACCCGCGAATGCCCTCAAGAACTTTCCCCAAATAGTCGATAAAGACCTCAAGGCTCAGAATCTTCATGGCCGCAAGGTACCACGTCCTACGACCGGCTAAGGCGCTTTCTGAGGCAAAATAATGCCGTTATCGCATCGTGCCGGAGAGCAAATATCCCGATCATGTGGAGTGGAGCGAATGTATTCAATGGCGAAACCTCCGGTCAAGCGGTCCCGCGAAGGCGGAAACGCGATGCTCGAGATGGCGATGACGCTCATCCCGATGATGTGCATGTTCCTCGGCTTCATCGACGTCTCTCTGGTGGTTTTCCTGCAAAGTACCCTCACCAGCGCGACGCGGGAAGGCGCTCGCTGGGCGGTCACCTATCAGGGAAGCTATAACGGAACCACCTGCACCTCTCAGGCAAGCTGCATCAATCTGGTGGTCGAGACCAACTCCTTCGGCTTCGTCAACAACGGCAACTCCAACCTGATTACGGTGAATTACTACACCGCGAACAATCTATCCACGCCGGTCGATATCTGCAACAGCGGCACATGCTCCGCCGCCCAGACGCTCTCGCCGGCGCAGACCCTGGCGAACGGCACCGTCGTCGATTATGTGAATTCTCCCGGCAATGTGGTCGAGGTGGTGGTGGCGAATTTCCCCTGGAACTGGCTCCTTCCGATTTCGGCGAGCGGATTCGCTCTCAAGAATTCCTCTATCGCCCTGGGAGCCGCCTCCATAGACATCTTGGGCGGTCTTCAGCCCGGCACGATCACTCCGCCCGCTCCTTAAGCAGAGGACATGCTCAAAATGCGAAATCAATCGAAAAACCAAAGGGAAACCGGGAACGCGATGGTCGAGTTCGCCCTGGTGATGGCTTTCCTGGTTCCCATGTTCGCCGCCACCTTTACCATCGGCGCGGCGCTTTCCAAGGGTATCCAGGTCAGCAATATCTGCCGCGACGCCGTAGTTCTGATGGTCCGCTCCAACACCGACCCCAATGAAGGACTTGATCTGTCGCAGACCCAGAACCAGCGCATCATCGTCCGCGCCGCCACCGGACTTGGCATGGCCTCGGACACGTCATACGATCCAAGCAGTACCGGCAACGGGGTGCTGATTCTCTCGAAGGTCGTCGACGTCGGTCCCACGGAATGCTCGCTCGCGGGCCTCACGCCCCACGCCACGGCGCCGTTTTGGGACACCAGTAACTGTGCGAATTATGGCTCTTATGTGTTTGCCTATCGCGTGGTCATCGGCAATACCACGCGTTGGACCAGCCAGGTGGGAACTCCGCCATCGGGAGACGTGCTAACTAATGGCACAGTTTCGGCCCACAATATCGCCACCGATACATCGAACCGCGCCGTCAGCGGCTTTAGTACCAGCGTTGTGGCTCTCACCGCGAGCACTTACGCTTTGATTGCCGAAATGTATGCCGACGTGAGTTATTTGAATCTGTTTTCGATCTGGAACACGCCAACTATTTATTCGCGCACGATTTCCTAGGGAGGTTTGCCATGGAACCAAAGAACCAAAAGCAACGCGGCTTCACGCTGATCCTGTACATCATCATGCTGACCTTCATCGTCGCCTCATCAGGCCTGGCGATCGACATCGGCACCATCTATATGATCAAGGTCCGGCTGAGCGCGGCCGTTGACGGTGCCGCCCTAGCCGCTGGCCGATCCGTGAATCTTCAGAACTCGGTATCGCAGGCGACCACGGCCGCCACCACGGCCGCCACTACGTTCTTCAACGCGAATTTTCCCACCGGCTACATGAACACCATCGGCACCCCTGCCGTCACTCCATCGTTCGGCCAGGAAAAAGACGTCAACAACCTTCCTACCGGCGTGCTGGATATTACCGTGACCGCGTCAGTCCAGGCACCCACGTATTTCATGAGGATTTTCTGCGTCACCAATTTGACCTGCGTGAGCAGCATCAACGTCGGAGACACAGGCACAGCCAGCCGCCGCGGCGTGGTGATGATGCTCGTGCTCGATCAGTCGAGTTCGATGAATACCGCCGCGGACCCGACTACCGGCCTTACCGCCTGCCAGGCGATGGTGCAGGCGGCACAGAATTTCATCACTCTGTTCAGTCCGTTTGATTACATAGGCCTCATTAAGTTCGATATCACCGCGCATCTGACGTACGCGCCGAGCCAGAGTTGGGGCGATGGGACCCTGAACACCGACATTGGGAATATTACGTGCGGAAGCAACACGAATACGATCACGGCACTCAACTTGGCCTATACGGAAATCAAGGGTGTCGGGCTTCCCTTAGCTGAAAATACGATTGTCTTGTTTACCGACGGTTCACCCAACGGAGTAACCGCGGCATTCCCGGTTCGCGCTATCACCGGTCTAGCGATTGGGGCCAACGGCCCTTCGCAATGGGGTCCCGCTTTAGCCAGCCCGACGCCTCCCACCCAGCCCTCCACGTCCTACTACGATGGCAATGCAAGCTGCACGGATCAAGGACCGGCTGACGCTAACGGAGTGAATCAGGAACGAATTTGCGTGAATGCGCCGATTGTTTGCCCAGCGAGCACGGTCGGGCAAACTGTCACCGGAACCTTGGCGCAGTGGGGCGATCAGGATTCCTACGGGGCGGGAACTTACGGCTTGGCCCCCCCTATCGATAGTTACACCGTTACTTGGCCGTCCGCGTGTTCCAGCACCAGCTCGCTTCCGTCAACCAATGTTCGTCAGTACATATCGTATATACCGGACACCGATACTTACGGCAACAGCCTGCACGGCGTCGCCGCCACCGGAAGCGGCGCGCCCTCGCCGTACCCGAACTCTGTTTCTGGAGGAAAAGTCACTCGGGACTTCTGGATATTCCAGGTCAACTCCCTATGCAGCCCGGACTCTACCGTATCCCCCAACTGTAAGAATACGGGGGATTTGTGGTCGAATCACGCCAGCATAGGAACCGGTTCCAACTTCTTCCCGTCCACCAACCCGTACCCGAATGCGAACACATACAGCGGGTTCTTCCGTCCCGATCAACCCAATACTGTGGTGGCAGCGGCCATGAATGGAACCATGGCGCAAGCCTACACGATTCGCAGCGATACCACGTACCACCCGATCATAGACGTCATTTATTTGACAGGCAACGGCACGGACTCGGTAGACCGCGAATTTCTGCCCATCGTGGCGAATTATCCGAACATCCCGGCTCTGCCTTACGATTCCACCTATGTAGCTGGCGTCAACACCACGCTGTATACGAATCCGGCGTATCAGACTGGTCAGGAAACCGGCAAGTACTTTGTGACGGCCGATCGAAATCAACTCAATCAACTATTCGCGCAACTCGCCTCGGAGCTCTTGCGCCTGAGCAAATGACGCCCATCCTCACACTTACAGTGCTCGCGTTTTTCCAAGGCGCTTCCACGCCCGGAGCGCTTCGGGCAGGCTGCTCCGCCAGTGACGAGGAAGTCACTGCGATTCGGTCGACTGATCAAATAGAAGTGAATCACGCCGTTGCGGGTGGCGACGGCGCCTGTTATAGCCTCACTCTGACGCGCGATGGAAAGACCATCGGCGGATATTTCCTGGGAGACAATCTTCCGGTCATCGCGTCATTCGTCCAGGAGCGTGAGAAAGTCAGCGACGTTCGCCTGGAAGCCATCGCGAGCCAGCCGCTGCCCGCGCCGGTGGTTCCCAAGCCTGCGGCGGGTACCGAGAAACCAGCGCCTCCCGCTCCTCCGACTGAGATCTTCGCAAACTTTTCTGCTCGCGATTCCAAAGGGAAAATGGTGAGCCTGTCGGGAATGCGAGGCCGCGTCATCCTGGTAACATTCTGGTCGCCGAAGGGCCCCTCCAAGGGCCAGCTTATGTCTATGATTCCCCTGTATCACCAATTCAGCCGGCGAGGACTATCGGCATTGGGCGTCAGCATGGACTCGAACCCCAAGCATATCCAGGAAGCTTTGGACGACATCACCATCGCATGGCCGCAAGTCGCCGATCCCGGCGGTTTAGCCGCCCGCTACAAAGTAGACCCACGTGCGGGCAAGACCTTTGTCCTCGATTCCGCCCATCGAATTGTCGCCAGCGGCACCACTGCGGGGCAACTCGAGCCGGCGATTCGCGAACTGCTCGCCCATTAACTACTGAGTCCCCGCGTTCACCCCCGACGCCAGGAACCCTCCATCCACAGCCAAACACTGCCCCGTAATGAAGCTAGCCGCGTCCGAGGCGAACAGCACCGCTGCACCCACCAGTTCCTCGGCTCGGCCGAAGCGGCGCATCGGAGTTCGGGTCAGCAACTCTCGCCCCCGGTCGGTATGGTCGAGCAAATCCGCGTTTAGTTCCGTCCGAAACACCCCAGGCGCGATCGCATTGACGCAGATTCCGCTGGTGGCCCATTCCACCGCCAGGCTTCGAGTCAATCCCAGCAGCGCCGCCTTCGACACCGCATACGCCGCCACTCCGTTCAAACTGACGAACGAATTCAATGAAGTGATATTGATGACGCGCCCGCGTCCACTCGCCTTCAAGGGCTCGTAAAACGCCTGACAAGCGCGCAGGACGCCGGTGACATTGGTGTTCTGAACCGAATCCCACTCGGCCTCCGCGACATCTTTCACGGCCGCCTTGGACATGCGACCCGCCGCGTTCACCAGGATGTCCACGCCTCCGAGCTGTTTCACCACGGCGTCGCGAAAGGCATCCAGGGACTTCCTAGACAGCACATCCACCGGCATATTCATGGAACGACGCCCCGCCGCCACAATGTCACCCGCCACTGTCTCTACCAGGTCGGCCCGGCGACCAGTGGCCGCCACATCCACTCCCGCGTTCGCGAGTCCGACCGCGATCGCGCGGCCCAGGCCCGACGTTCCCCCGATGACGACTGCCACTCGCCCGCTCAGATCCATAGCCTGAAATATACCATTGGCTACGTGATTGCTTACATGATCAGGCGGAGGGTGGATATGTCGTTCGGAATATACCTGGCAGGATACGTTATCGTCATCATAGGATTGGCAATCGGCGCCCACATGGCCCACGTCCCTACGCACTGGATCGTGGTCGGCGCGGTGATCCTTGCCGGATTGGGTATCATTTCCGGCGTAACTTCTACCCGTAATCGAGACTCCTCCAACTAAGGCGCCCAGTAGCTGCGGCGCGTCTGAATTACCGCATCCGGAAAATCCGGAACCCGAACCTGCACCGAATGAACACTTAGTCCCTGGCTCGACGGCGGCTTGTAGCTCAGCAGGTAATAATTGTAGATCTGGTTCGAAATCCGCAGCAAACTTTCCTCGAAGCCCTTCTGGGTCGTGAAATTCATATATTCCCCGCCCGAAAGCGACGCGAGTTCCGAAGCCGTGTTGCTTCGGAGCGCGTTGACCAGAATCATGATCTGCGGGGGCAAAACGAACAGCGGTGTGTGGTCCGTATAGACAGGTTCTTTTTCCGCGGATTCGGGATAAAGCGGCGGCGGAGTGAAGCCTTTCGGCGGCGGCGCCTCCTTAGAGTGATTGCTGAGCCCCGAAAGGAAGTCGTCCCTTAGCGGCGAAAATGCGACGGTATAAATCACCGTGTCGCTGACGCCGAGCTGCGTAATCACTTCGTGAAGCTTGGCATGGCTGCCATGGTCCCGAGTTTCGCCAATCAGGAGAATCGCCCGGCGATTGCGGTTCTGGCGGCGCTTGAGCAAGTCGATCGAGTACTCAACGGCATCCACCGCCGCGGCGCTGAAATCCCCACACGGCCGGATTCGGCTCAGGGCATGGCGAACGGCGTCAGAGCTGCCCGTGAAATCGCCGAGCAAGTATTGACCTTCTCCATAACTGACCACCGCGACTTCATGCGGCGCATGCCCGGTGATGGAGTCGATCATTGCGCCCAAGCCTTTCAGCTTGCCGAATTCCGCGGGAGCGGACCGGCTGCACTGCACCGCGACGACCAGAGAAACGCCGAGCGAAGCCGGATCTTCTTCGACATTCACGGTCTGCTTCACGCCGTTGTCTTCGACCAGAAACTGCTCGGGCCGGAGGCCGTAAATGGTCTCGCCGGACTTTTTCTGGACGCGCGTCGGCAGAAAAACCAAGTTCGTGCGAACGTTGAATTCGGGTTTATCCTGCGCGGAACCCAGGGTTGCCGCACACGCCAGCACCGCCAGGAGCTTCATCGCTTTTTTTACGACGCGGCCGCGTTACGGCGCGTTTCGGTGAACCTGTTCCGCCATCATTTTCACCAGCTCGGCGTTGCTCATCGGATGCCAGCCGTGCGGCTTCATAGGGCGGCCGTATTCGAAATGCGCCGCCGCGTCGGTGGTCTTCATGAAATCCTCGAACAAATACACCGCGAGGTTCAGATAGAAATTATCCATGTCGCCGACATAAACATTAAGCTTCCCCTTTAATTTCGGGCCGATTTCCTTCCAGTTGGTTTTGGTGTAGTAGGTCAGATCATAGCCGTGATCGCGCATGTAATCTGCGACGCTGCGGTCGATCTTGCCGGTCGCCTTGTCGAACAGCGGACGCGGATAGCCGTCCTCTCCCACCGGTCCGTACACGGCTTCCCAAGCTTCAAACTGCTGCGCGGAGCGCCCCTTGCTGCCGAGCACATTTTCCAGCTGGCTCATCTCCCGCATGGTTTGGGTGACCTGGCCTTCGGCGGTGCGCATCATCGGCCGCTCCGGGATCATGTACTGATAGCCGGGAGCCGTGAACGCATTCTCGTCCTCATAAATATTCACCATCTGATATTTATGAAAATCGACCGGGTCCGGAAAGAAAGTCCAGGTGCCTCCGAAGAAATTCGGGTGGTAAAGCTGGAGCGCCAACGATTCCCAGCCACCCGTCGAGCCACCCGTCAGCACGCGAGCGTAGGGTTCTCGGATGATGCGGAAATGTTCTTCGAGATAGGGAATCAATTCCTGGAGAAGAGCATCGCCATAGGGTCCATTGTTAGCCGAGTTGACGGCGTAGGAATCGTCGAAATAGGGCGTAGGATGCTGAAAGGTTACGGCGAGCATTCTCGGCAGACTGCCGGAGCTCCACTCCTGGAAAAATTCATAACCTGCTGCTGCTTTTCAAGAGTACTCATGATTAAAGTACCTCTACTTTCGTCACGAGGCTGACGGTATCCACAACGCTTGCAAATTGCATCGGCGTGTTTGGTGCAACAGCCTCCTGCCAGGGATCTTTGTAGGCGTCTACCGCTGCCTGTATATCCGCATCCAGCCGCTCACATATGCCTTCAGTATCATCAATGAGAATCTGACGCAGACGCTCAATGCCCAACCGCTGGACAAAGCCGTATGTGCGTTCCAGGTATTTCGCATTTTCACGGTAATACTGCATGAAGCGCCCCATGTAGTGCAACACCTTTTCAGGTGAGTCTACTATACATAATACATCGCCCTTGCGTACAGAGGCTCCTGCGGCTCCACCAATATAGATTTCCCACTTGCCACCCTCGATAGCTATGGCACCCAGATCTTTTACCGTTGCTTCAGCACAGTTGCGAGGACAGCCAGAGACTGCCAGCTTCATTTTATGGGGTGATTCGATGCCCTGGAAGCGCTTTTCTATCTTAATACCCAGAGCAGTACTATCGCCGACACCGAAGCGACAAAAATCGGTGCCTACGCACGTCTTACAGGTACGAAACGATTTAGTGTAGGCATGACCTGAGGGCATACCCAGATCCTGCCAGATCTGTGGCAATTTCTCTTTTTCGATACCAAGCAGATCGATACGCTGCCCACCAGTAATCTTTACCATCGGCACCCGGTATTTTTCCGCCACGTCCGCAATACGCCGTAGTTCCGCCGCTGATGTTACTCCGCCATAGATACGTGGCACAACGCTGAATGTGCCATCATGCTGGATATTGGCATGCACCCGATCATTGATGAAACGGGCATCACGTTCGTCTTTAATCTTTGCCCCAGATGGTCTTGAGTAGCGAAGCAAGACCGATTTTGCTGGCAAGATCTTCTTTGCCATTCGCAAGCGCTATAAACACAGAGGACACACTTCGCAGGTTTTGCTCTCTGATAGCTTTGATCATCTCGGCCTTGGTCAGCGCTACCCCTGGTACATAGTAGTGGATAGAGGGATCTTCGACCAACTGATCACCGGCAGCTTGCTCTAGAATTTCCTGCACCTGGGATTTGCAAGCGCCACATCCCGTACCAGCACGCGTAGAGTCGCAGAGCACTTTCAGGCTCCGTTTACCCGCCTTCACTGCCGCGATAATTTTTCCTTTCGTTACACCATTGCAGTTACAGATCTGGGCACTATCAGGCAGATCGGCTACGTTGGTCGCTTTGTTTTCTCCTGCCAGAGGGAAGAGAAGCTCCGCACGATTCTCAGGCAGGGCACCCTTGCGATCAAAGAGTTGTAAAACTCTAGGAGCAGCCTGACCGTCACCCATTAGAATAGCTCCCACCAGACGATTGTCATGGATAATCAGTTTCTTGTAGATACCCTTGCCGGGTTCAGCATAGGTCACGACTTCGTCGTCCTCGCTATAAGGGTCTTTCTCACCCATAATTGCCAGTTCTACGCCCATTACCTTTAATTTTGTCGAGACCTGTGAACCCTGGTAAACGGCTTGAAGAGGCTCCATCTAACGCCAGACGTTCAGCAAGTACCTGGGCCTGTTCCCAGATGGGTGAGACAAGCCCAGAGGCTCTGTCCGCGATGCTGAATGCATTCACCAAGCGCGTAGATATCCATCACATCTTTACAGGAGAGATCATCTTCAACGAGAATGCCTTGATCGACGGCCAGCCCACTCTGACAGGCCAGTTCGACGTTAGGACGAATGCCCGTCGAGATCACAAGCATATCACAGTCAAGCATAGAGCCATCTTGAAATGCGAGGCCGGTGACATGTCCGTTTCCGAGCACAGAACTGGCACGCTTCTTTAAATGGAGATTGACACCCATACCTTCCAATGATTTCTGCAAGATCTTGCCAGCAGAGGGATCAAGTTGGACGTTCATAGGATGAGCCGTTACATGCGCCACATGCACTTCAAGACCTCGATTGAGCAGCCCGCGTGCCGCTTCGAGACCCAGCAATCCACCACCAACAACTACCGCTTTGCGTGCATGCGAGGCGTATTCAATCATCTCCTGACAATCGTCCATCGTGCGAAAGACAAAAATGCCATCTTTTAAACTGCTTTGCTCGCCAGAGAGATTATCTAAAGACCGGTACGAAAGGTGTACTGCCCGTGGCGATAACTAGCTTATCATAGGGTTCAACCAGATCCGTCTCCAGCAAGCACAACTTTGGACACAGGATCAATTGCACTTACCACGCCTGCCAGCATGCAAAATGACGTTGTTTTCCTCGTACCAGGAGAGGGGATTAATAAAGATATCTTTGGGATCGTGCGTACCCGCCAGTACACCAGAAAGCAGGATGCGATTGTAGTTCCCGTAAGGCTCATCGCCAAACATGATAATCTCAAAAAGTTCGCTTCCCTGGCGTGCTAATATCTCTTCGACCAGGCGAGCGCCTGCCATACCATTCCCAATGATTACAAGCCTCTGCTTATGTGTCATTATTCTTCTTCCTCCTGCAATGCTCTGTGCGGTACGATACGAACCGCACAGACCTTAAACTCTGGCATACAACTGGTAGGATCTCATGCGGGATTCGTGAGACGATTAATGGATTGCTTGCCGCTCCAGTGGAAAGGAGCTGAGAAGGTATCCTCGCGAATATCAGAGGTGACCTTTACCATGAAGGTGGCACTCCCCCGTCGCGTTGCCAGGGTCACCTGATCGCCTGTCGCGAGGTTATAGCGTTGCGCAACACTCGGATGCATTTCAGCCTGCGCAGCAGGCATGTTCGCACATAACTGTTCAATACGCCGCGTTTGCGTGCCCGACTGATACTGGGAAAGGACGCGCCCGGTGATAAAGTATAGGGGATACTCGCTATCAATTGTCTCAGCAGGCTGCTGATGACGAATAGCGTGAAAACGAGCCTTCCCTGTCGATGTGGGGAAACCCTCCTGAAACAGGCGCGGTGTACCAGGATGATCCTGTGTGGGACAGGGCCAGAAGACCCCTGCGCGAATTTTTTCATAAGTAATGCCGCTATAGTCAGCTATACCCCCGGCACTGGCGCGGCACAGTTCCGCAAAGATCTCTTCAGCCATACCCTCTTTGCTATAGTTGAAAAATTGCCCTTTGCCCAGGCGACTCGCAGC
>CAVPKR010000057.1:0-4378 GCA_963705675.1 Terriglobia bacterium
ATCCGGAATTTCATGTTGTCGCGCAGGTAATCGAACCCGAACTCGTTGTTGGTCCCGTAAGTAATGTCGGACGCGTAGCTGGCCTTCCGCTCGTCGTCATCCAGATCGTGGACAATCACGCCCACCGTCATCCCCAGAGCCTTATACAGCCGCCCCATCCACTCCGAATCGCGTTTGGCCAGGTAGTCGTTTACCGTGACGACGTGTACGCCCTTGCCGGCCAGCGCATTCAGATAAACCGGAAGCGTCGCCACCAGCGTCTTGCCTTCGCCGGTCTTCATCTCGGCGATTTTTCCGCGATGCAAAACCACCCCGCCGATCAACTGCACATCGAAGTGCCGCATGTTCAGCACTCGCCGCCCGGCTTCCCGCACCGTGGCGAACGCCGGAATCAGCAGGTCGTCCAGCGTTTCCCCATTCGCCAGCCGTTCGCGGAACACGGCGGTCTGCCCGGCGAGCTCCTCATCCGACATGGCCTTCATCTGCGGTTCCAATTCGCCGATCGCGGCGATCAAAGGCCGCATCTTCTTTACTTCTCGCTCGTGCTTGGTGCCGAAAATTTTCGCGAGATAAGTGTCAATCATGACTGCACCTCCAGACTACTCCTGATCGTTTGTTTACACACGGCCGCTGGATGCAGCCGGATCAGCAGCGGAGGAGCGCGCGTTGGTGCCGCCGCTGTCCGAGATCGACCGCGGCGAGGCTGGAAACCAGGCACAAAGAGCCACTCAGCGGGGTCCGAACCAGGGCCGCCAGCGCAAATTCCGCGTGCGAAGCGGACGCCACCGACGGCGTCGCGGAAGTAGATTCTGCCGCGCTGACGAACATCGGCATCACGATCTGAAGCAGCCGCGGCAGGGATTCGGAAGCCGCCACGGGCCGGGGCATCGTCTGCGCAAACGAGTACGAAGCCGCCAGCGCAGTAAGACTCGCGAGGATGATGCGCCCAAATCGCATACTTCTCTTTCTCCAGTTTATCATCTGTTTCGTTGTTTCTGATAAGCGTGAGATCCTCAAATCAGGAGAATCGAATGAATTTTCTAAGCCGCGCCGCGGCCATATGTTTCCTCGCCGCACTTGCCAACGCCGCCGCTCCCCCCGCTTGCGATCCCGATAATGGCGGCATCCAATTGCCCCCCGGCTTCTGCGCCCTGGTCGTCGCGAATGACATCGGACCGGCGCGCCACCTGGCCGTGGCCTCGAATGGAGACGTCTACGTTGCCCTTCTCGGAGGCCGCAATCGCACCGGCGGAATCGTGGCGTTGCGCTCCACCAAGGGCGATGGCCGCTTCGATGTCCAGGAGAAATTCGGCGAAGGCAGCACCACCGGCATCGCGTTTCGCAACGGTTACCTCTATATCGCCAAAGTAAATTCAGTGGAGCGATACAAAATGACGCCGGGCCAGTTAAAGCCCGCCGGACCGCCCGAAGTGGTGGTCTCCGGCCTTGAAGGAGTCAATCAGCACGGCGATAAAGGCATCGCCTTCGACGGCAAAGGTTCGCTTTACGTGAACGTCGGCGCGCCTTCGAACGCCTGCCAATCCAAGGACCGGCAGCCGAAAGTCGCCGGCCAGGATCCGTGCCCGATTCTCGAAATGCACGGCGGCATCTGGAAGTTCGACGAAAACAAACTGGGCCAGAAGCAAACCGATGGCGAGCGCTTTTCCACCGGCATGCGCCAAATGCCCGCCATCACTTGGCACGATGGCGCGCTCTACGTGGTAATGAATAATCGCGATCAGCTCGACGTATTATTTCCCGAGCATTTTACCGCCGAAGACAACGCCACGCGTCCCGCCGAGCCGATGTATCGCGCCACCGAAGGCACTAACTTCGGCTGGCCCTATTGCTTCTACGATTACAACCTCAAGAAGCTGTTGTTGAATCCGGAATATGGCGGCGATGGCAAGACCGTCGGCCGGTGCAGCGAATTCTCGCTCCCCGTAACTACATTTCCCGCCCATTGGGCGCCGGTCGACGTAATGTTCTATACCGGCTCTCAATTTCCCCCACATTATAAAGATGGAGCCTTCATCGCTTTTCACGGCTCCTGGAATCGAGCCCCTATGCCTCAGGACGGCTACAACGTGACCTTTCAGCCATTCGCCAATGGCAAGCCATCCGGCAATTTCGAAATTTTCGCGAACGGCTTTGCCGGGAAAGCTCCGCTGATGAATCCCAATGAAGCCGCGGCGCGTGCCGATGGCGTAGCCCAAGCTCCCGACGGGTCGCTTTATATCACCGATAGTCAGAAAGGTAAAATCTGGCGGGTGATCTATAAGAAGTAGCTAAGGTAGTTCGTAACCGAAGCTGGTTAATATCGATTTTCCGTCGCCGGTAAGTAAATAGTCCGCAAATTGCCGCGCATTCCTCTGATCTTGCGAACGCCCAATAATCCCGAGTTCCTGCCGGATCGGCTGATGTAATGCGCCATCCACCCGAATGACCTTTCCTTTTTCGCCAAGCACCAGCGAGTATGCCGTGAACACCGCGTCGGCGTTCCCGGACGTGCCATACTGCTTCGCCATATTTATGTTTTCGGCGTAAACGATTTTCGGCACCACCCGGCCCCAGATGCCCAGCATGTGCAGCGCTTCGACAGATGCGGCTCCATAGGGCGCCAACTCCGGCTTAGCAATGGCGATAACTTTCACGGTGCCCGATGTCAAATCATCCAGTCCGTTCACGCGCGCCTCGCTGGTGGGTGGAATCCACACCGCCAGAACTCCCACCGCGTAAACCGCGCGGCTGCCCGCGGTCAATAATCCGGCGTGTTCCAGCGCTGCGACATGCTCCGAATCGGCGGACATAAAAACGTCGAACGGCGCGGAGTTTTCGATCTGCTGGGCCAACTGCGCCGTGGACGCAAAACTCGAAACCACGTGAATCCCGGTCTTCATTTCAAACGCGGGCGCGATGCGATCGAACACTCCCGTAAGGTTCGCGGCCGCTGCAACCGTGACCTCCGGCTTCACGCGCGATGCGGGCTGGCATCCCGCCAGCGCCGCCGCGAGTCCGATCAGTATCCGGCTGAACCGCATCGCCTACCAGAGTAGCTTAAGTCCGAATTGAATCTGCCGCGATGTCGTCGACGTGCTGGTAATTAATCCCGCTGTAGGAGAAACACCAGTGGGAGTAAATACCACGGCATTCGGGGAATTAAAGTTAGCCCGATTCAAAAGATTAAAGATCTCGGCTCTAAACTGCAACCTAAGATTCTCCCGGATGCGTGTATCTTTCATCAGAGAAAAATCCCAGGTAGCCAGCCCGGGTCCGATCAAAGTATCGCGGCCCAAATTTCCATAGAATCCACTGGCATTCGGGGGAGCCAGAAATGCATTAGGATTAAACCACTGATTCGGGCTTCCCTCTATCACCGGTCCCGTAAATGCCGGATTCACAAAGGGCCGCACCGGATTTCGAGTGTCGCCCGTATTTGACGGATTGTAACTCAGTTGCGGAGTAAAGGGAAAGCCTCCCTGCAGAGTCACAATCGAGTTAACCGTCCACCCGCCCGCCAGCATGCGCTTCATCCCGAACGGCAGCGCGTAAGTAGCGCTGATCACCGCGACATTTCTAACATCGAAGTTAGCCAACCCCCAGTCCGACCGCAAATTAAATGGGTTCGACACCAGTGCCGGCTCGTTACCCGACGTGGTCGCATTTACCGAATCGCCATCGTCCAGAGTCTTGGACCATGTATAGACTCCGCGCAACCCCAGTCCGCTGCTGAAACGATGGGTTACGTCCACTTGCAGCGCATTATAGGAACTATTCGCTTCGGAGAAGTAAGTCCATGTATTGGCGATCGCCGCGTTCGGCTTCGTCGCGGTGGGTACATAGTAAGTCCCGGCGGGAACCGCGGTTCCTGCAATCCCCGCCGGGAAGGTGCTCGGGTAAGTCGCCGGGCAGGGTGAAGCCGGACAAATGACCGGAAATGGCTCATTCGCGTCGATCCCCAAAATCTCGTGATAGCCATGCGATCCGACATATCCTACCGTCAGCGAAGTATTGGCAGTAATCTCCTGTTGAATCCTCAGCGAATAAGAGATCAAGGTAGGTGTATACAGGTCCGGCTGAGTTCCGCCCGGTACTAACTTTGCAGTGGCAGGCACCGCCGCCGTCTGCGAGATCGGAAGCTGCGCTACCGTTGCGTTCGGAAGGCTATAGGTAGGGTTAAATGGCGCATTCTGATCGGTGCGATATCCCAGGGCGTCCTGAAGGTCGTTGTACATACCGAAACCCGCCCGGATCACGGTCTTATTGCTGAACGGACTCCAAGCCGCCCCGACGCGAGGCTGCGGCAGAAGCTTCCCTCGATTTGTAGTGAAAGCCGAATTGCCAATGTTGACGTGATCCACCAGTACCCGGCAGGCGG
>CAVPKR010000058.1:0-30939 GCA_963705675.1 Terriglobia bacterium
TCCGCTTCGCCAACTCACCGAAGACAAGCGCTTCTTCGAACTTCGCCGCGAGTTGCAGCATTCCCGCGCCGGTACTTCCGAGACTCTCTTTTATCGAGGCGTGGTGGCCAGCCGATTTGGCCGCGAGGAAGAGGGCATCGGCCTGCTCCAGGAGTTCCTCGCGACAAATCCCGCTCCAGAACTGGCGCTCCAGGCACGGCAGGAAATATCCTCGGCATGGGTTCGATTGGGGCGGTACGGCGAGGCCATCCGAAGCTCGCCCGAGGGCGATCCTCTCATCGCCTCGTTCCGCGATGTCCCTCCCGAAAGCGTCGAGATTCTCAAAGCACCATCGATCAGGGCGACGCGCAACCGGCTCGGCACCTGGGATGTCCCGGTTCAGGTGAACGGCGTGGACACTCAGTTGATCTTCGATACCGGCGCCAACTTCTCCGCACTCTGCGAGTCGGAAGCCCGGCGTATGGGACTTTCGATTCGCGATTCACAGGCAACCGTCGCCGGCGCGACCGGAAACAACAATCCGGTCCGCGTGGCGTCTGCCGATATGGTGCTCGGAAGCGCCCATATGCGCAACGTGGTCTTTCTGGTTTTCGCCGACAAGGCCATGTATGTTGCCCCGTTGCGGGTGCAAATGCGCGGCTTCCTCGGGCTTCCAACCATTCGCGCGCTCAACCGGGTTGGGATTTCGCGCGATGGCACGGTTCGCATCCGCCCGCCAGAAGCCGGAACGGCCAGCCTAAAAAGAAGAGCCAAACCTGTTCTTTGACAGCCAGAACGCGGTGGTGGAACTTTCGCATGCGGAGCGCCGCCTCCAGTTGGTGGTCGATACGGGAGCCTTTTCGAGCGAGTTCTACCCGTCCTTCCGCGATGCGCTGAGTCTTGATGAGATATCGAAAATGAAACCCGTCCGGCAAATAGAGGGCAGCGTCGGCGAAACGGTGGTGCACCGCAAGCTCGAGCAGCTTCCCGAATTGTGGGTCGACATTTTACGCCGGCGGCTGGATATCAAGAAGGCAAATTTTACGCCCGCGCCGGATAGCGGCAAGCGATACTGGGACGGCTGGATGGGAATCGACGCGCTGAGAGGCGGATTTCTGCTGGATTTTCAGGCGATGCGGTTCACCGTCGATTAGCCTGAGCAAGCCTTCATGCAGATTGCGCGTAGCGAAAGGGCCGCTCCGCGTGACTCTTCCAGAAGTAGGCCAGGATGATGACACTGGCGATCGCCGCATAGGCGCACCATAAGGAAGTGAACGCATACCGTTTCACCGCCATCACAACCAGGAGAATCGCAAGGTTCGCCATCCCGAACATGATCATTACTCTGATCTTTGACAGAAACAAGGATCCGCAGGTGGCGATCACATAGAGCACCGCGACCGCAGTGTTGTTAGTGGCTTGGTTGATGTAGACGATACTGTCTCCCTTGACGTACACCTGCGTTGGATAAGCCGTCAACGCCCACAATATGTAGAGCGTCGTGCCGCCGCCGAGCACAACCAGGGGAACCATCCGCCTTCGGCTTTTCAGGTCGGGCTCGAACAGGAGTACGCTGAGCGGGAGAAGGAAAGGCAGCAGCCCCTGCGCATACAGCATGAATGCGGCGCCCATGTCGTGCGCCACCGCCGGGGAGAGAATCCCGTCCAAACCCAGCCACACGAATCCTTCGATGAATTGATGAATGGCGAATAGCGTAGGCAAGCTTGCGAAAAGGAGCTCGCGCCGGTGCTTCACCCTCGTCAAGGTAACCACGCCGACGCCGGCCAAGACGCTGCTGCCCACGAAGTTCGCTGCTGCTGAGAAACACACGGCTGGTCTGCTCCTTTATCTCGGCCACACTCATCATCGCAGAACCTCTTTACATCGACCTTGGCCGCCCGGGGGGATTTGTGATATAAGAATTGCCTCGCCGTACTGGCGGGGAGATAATATTTCAAATAGGATAGATTGAATGGGCAAAGTCCTTCGCAGACAAATAACGAGAACCGCTGTGGCGGCAAGTATGGTGATCTGGATTGTGCCGCTGGCCGGACAGGCTTATCACGCGCGGCGCGGACCCGACGGCAAGCCCGACTTGAATGGAATCTGGCAGGTCCTGAATGAAGCCAACTTCGATCTCGAAGGTCATGTGGCGCGTCCGGCGATGGCGCTTCGCCCGGGTCCCTTCGGTTCCGTCCCGGCTGCCCCGGTGCTGGCGCTAGGCGCTGTCGGCGCGGTGCCGCCGAGCCTTGGCGTGGTGGAAGGCGGCGAAATCCCCTACAAGCCGGCAGCGCTCGCGATCAGGAAAAAGAACCAGGAGGATTGGCTAAATCAGGATCCCGAGATCAAGTGCTATCTGCCGGGTGTGCCGCGCGCCACCTACATGCCGTACCCGTTCCAGATTCTGCAAAGCTCGAGCGCGCTGACCATCGTGTATGAGTACGCCGGCGCCGTGCGGAATGTTTATTTTAAGAATCCCGGCCCCGCGCCCACCGACACCTGGATGGGCCAGTCCGTCGGCCACTGGGAAGGTGAGACCCTGGTGATCGACGTCACCGATATGAACGACCGGACCTGGTTCGATCGCGCCGGAAATTATCCATAGCGACAAGCTGCATGTGGTGGAGCGCTACACGCGCACCAGTCCGGAGGTCATTTCCTACGAAGCCACCATCGAAGACCGGGGCGTCTTCACGCGGCCCTGGAAAATCAGCATGCCGCTTTATCGACGTCAGGGAAAAGAACGCGCAGATCCTGGATTTCAAGTGCGTGGAGTTTGTCGAGGAACTGCTGTATGGGCCGTACCGGAAACACCCGCTGAGCAAATAGAACCGAGGAGGTATGAATATGTGGAATCGATTCATGTTAAGAACCAACGCCGTCGAAATGAGCCTGGTCCTGGCGTTATCGCTGACGGCTGTTCCCATGGCTGCCCAGGTGACGAAGACCGCGGCGAAGTCGGCTGCGGCCCGCACTCCGGATGGACATCCTGACTTGCAGGGCACTTACGATCTGGCCACGATGACACCCTTCGAGCGGCTGCCCAACGATCCCCCGGTACTCACAAAAGAACAAGCCGAATCGCTGCAAAAGGCCGAAGCCGCTCGTAGGGCCGTAGACGCCACGAAGCTGGATCCAAACCGTCCTCCCCCGCCCGTGGGCGGAGACACCAGCCAGGGGAAGTCTTTCTTTGAAATTCTGGAGAAGGCGGGCGGCGGGGCGGTCGGCGGCTACGATCGTCTGTGGCTGAACCAGGGCACCGCATACATGGTGGTGGATGGACAGATTCGAACCTCCATCGTCGTCGACCCGCCGGATGGCCATGTTCCGCCTTTCAACGCCGCAGCGAAGGCGCGCGGCGCGGGCGGACGCGGAGGGCGGCCCACCTCGGACCAGAGCGAGAACCAGGATGTCAAAGCCCCCACACGCCGCGGCGAATACGATAATCCCGAGCAGAGGCCGCTGAGCGAACGCTGCCTGCTTGGATTCGGGTCCACCTCGGGTCCACCGGCGCTGCCGGATTATTTCTATAACGACCTGCATCAGATCGTGCAAACGCCGGACTCGATCATGATCCTTACCGAGATGGTGCATGACGCGCGCATCGTGCGCATGAACGCCGAGCATCTTCCCCAGAACATCCGGCGCTGGATGGGCGATTCGGTGGGCCATTGGGATGGGGACACACTGGTCATCGACACGACAAATTTCACCGACAAAACCCGGTTTCGCGGATCGACGGAAAACCTCCACGTCATCGAACGCTTGACGCGTCTCGACAGCAAGACGCTGCTGTATCGCTTCACCGTGGAAGATCCCAAGACCTGGGATAAACCGTGGACTGGCGAAATGGCTTGGCCGGCGACCACCCAGCCTATCTATGAATACGCCTGCCATGAAGGCAACTACGCGCTCGGCGATGTGTTAAGAGGCGCCCGGCTGCAGGAGAATCAGGAAGCAGCGAAAGGCAAGAAATAGCAGCTCTTTCGACGCCGCCGGATGCGGCATAATACGCAGATGCGTTATGCTCGTCTGGCTCTTTTCGCCGGGTTCGCCACAGCCGCCCTTGCCCAGTTAAACCAACCGCCAGCGGAATTGACGTTTTTGCCGAGCGTGCTGAAGGTCAGAGACGACTGGGTGGCGGAGCAACACGTCTGGGACGAATTGCAGTTCCCGCCCATGAACGGCGAGCAGCATCCAGTGAGACGAGGCCGGTATTGGCGCGTCTGGGGCGACGTCGAGAAGGCCAAGAACGGCGTCGAAACCTGGACCTATCTCAAGCCCGTTTTCCTGGCAAACGGTTGGACGGTGATCGTAGAGCCGCAGCCAAACCGCTCTGTGGGCGTCGGGCGGTACTCGCGAAACGACGTGGACGGTTGGGCGGTGATTGACGTTTTCAATAACCGCCTGAGTCTGAACATGGTTGAGGTGGCGCCCCTGCCCTTCACCCTGACGCTGACGGCTCCGGCCGCGGTGCCCGAAAAAATGGCCTCGCCTGATAAGGGCGACTTCCCGTACCTTTTGCCCATGGCTGGGTCGAAATTCCGCGGAGGCGGTCCGGATCCGCGTCCGTTTTGGGTGACACCCAAGGGAGCGAATCAGCCGGAGTTGATGGCGCAAGGCTCGCTGCATCGCGCCTATGTGCTTGCGGGGGAGTCGTACGCGCTGTTCCTAACCGAGTATCGGGATGCACTCACCAAGGCCGGTTGGGATATCGTCGACGAGTCGAGCGGCGGAGATGCCACGATGCATGCGCACTTTGCGAAAAACGGACGGAATGTTTGGGCGTATCTCCACATCAACGTGGATGGATACGACATTGCCGTCGCAGATGCGGGCGCCACCGACCTAGCCGCGAGTCTCAAGAAGACCTGCCACGTCGCGCTTTACGGCGTACTATTCGATTTCAACAAATCCACGCTGCAACCGCCTTCGGACGCGGTGCTACAGCAAGTGGCGGACCTTCTGGCGAAAGACAAAACTCTGAAGGTCGAAGTCCAGGGCCACACCGACAATGTCGGCGGCGATGCCTACAACCAGACGCTGTCGGAAGCGCGGGCCGGGGCCGTCGCGGATTGGCTTGCGAAGCACGGCGTGGCGGCCGCGCGGCTGAGCGCGCGCGGGTACGGTAAGACCAAACCGGTTGCGGACAACAACAACGACGAGGGTCGAGCCAAGAATCGCCGCGTGGAAATCGCCGATCCGTCGTGCGCGCCAGATTCCGCCAAGGGCAAGTAATCCGGATGGCTGAGTCGTTATTCGTGTCTGAGCGCGATCAAGGGATCGGCGGATGCGGCACGAAAGGCCGGCGGGAGAACCGCCGCTGCCGAGGCGAACAGGATGCACGCGACCGGGATGGCGAGACTCGAAAGATCGGTGGGTTTGACGCCAAAGAGCTGGGACGCCAAATAGCGTGCCAGACCCATTCCGCCGATGATTCCCGCCACGATTCCTAATGTGACTGGGATGGAGGTTTCGGAGACAATCAGCCGGACTACTGCGAGTCGCCGGGCCCCCAGGGCGATGCGGATTCCGATCTCGCGAGTCCGCCGTACCGCAAGATAATTGATCACGCCAAAGAGTCCGACGGCGGCTAGCAGCAATGCTACCGTTGAGAAAAAACCGGCGAGCAATGCGAGGAGCCGCTCGCCGATCAACGTGTTGCCGATTTGGGAAACCAATAAGATGCTGCTGCGAACCTTCAGACCCGGTGCGGCAGACTCGATTTGTTCTTTCAAGTACGTCGTCATCGCGAGGGATGTCGAAGCTGCCCGGATATTCACTGTGGCGCGGCTGATATCACGAAGGGGCGTATAGATGGATGGATAGTCGAGCTCGCGAAGGTTGTTATAGCGAATGGTATCCACCACTCCCACGATCTCGAGGCGTGCCGGGACGGAATTATCTCCGATTTTTTCGAAGGTCTGACCAATCGGATTTCGTCCCGGCAGAAACGTGCCGGCAAAGGCTTGATTTACAATCACCGGCGCGGCGCCGCGGGCGATCTCTTCGGGAAGAAAGTCGCGGCCTGCGATCCAGCGGATTCGTAGCGAGTCGAAGAAACCGCCGGCGACCGGAATTTCGGTTGGACGAATAGCCTCGCCGGGACGGCCGGGGAATCGGATGATCGGCGTCATGATCCAAACCATGTCTCCGCCCATGGGGCGCTGAGCCGAGATGCCGGCCGCGTGAACAGCGGGGAGAGAGCGAAGACGCTTGAGCAACTCCACTCCGGAAACCTGGTGTCGATCGGCAGGATCGCGCGGCGCAAGATCGAAGAGGACGACGTTTTCGGGAGAGAAGCCCAGACGGACGGAGATCAGCCTGCGAAATGAGAGCAGCAGCAAGGAGGAAAGGAAGATAACAGCCACGCTAAACCCGATCTGAGCGGTCAGCATCCAGCGCAGCGATCCGGTGCGGGCAGAATGCTGGCCGCCACCGGCCTTCAAGGCGGTTTCGGGCGAGGCCGACGACGCGCGGAGGGCCGGCACCAAGCCGAAAAGAAGCGTCGTCAGCATACTGAGCGCGGCCGCGAAGGCAAGCGTACCCAGGTGGGGCGCCACGTCCAGGAAAGCCGGAAACTCGGATGGGCCCAGGCGGGCGACGATGGCCGGCGCGGCGGCCGCAGCAAATACTATCGCCAGTACCGTGGCCGCGACCGCGAGTTGAGCACTCTCGATCAGCATCTGCTGGATCAGACGCGAGCGGGCAGCCCCAAGCGAGATTCGGAGCGCCATCTCAGCGTCGCGAGCGGAAGCGCGCGCGAGCATAAGATTCGCGACGTTCGAGCAAGCCACCAGCAGCAGAAGCGCCGAGATGAGAGCGAGGATCAGAAAAGGCCGGCGGAACTGAGCGCGGAAGAGAGAATCGCGTGCGCTGCCGGTCGAGCCGTCACGGACCACCAGCGGCTGCTCGGCGAACTGCTTTAGCCGATCCCCTTGCAAAGCGCGTGGCGGATTCGCGCGAAGGCGCTCCCGAAGGAGATTGGTGAACGCAGCCTGAAGGGGCTCCCGAACCTGGGATCGCAGGACGCCAGGCCGCAGACGTCCCCAGATGGAGGCGAGTTCCACGTCTTGCGCCAAAAAGCGAGGGTCCACGGCCGTGGACAGCGGGACCCACAAGTCGGTGAGATAACCCGGCTGGAACCCGCTGAACGGGGCTTTGACGACGCCCACTATCTGGAATGTCTTGTCCTGTAGCGTGACCTTCCGTCCGATGACGGACGGGCTGCCGCCGAAACGGCGCTTCCAGAACGGATAGCTGAGCACGGCGACCAAGTGCCCGTCAGAGACAGAATCGTCGTCTGGCTGAATCAGGCGTCCGATCGCCGGCTTAACGCCGAGGATTCCGAATCCTCCGCCGGAGATGTTCTCCGACCGGACAGTTTCGCTGACTCCGCCCGAATCGTCGAACAGCGCCGGCGACAAGCTCGCGCTATAAGTAGTCAGAAACAGGTCCGCTGAGTCGTGGACCAACTCACGAAATGCCCCGTATTGCGGATAGCTGAACAGATCGAACTCGCGGGGTTGGTTGTTCGCGCTCATGAACGGAGGGAAGACCCGGGCGAGATCGAAGAGTTGACGTGGAGCCTCGACCGGAAGCTCGCGGAACATCAAAGCATCGATCAGTGAAAACGCGGCTGTGCACGTGCCGATCGCGAGGGCGAGCGAAACGACAGCAGCGAGGCTCGCGGCACGGTATTTCGCGATCATGCGAAGGCCGAACCGGAAATCGCGGAGAATCGACTCGATCCACGCATTTGCCTTAACTTCCTGACTGGTTTCGCGCAGACGAAGCGCAGAACCGAACTGCCGCTTCACGGCAAGTTCGGCATCGGCTCGAGATATGCCGCCCGAGACCAGATCGTCGATGCGTTGATCAAGGTGGAATCGAAGCTCGGCATCAAGCTCCGCTGCTGTGCGGGTGGAGCGGAAAGCGTTGGCAATTCGACTCATCCATGACATGACCGGCTCCCTTCAGGCTCGCTTCAGAACTCTACCGATGGCGCTGGTAACGGAGGTCCATCGGGCTTCCTCGGTTTGCAACTGCTTTCGCCCGCTGCGAGTGATTTCGTAGATCCTGGCGCGGCGGTTGTTCCCGGTAATCCGCCACCCGGCCCGCACCCATCCGGCTTCTTCGAGGCGATGAAGCGCGGGGTAGAGTGAACCTTCTTCGACGCGAAGAAGCTCAGAAGCGGCTTCAATATGGGCGGTGATGCCGTAGCCGTGGGAGGGGCCACGTCGCGCAAGAATCTTGAGGATGAGGAGGGGAAGCGAGCCCTGGAGAGAATCCTTACCCATAGAGAGACTTCTTACTAAGACAGCTTAGTATAGGCCGCCGGTACTGTCAACCGGTCCTCGCGATGTTTTCGCGCGCCGCGGGGCAGGGAACTGTCAGTCCCTCTTAAGGACACTTTGCACGAACCAGCCGGCCAGGAGGATGGCCGTCAGCGCGCTCAACCAGTGGGCGATTCGCATCTCCGTGCCGCCGTCATACGCGAGTCGAATCGAAACCGCACCGGCGCGCCGCGGGTCCACCGTTATCTGCCCCAAACCATCGGGCTCTACCGGAAGGGCTTGACCATTCACCGCCGCGTGCCAGCCCGGATGCCACGCGATCTGGACGGAAACCGCTTGATCCTGCTGAAGGTAAGTGGCGATTTCCGCTGAATGGGCGCTGATCCAGCGAAGCTCCGCGCGCGGCATTCGCGGATCGTCGAGCGCGTCGACATACGCGCGCACCGGATCGAGATCGATACCGTTCACCGGCGCCCGCGCCACCAGCGCCGCCCTCGGCACGACGCGCGCCAGCGACGCGCCGGGCCGGCCAACCTGGTAAATCGCATCGCCGCCCTCGCGCCACAGCAACGGCAGCACGCCTTCAAACTTCCCGGGATTTCTGAACGGCTTGTAGACTTCGCCGCTGGCCGGTCCGCTGACGGCCACCGCCTGAACGCCGAACGCCTCCAGCCAAAGCCGCGAATCTTCCGTATCATTCGCGCCCGCGCCATCGCCCGTATAGATTTCATACTGGGCAATGCGATTCTCCATTTCCAGTTTGCCCTGGTCGAATCCGCCGCCCAGCTCGGGTACGCTCGAAAACGCCGTCAGCCAGAATGACGTCGATCCCGGAACCATGACGCGCTGAAGGTCCCGGTGCTGGTTCAACCATTGCGCGGTTTTCCATTCGGTGGTCCGCGTGATATCGATGGGCCGCAGGAGAACATCGCGGGCGTACCGCCGCGACATGCGAATCGGCTGCACCAGCCCAATCGCGAGCGCCGCGATGGCGAGACCGGCAATCCATCGGGCTGGTTTTCTGAACGCCTGCTGCGTGACGAAGGCGATCAGCATCGCGATGGCCATCTCCATTTCCAGGTGATAGCGAATCGGCTGAGGCACGATTGCGATATTCCACCACGCGTAGCTCAGCGTCAGCAGCGCGGTGAGAAACGTGAAGAAAATCGCGAATTGAAGCTGGAACTCCAGCCGCCGCGACAGCAGTTTCAAGAGCGCCAGCCCTCCTAAGATTGCGATTCCCCACAGCGGCAGGGAATCATACACGTGCGTGAAATCGCCGCCGACGGTTTTAGCGTTCGCCTGCACGGCGGCGATGGTCGAAGGCGGAATCCAGGGCATCGCGAGGCCATAGGCCGCCGCGCCGATCGCCGCGGTGCGCAGCGAGACCTTCCAGAAATTCCTTTCGATCGACGCGATGGCGTAAGACGCGACGATCAGCGCCAGCGCGAGAGCGGCCAGCCAGTTCGACAACACCGTGGCGAAAAAAGAGAGCACGGCGAGGACGAAATACCTGGCGCCCCGGCGCTTCACCGCCAGATCCAGACACAGCAGCGCGATGGGGATCAGCACCAGTCCCGTAACATGCGGACCTTCGCCGTAAAGCACCAGCGCCTGTAGACGCCGGGGATAAAAGTGACCGCCCAGATCCGCGGCGATGTCCTTAACCAGCCACGCCGATGTCGACAACGAGCTATAAATCGCACCCGCGACGAAGGCCGTCCACCGCGAAGCGCTCAGCCGCAGCGTGAGCGCGAACACGGCGATGGGCCCCATGCAGTAGATGAGCGCGGTAACCCAGTGATAAGCGTGCGCCGGCGACACCCCGGCCATCCACGCGGCCAACGCGACGGTCAAATGCAGCGCCGGCGGATACGTATTTTGGAACGGCACGCCGCCATACCACAGCGGAAACCACGTCAGGTCGCGCCAGTGGGCTATGGTATACCGGCTGATGCCGATGTATGCGCCTTCAATCGAGCCCATGTGGCGCAGATATTCGATCCGGAACAGCTCCCGGCAGACATAGAAATTGATCAGAAAAAGCGCCAGCCCGAGCAAGCAGGTTCGCGTGGATCCAGCTTGCAGCAGCTTTTTCATCCCATTACCAAGATTTCTATTATCGACCCTGGGGAGTATTTGATATAGTGAGCCCGTGCCGCAAACCCTCTTCATCACCGGAGCCTCGACAGGAATCGGCCGCGCCACAGTCATCGCCTTCCGCGATAAAGGCTGGGACGTGGCCGCGACCATGCGCTCGCCTTCAGACCACGCCGATCTGGCTTCAGACCATGTTCGAACGCTGGCGCTTGACGTGACGGACCCGGCGGCCATTCGCCCCGCGGTGGATCAGGCGCTTCAGGCCTTCGGTCACATCGACGTGCTGGTCAACAACGCCGGATACGGGGCGTTCGGCCCCTTCGAGGCAGCGACCAATGAGCAGATTGAGCGCCAGTACGCTACCAATGTCACCGGCCTGATGTATGTCACGCGCGAATTCCTGCCGCATTTCCGCGAACGCAAGGGCGGCACCATAATCAATATCTCTTCTGTCGGCGGTTGCGCCACGTTTCCCTTATACAGCCTGTATCACGGCACCAAGTGGGCCGTCGAAGGATTTTCGGAGTCGCTGAACTTCGAGCTGGAGCCGTTCGGCATTCGCGTCAAACTGGTGGAGCCGGGGTCCATCAAGACGGACTTCATCACCCGTTCCCTCGATGTGCTGAAACAGGACGGCCTGGACGTCTACGACGATTTCATCCGGCGTTTCAGGGAAAGGTGAAGCGCCGGCCGTGCGGCTTCGAGTCCGGAAATGGTGGCGGAGGTGATCTATCGGGCGGCTACCGATGGAACCAGCCAGTTGCGCTACATCGCGGGAGACGACGCGAAAATGATCATCGACACTCGCGCCAAAATCAGCCAGGAGGATTACTACGCAATGATTCGCAAACGCCTGGGCCTGTCGCCGGCTTCACTGCGAGTGTCTCTTCCCGACTAGGATAAATCGACCGAGTAGGCGACCCAGCGGGCGTCGGACGTGAATATGGACGCCTCCGCACGCGGGGCAAAAGAGCCGACGCGGATCCCGGCAAAGAGGGGCATAAGAGGATCAGCTAAGTTTACTCGATCCGCGGATGACCAGCGCCCAAGTTCTTTTACTAGTGCTGCGACGCTGACAATTTCAGGATATTGGGCAAGTCCCGGTTGCCCTCATGGCAGGCGTATTCGAAGGGCGGGTTTGACACGCGGGTCATGGTTAGTTCGCCTTTCCAGGGCCGGGTATAGGCGGTAGGATCCTCCACTTCAAAGCGGTAGAGAATAGTATTGGCGTCGAGCAAACTGAAGCGTTCCACAACGTGCATGTTGCGATCCCAGCCATACATTCCCCCGGCGTCCCCGTAGAAGCCGCCGGCATCGTTGAAGTTGGTGGTGTCCACTACCAGGGTCGCGCCTTCCCAGTGCCCGACGGAATCGCCCAGCCATTGCCTGAGACTCGATGGCAGATGGGAGCTGCGATCCAGCCGGATGATTCTCGCCTCATGAATCATTTCAGACTCCACCACGACCGCATTCCCAGTCTGGACGATTTGATAATTGCTGTTGTAACGGTAGGGGATCATGGGCGGCACCGAGGTGGGGAAGAGCAGGCATTGATCCTGGAGTCCCATATCTGTCGACGCGGCCGGATGATGCAGGCGTTCCACGCGATTCCGCTGGGCGGCGGCCGCTGCGGGCGTGAGGCTGGGAAGCAAGCCATTGGGAGGATCGGTGATGATGGAGGTCCGGAGGCTGGGCAGCATCAGCGAACCGGTCTCCAGCCGGATCAGCGGATCGTCATCCGCGGCGCGTGCCTTTTTTTGCAATTGGGCCGCTTGTTCCGGGGTGTAGAACGGCTGGTCCTTCAGCCGCGCGGGACGTTCGAGTGGAATGGCGGTAGCGGAACTCCAGGCGCCGTCGAAGTCAGGATGTACGCTCGCCGGCGGCTGCGGCGTTTGCGCGATAACACTCAGGGCTGTAGAAAAAGCCAAAACCCGGAAGAAACCCGCTGTGTTTCGGTGTCGGCTGGATGGCATAGTATCCATTTACTATTATGCCGTGAGCGAAGCGTTCTTTCGAGCGACCAGAAGCCGGGTGGTCTGAAGGCTTTTCATGCCATTGTAAGATGCTTAGCCATGCCCCGATGCGGCGACAATATAAATGTTTCCCATGTGATCACTCGGCTGCTCCATCATTGGATGATTTATGGAATCGTCGAAATCCTGGTATTCGCCCGGCTACTGGAGTTCCGTCATCTGTTCCCGGCGGAACGCTGGTGGGGGCCTATCATGGCCATAAACGGCCTGGCGATCCTGTTGAGTCTTACTCGGCCAGGAATTCTTGCATCGCACCGCCGTCCTCGGATGGATTGGCTTCTTGGCCGCGGGCCTGTTCGACTACCCGTACGGACACTCGCTGGGGCTGATTCTGTTTAGCTTCGTTGTGCTGATGCCACTGATCCCGGCCTCGGATACGGCGGCACTTTAGCCCGGCTCTCGCAGTGCGAGGATCGGATCGATGCGTGAGGCGCGCCAACCCGGTAACCACGCCGCGATTGCAGTTACCGCGATGAGGATGAGCGCAGTCGACGTAAGCGTCGCCGGATCAGCAGCCGAAACTTGGAACAGCAGGCTGCTTGTGAATCTGCCTAGTAAGAACACACCCGCGAGCCCCGTCACGATCCCAGCGAGCGCCAGACGCAGACTCTGCCCCACCACCATTAGCAGCACTTCTTTGGGCGTCGAGCCGAGAGCCAGCCGGATTCCGATTTCGTGCGTGCGCTGCGCGACCGCATACGACGTGACGCCGTAGATCCCCACGGCCGCGAGGGCCAACCCCAGCAACCCAAAAATGCCGAAGAGCGCGGCGCCCAATCTGGGCGCCCACAGGCCTTCACGAATCTGCTGCTGGATCGTACGGGGCGCCACCAGGGCCAGTGCGCTATTCATTCGCTGCACCTCCGCAATTGCGGCGGCGAGGACCGGTTCCGGCGCGCCCCTCGTCCGTACGTCGATAGAAACGAAGGGTTGATAGTTTTGCGTCAGCGGGATGTAAAGCACAGGCCGCGGAATCTCTCCGAGATTGATTACCGTCGTATTCGCCACCACACCGATCACCTGCCGGATCACGGGATCGCTCAGATAGTACAATTTCTTGCCCACCGCGCTCTCGCCCGGCCAGAACAAGTTCGCCACCGCTTCATTAATCACGACCACTCTGACGGTATCCGCGCGATCAAGTTCATTGACGACGCGGCCATCGAGAAGGCGGATGCGGAGCGTATCGAAATATCCCGGCGAGACATGGTTCACGGCCATCCCGGTTCCGCGCGGATGCGCTTCCGATTCCTGCCCCTGCTTGAGAATCGTGCGCGAAACGCCGGTGCTGAAAGGAGCGCTGGAGGCGAGCGCCGCCGCCTCCACTCCGGGTATCGTCCGCACGCGGTTCAGCGCCGCATACTGAAATGCCATGCCGCGCTCCGGATTCCACCGCAAGGATGCCATGTCCATGCCGAAAGAAAACAGTCTGCCGGTTTCGAATCCGGGATCGATGGCCTGCGCATTCTCCATGCTGCGAATGAATCGCCAGGCGCCGGCGAGCGCGATCACCGTCAGGGCCACCTGGGAAACCACCAGTACGCCGCGCAAAGCAGTCGCCGATGAACCGGAGTTGCCGCGGCCTCCGGACTTCAGAACCTCATTCACATCCGGCGCGGAACCGCGTAGCGCCGGCACCAGGCCGAAGATGAGTCCTGTTGCCAAGGTCGCTGCCGCCGTAAACAAGAGCACCTTGGGATCGAAGCGCAAGTCGATCGCATTGACTGAAAGAGACGGCGGCCGGAGGGACCAAAGAATCTGCCGCCCCCAAATCGCGACCAGAATGCCTCCCAGGCCGCCCGCCGCGGCGATCAACAAATTTTCGGTAAGCAGCTGCCTGCTCAACCTGCGTCTTTCGGCACCGAGCGCTGCCCGGATGCTCATCTCAACCGCACGGCGGCTGGCGCGCGCCAGAAACATATTCGCGAGGTTCAGACAGGCGATCAACAGCACCAGTGCCGCGACCGCCGAAAGCGCGAACGCGGCAGTGACCAGTTGCGCGCGTCCGCCAGCGCCGGGGAGCGCCGCATCGTCGAGCGGCGACACCGCCAGCGTATGGCCGTCATTTGCGAATGGAAACTCTTTTTCCAGCTGCGCCGCGATGACCTTCATCTCCGCGTCCGCCGTTCCCATGGACGATTCCGGCTTCAGGCGCGCGAAAATCCGGAAAGCGCGAAGCCGGCGGTTTTCAAAATTCGTCTCCACGGTCCCGGAGAGTGCCTGGGAGTGCATGCTCATCGGGATCCAGATCACATCCGGATTCCCCACCGGCACGACGCCCTTGAACTGCGGCGGCGTGATCCCGATGACTCTGAATGCCGACTGATTAAGAGCGATGGTCTGTCCGGCAATCGCGGGATCACTGCCGAACTGATCGACCCACATGGCGTGACTCAGCACCGCGACGGGATTGCCGCCTTCGATGCGATCCTCGTCCGGAAAGAACGTTCGCCCTCGAGCCGCCTTCACTCCGAGCGCATCGAAAAAATTCGCCGTCGCCAGTTGGACCGGTAACGGCCGGGCGTCGCCGCGCCCGGAAAGGGTCACCGACGCGCTGAGCGTAGCGACCATTTCGGAAAAGACGTGATTCTTTGCGCGCACATCCTCGAAATTGGGGAGCGAGAGCGCCGACACACTTTTCGGGTTGTCACGATCCGCGGTCTGGACCTGAACCAGGCGCGACGGATCCTTCACCGGCAGGGAACCGAGCAGCACCGCGTTGGTTACCGTGAAGATCGCGGAGTTCGCGCCTATGCCGAGAGCCAGCGAGAGGATCGTTACCATCGCGAACCCAGGGCCGCGGCGCAGCATTCGCAATGCATATCTCAGGTCACGCAGCACGTCATTCATTGTAATCGGCGCTACGCTGTTCTAAAGAATGGACCGGTCAACCAGGGACGTCAACCTTCCTCCGCATTTCTTGAGACTTTTCGCCAAGCCATCAAACCATATCGCATCTACGCCGAAGCGTAAGCGATTCAGAGATCACGGTGGAAAGCCAAGAAATTCGGAGCAAGGTATTGGCGTCCGTGGTTTTAGGCGTGCCCGCCGCTGCGCAGGCTCCGATAATCCGCGCTACCTATGTGAACAATTCTCGAGACGATTGAAAATGTGACACGTCTAGTGACCATGGTTATCGTCAAGAAATGGGTTGGAAGACTCTTGCCTCTGGCGGCGATTGTGGTGCGCCTATCGGGTGCTTCGATGAGCGCCGGCGATCGCGAACACTTGCTGGTTCATTTTCAGATGACGGGAGAAATGCTGGCCGAGGAGGTGCGCGGGTTGTCTCCCGCGCAACTTGAGTATCGGGCTTCGGCTGACCGTTGGACGATTCGGGAGTGTGTTTCACACTTGGCCGTCGCGGAACCCGATTACTGGCGGGATTTGATGAAGGCTGCGAAGGCTCCGGCGGACATGAGCGGTAAGAAATCCGCAAACACCGATGCCGACATCCTTTGGTACGGGATTGATCGCGTGGTGCATACGCAAACTGGCGGCGGGCACGAAAAGGTCGAGACTTACAAAGACCTGGGAGATGCCATGTCACGATTCCAGACCCTGCGCGCCACTATGATCGATTACATAAAATCGACGAGTGACGATCTGCGCGCCCACAGCTTCGGCACGAGTTCACCCATCGATTGCTGGCAATGGATGCTGGAAATCTCGACTCATGCAGAGAGGCATATTCAGCAGATTCGCGAAATCAAGGCTGATCCTAACTTTCCGGGACGATAATCCCGCAGGGGAACTATATCGCATATATGCCGGCAGCGAACGCACAAGAATCAGGCACAACTACTGCCCGTATCATGACGCCCGGGGGGAGGCTGTCCGCATGCTGCGCATGGCGGTTCAATATTCGCTGTGCGCGGGCTGAGGGCAAAAAGCGCTATGGAGCGCTGCGGTTGGCCTGATCGCACTCAAGAGTCAACCCGTTCCGGCTTCCAATCCTCCGGATCCTCGCGGTTGACGCGGTCCCGGCGATCCTCCCGCTTCTGCTGTTCGATTCGCCTCTCGCGTTCTTCGCGTTCCTCGCGGCCGTCGCTCACGATTCCTCCCCTTTTCAGTGTAATAGCCGCATCGGCCGCCCTATCCGGCTCCCGAGGTTGCGTGACGCCGGCGTAATCGAAACAGGTGATGTTGATGGCATCCGAGTTTATCCTTTAGCAAAATTCAGCGGAATCGGGAACACCCTGGAGTATATTGGAGTCTGTTTCAACGGGAGCACGGACCTACATGCTTGAGCTTCGTCGAGTTTCCAAGAGCTTTTCCGGCGTCCCGGCGGTGGACGACGTGAGTTTTTCGGCGCGCGCCGGTGAAGTGACCGGATACCTGGGACCGAACGGCTCCGGTAAATCGACGACTATGAAAATGATCACCGGGCTCATCCGGATGAGCTCGGGCGAGATCTTTTTCGACGGCCAACCCATCGAGCGTGACCCGGCGGCGTACAAACAACGGATGGGCTACGTGCCGGAAGAGCCTCATCTCTACGCGCATCTCACGGGCCTGGAGTACCTGACCATGGTGGCCCAACTCCGCGATCTGCCGGCCAAGTCTTCGGCCGAAAAGATCGATGGACTCCTGCGATTGTTCTCTTTGCACGGCGACAGGCACACGGCGATTTCGTCGTATTCGAAAGGCATGCGTCAGAAGGTGCTGCTCTCGGCCGCGCTGTTGCACGATCCGGACTTGATCTTGCTGGACGAACCGTTTTCCGGTCTGGACGTGGGCTCGGCATTGGTGATGCGCAGCCTGATCCAGGAGCTGGCTGCGCGCGGCAAAGTGGTGCTGTTCAGTTCGCATGAGCTCGAAACCGTGGAGCGGGTCTGCGCGCACGTGGTGATTCTGCATCGCGGCAAGGTCGTGGCAGACGATTCCATCGAGCAGCTTCGGACGCTGATGTCGATGCGGACGCTCGAAGAGATTTTTTCGCAGCTCGCGGTGGAGCAAGATACGGCGGCGGTGTCCCGCGAGATCGCGGATCTGATTCGCGGATAAACGAGGATAAACAATGAACAGGCGCCAGTTTCGGGTGCTGTATCGCGAGTTTCTCCTGCGGATCGTCGATCTGGAGCTGCTGGCTCCTCGGGGGACGTCACCAAACTGCTGGGACAGTTCGCCGCGCTACTAATGACGATCAGCTTGTGGATCTTGTTGCCCTCGGTTGGCTTGGCGGCCATGTCCTTGCCGGAGGATTTGGGTTTAGTCTTCGCCTGGGTTGAGGCGCACTTTCTCATCTCCACGACGATGCTGGTGGTGGGCCTGTTCGCCGTTCTGAGTTGGGAATCCATGTTTCCGGACCGGCGCGACGTGCTGGTGCTGGCTCCTTTGCCGGTGCGCCCGCACACGCTGTTTCTGGCCAAAGTGGCGGCGGTGGCTACGGCGCTGAGCCTTACCGTGGTGGCCCTGGACTTTTTCCCCGGCCTGGCTGTGCCGTTCGCCTTCGCCGGCGCGCCGGCCGAACCGCCTCCCATCTATGACGCGGCAATGGCGCCGGTGAGCGTGGACAGATTGGAAATGGTGCTGAACCGCGACTTGCTTCCAGCGCGGACGGGCACCGGCGCGCTTGCGCCCGGCACGCACGGAGGCGTCGCGGTAGGGGTCTGGGAGCATGGAGTCCGTCGCGTCTTCTCTTATGGAACCGCGGCGTCGGATTCTATTTTCGAAATCGGTTCCATCACCAAAACGTTTACCGGCCTGATCCTGGCGCGGATGGTTGAACAGGGAAAAGTGAAATTCGACGAACCGGTGCGCGAGCTGCTTCCGGAAGGAACCGTGGCTAAACCTCAGGGCAGGGAAATCACGCTGCTGGATTTGTCGACGCAGCACTCGGGATTGCCGCGGATGCCCAGTAATTTCAAGCCTGCCGACGTTAACAATCCGTATGTGGATTATCGCGACGAAAATCTGTATGCATTCATCGGCGAGCATGGAGTCTCGAAGCCTGCCGACGCCGGCTTCCTGTATAGCAATCTCGGCTTCGGGCTGCTCGGTCAGGCGCTGGCGAATCGCGCTGGAATGACTTATCCGAACCTGTTGCAGGAGGATGTCACCGGCCCGCTCGGAATGAGCGATACGGTCGTGTCGCTCTCCGGAGAACGGTGGGAACGTTTCATCCAGGGCTACAACGGCCAGCATCATCCAGTACATCCCTGGGATTTGGTGGCGATGGCGGGAGCGGGCGCGATCCGCTCCACCGCCGGGGACATGCTCACTTATCTCGAGGCGCAACTGCATCCCGAGAGATTTGGCGCGCTTTCGGCGGCGCTAACCGAATCTCACCAGCTCCACGCGGAGGGCTTTCCCGGTTCGCGCATCGCGCTGGCGTGGTATTACAGATCCGAAAGCGGCGACTATTGGCACAACGGGGCGACCGCCGGCTATTCGAGCTACGCGAGCTTTCATCCGAAGGGCGACTACGCCGTGGTGGTGCTTTTCAATTCGGGGCCCGGCGCCAGCGGCTTTGCGGGTCGATTCGGCGAACACATCCGCCAGAGGCTGGCGGGCCAGCCTGCGATTTCGCTTGGCAACGCGGTGGTTTCCGGCGGAAGCGGCCTGCCGAATCAACTCCGATCGTTGGCCGCGTTTTGGATCGCGATGCTCGCAGCCGGGGTGTTCATATTTTGTTTCGTAGTGAGCGTGCAAGGGCTCGCGCAGTTGTTGCCGCGGCAGTGGTTCCTGCGGGTGTCGGCGATCCTTCAGATGACGTTCTTCTGCCTGCTGCTGACGGTATATTTTCTTCAGCCGGGATTTTCGTCGCTGGAATCCCTGGAAGCGAATCAAAAGTTGCTGTTCTGGTTACCTTCCTATTGGTTCTTCGGCTTGTTCGAGCAGATCAACGGGCCCATTCCCGCGGAACTTAGCATGCTGGCGGGCCGAGCGTGGACGGGCTTGACTCTGGCGATCGGCGGCGCCGCCCTGGCGTATCTGATCTGCTATTTCCGGACGCTTCGGAAGATCGCGGAACAACCCGACATCTTACCCGCGTCCGGCGGTCTGCACTGGCTGCCACGCTTCGGCGGCGCGCTGACGACAGCGGTGGTGCAATTCAGTATTCGCACGCTGCTGCGCAGCCGCCAGCATCGCGTGATTCTCTCGTTCTACCTGGGTCTTGCGTTTGGACTGGCGATCTTTTTCGCCAAGGCCCCAGAGGTCCAAAAGCAGGTCTCCGGGAGCAATCCATGGCATCAGGTGAACGTGCCGATGCTGCTTGCAAGCATTGTGATGATGGGAGCCGCCGTGCTGGGAGCGCGGGTGGTGTTCTCGATGCCCCTGGATCTCCGGGCCAATTGGATCTTCCGGGTCGTTCCCATCGGTGAATCGGCGGATTATACGAAAGCAAGCCGGCGAGCCTTGTTTGTGCTCGCGATCGTCCCGGTTTGGGCGGTTTCCGCCGCGGTGTTCCTTTCGATGTGGCCATGGCGTCCGGCTATCGGCCACCTTGCGGTCCTCGGTCTGCTGGGGACGATTCTTGCGGAGATATGTCTTCGCAACTTCCACAAGATTCCGTTTACTTGTTCCTACCTGCCAGGCAAGTCCTATGCTCACATGGCTTTCCTGAGCTTCCTCGGGCTGATGTTCTTGATGATCAAGGGCGCCGATCTTGAGAGGCGCGCTTTAGAGAACCCCGGCGGTTTGGCCACGATGCTGGGGCTCTTCGCTATTCTGGCGGGGCTGGCCAGATGGCGAACCACGGCACTGGCGAAATCGCCGGGGGGAACGCTCCAGTTTGAGGAAGCTTCCGTGCCGGCGATTCTCCCGCTCGGTCTGAATCGCGATGGAGTGTGGCCCGTCTAAAGCCGCGAGTCCCGACGATGAGGCCCTCTGACGGACTATGCTCTTATAATGTTCGATGCGGTTTGGCAGGATCTTCGATATGCCGTCCGTGCCTTCGCTTGCGCTGGAGATTTATAAGGCGACCCTTGACGACCAGGGGACCAGAAACAAAGAAGCAACCAACTGGCATGCCGTGGATCGGGATCGGTACCTGATCCGGACTTTCGATACGCAGCCCGCCGCCAACGGGATCTCCTACCTGCGGAGGCAATCCCGGAAAGCATTGATGATTTTGATGGCGATTCGCTATTTTGAAACCATCGGCACCCCGATTACGGCGGGACGGGATTTCAATAGCCGCGATACGTCCACTTCACCAAGGGTAGCCATCATCAGCAGGTTCATGGCTCAGAAATACTTCGGTGCGACGAACCCGCGGCCGATTCGGTCCGACGAGCCGCCTGCGCTGCATGGCGTCGATGTCGTAAACTGGTCGAGCGGAGCCCAATCGTGACTGACCGCATGCTGCGCATGGCGGCTCATCGGGGAAAATGATTCGGCTGGTATTGCGAGAAATAGCTCCACGTCGACGTGATACCGCAGCTGCCGGCTCCAATCACGTAGGGCGCGGCGCTGGCGGAGTACCAGACTAATCTCCAAAGCTTCCTTACGGCCTTCAGCCGAATGACCCGTGGATCCTCGTCGTTGCTGCGTTGCTGCTTGCGGTGGTCGCGCGGAGTCTGCAGGATACTTGCCCGCTCGCCGGGCTTCCCGGCTCGACCCGATGATCGCTCTTCGGGAAGAGTAAATTTAGCCCCAGATCAACCACGTATGGCCGGCGGACCTTGGAAGACTTGCACACCGATAAGACAGAACTTCCAAACCCCGGTCGGTGGTGACCGGCCTCACGCGGCCGATTCGGTCCCAATGAGCCGCCATGCGCAGCATTCGGTCGATGTTCGTAAACTGGTCGAAGCTGGATGCCCTTTCGAGACTGACCGCATGCTTCGCATGGCGGCTCATTGGGGGAAACGATTCGGCTGGAATTGCGAGAAATAGCTCCACGTCGGTCGTAATACCACAAAGCCGCCGGCCTCCAATCACATATGGCCGGGCCGATAAGACAGAACTTCCAAACCCCGCCGGCCGGTGGTGACCGGCCTCACGCGGCCGATTCGGTCCCAATGAGCCGCCATGCGCAGCATGGGGTCGATGTTCGTAAACTGGTCGAAGCTGGATGCCCTTTCGAGACTGACCGCATGCTTCGCATGGCGGCTCATTGGGGGAAACGACTCGGCTGGAATTGCGAGAAATAGCTCCACGTCGATCGTAATACCACAGAGCCGCCGGCGCCGATTGGACAGACTTAAGGGTTGATTTGAAGCGTGAAGGACCCGTTGGGTGGGCTGCAACTGCTGGCGGTCGCCTGGTACGTGTAGGTTTGTCCCACCACGGCGGCGCTGCTCAAGGTGCAGAACGCTTGACCTTGATTGACGGTGGTTTCAGTGCACACCGCAACTGCGTGGCCTCCGGAATCCGTCCAACTGCCGACGCTCCAGGCGATTCCATTCAGGCCGTCCCAGGCCGCGGCGGTTTGCCCGGTTTTGCTCACGGTAGCTGCGGTGGGACTGACGGCCACGCTATTGTTGTTGTTCGCGTCGCATCCTATATAAATGACGCTGGGAGCCAATCCCGCCGTGGTCATGATCTTATTGCTAAAATCCACATCGCTGCCGACGGGCACCTCGGGATCGCAGGGATCTGCGGACGGGCAGGTGTAGGCGAAGCGCTTCTTGTCCGCGCTCGCCTGAATGATGCACTCGGACTTATCGGCGTCATTCTTATCGCAGGGAGTTTGGCCGAAGGTCCAGTTGGGGGGCACCGGGTGCGCGGAGTTATCTTGCCATTTGATGATGTCGCCTACGTGCGGATTCAGTAGCGCTTTTTGGGTGAGAGTTCCTACTCTTACGTAAATGGGGGAGCTGGTCGCCTTGCTCTTTTGATACGCGATCCCAATTCCGATTCCGATCAGCAAAGCTACAACAAAGATCAACCACTTCATGGATAGTTCTCCTGTTTGAGGATCCCACCGGTTATGATGGCTTACTTCCTGATCGCTACTGCCGCCGTATGGCTTTGAAATCGAGGATCGGCCCGCACATCGGCCAGGTCCAATGCCAAATCTACTTCCACCTTCGATAGTCCGCGGTCCATACATTGCAACACCAGCGCCAGCGCTTCTTCTTTCCTTCCGATCAGCGCCAGCACCTGGGACTTCTTAAACTGCGACAGCACATCCGTCGCACCGCGCGATTCCGCTTCCTTCAGAGTTTTCTCGGCTTCCTGCCGCCGGCCAGTTTCGCTTTATAAAACGCCAGCGTCATCCAAGCCGAGCCGGGCAGCGGATTGGTGCGGAGCGATTCGGTGAGCAGATCATGCGCCTTCGAATAACTTTCTATGACACGCGTATAGTCGCGAAGCATAGCATAGCAATCGCCCATGTTGCGCCACGCGATGTCGTCGCGGGGACGAAGGTCGCGGGCCTTTATATACAAATCCAGCGCTTTGCGATAATCCGCCGCACGGAATTCGACACCTCCCAGTTGCAGATACGCCAGCTCCGTAGGAATTCGCTCCAGGCTCTTTGAAAGCGCCTCACGCGCCTCAGGGTAGCGCTCCAGCAAGAGGAGAGTTCCTCCCAGGTTGGCGAGGGGCAGCGCCGCCCGCGGAGCTACGTCCGATGCCAAGCGATACTCCTTCGCAGCTTCCTCGTTCCTGCCATGACGGCGCAGAACGCCCCCGTACTCGTTATGCGCGGGCCAATAATTCGGCCGATCCTTGGTAATTCGCTGATAGACTGCCTCCTCATCATCGGGGCGATCCAGGAAGCGAAATGCCAGGGCTTGATACAGCATGATCTGCGGATTGCCGGGGTCGAGGCGCAGCGCTTGCGCAATGCCATCCAGCGCCTGCTTAGTTTGTCCGGAGTAAAGATCTACCATGGCGCGGCTCAATACCGCTTTTGCCGAATCCGGATTGTAACGGAGGGCCTGGTCTGCATTGTTCTTAGCCGGAATCAGCAGGCTGCGTTCTTGGGTACGCGTAGATTTTCGCGTGTACGCCATCGAAAGGCGGGCATACGCAAGGGCGAACCGAGGATCGGCATCCAGCGCTTGTTGATACTTCTCGATGGCCGCATCCAGTCCGCGATCATTGGGCTGCGCCACCAGTTCTTCCGCGGCGCTATAAGATTGAAATGCGGCTGGGCCGACGTGCGCCAGCTCCTCGGTGTCGGTCATCCGGCCGCCGGGCATTGAAACGTCCAATAGATCGGCGGCGGCGGCGGTCGCTTTTTCGGGAAGCCGGCCGAGGTCCCGCGTAGCGACCCTGATGTCGTGATTGCGCAACACCCGGCCGGTGGCGGCGTCCAGCACTTTCAGAGAAAGGTCGTAGTGATCGCCGGAGGAGCGCAGCGCGGCGGCCAGCACCAGGTTCGCGCCCAGCGCGCTGACGGTGTCGGGAGGTCTCTTCGGGGAAGCCTGGCCGGCGACATCTGTGGGAGAAATGATCTGAAGGTCGTGAGAGTCGGGCTCGGCGCGACCCAGGCGTCCCGAAATCGCGTCCAGTGCGCTCCTCAGCAGCGGGCGAACCTGGGGATCGGGTTCCTCGGGCCATGCCATTAATGCGACGAAACGTTGTTTCGGCAAAGGATGCAGCCGGGGATAAATCTTGGGCCAGCCGAACCACAACCCCGCGGCGAGAACTACGGGCGCCAGCGCTGCGGCGGTCATTTTGCTGGCGCGCGAAACTTGCTTGCGAACCTGAATGGACCGCGTGCTGGAAACGGTTCCGGCTAGAGCCCCCAGAGCTTCTCCGGCGGTCTGAAACCGTCGCGAGGGATCGTGCTCCAGGCAGCCGAGCACCATTCGATCCCAGGCGCGCGGGATTCCTTCGACGAGACTGCCAGGCGGCACGAACTCCTGTTTGCCGGGCTTAAACACCGGCTTTTTGCCGGTCAGCATCTCGTAAAGGACGACGCCAAAAGAGTAAACGTCGCTGGCAGGCCGGGCCGTGTGCCCCTGGAGCAACTCTGGCGCGATGTAGCCCAGAGTGCCAGAGACGTGCGCTCCGTCAGCCAGCGAGGCGTCCGAGTCATACAAGCGCGAGAGGCCGAAGTCGGTAATCGAGACGCGCGTCTCTTTACCGCTGTTTTCGAGCATCACATTGCCGGGCTTCAAATCGCGGTGGATGACACCCGCGCGTGACGCCGCGTCCAATCCCTCCGCCATCTGGCGCACGATTGGCAGGGCCGCGTCCACGTCGAGGGGCCCGCCGCGGCTCAGGCGAGATGCCAGAGACTCGCCTCGGAGCAGCTTCATGGTGAGAAACATGATGGGTCCGCGGGGTCCTTCTACGCGAAACAGATCGTAGCTGGGGCACACGTTGTCATGCCGGACTTCGCGGGCGAGCATGACTTCCTGCTCGAAGCGGCGGCGGATGTGAGGCTCGTCCGCAATCCCTTCGCGCAGTGTCTTGAGCGCGAAGTGGCGATTCTGAAAGTACCGGTCCGCGGCTTCGTAGACCTCGCCCATGCCGCCCCTGGCGATAAACTCGATGATGGTAAAACGGTCTGCGAGCACCTCGCCGGCATACAGTTGCTGCTCTCGCGCGGTAGTGCCGGGTACTTTAGCCATCGATCGTGTAGAGTCGTCCGTCATACTCAAGCACAAACATCCGGGCTGCTGTTCATACAGCATACTCGTATCTGAAATCAAAATCTAAAGGCTGGAAGTTCGCGATGTGAGAGCCGGGGCTTGCTGAGGCGCAGCCCCCCAACCGGCATATGCGCCAGTGGCCAAAGCATGAGCCGGATCGTCTGGACGAGTCACTTCGCTTTCCGGAGCGGCTTTTCTATCTATAAATTGTTGATTACTTTACTACTTAGGATGGTGAGCCGGGCGGGACTCGAACCCGCGACCACCGCATTAAAAGTGCGATGCTCTACCAACTGAGCTACCGGCCCTGAACCCTGCGGAGCGTCTGCGAACGCACAGTACATCTTATCATTTGCAGGGCCGCCGATACCTGCGCGAGCAGGCCATCGCGCTACTTTATGGACTCTTATACAATGGACGTCTTGGGCAAAGTAACGTCCGAAGTTTGGAAAAATTGCGTCGGCCAGGTGGTGGACGGGGTATATCCCTTAAGCCAGTTCCTGGGTAGTAGCGCCAACGCTGCGGTCTTCCTGACTGACGCCGGAGGACGGAAGGCCGCCATTAAGCTGATCCCCGCCGATCCGAAAACAGCCGAGGCGCAGATCGCGCGATGGCAGGGCGCGGCCAAGCTGTCGCATCCACATTTGGTCCGGTTGCTCAAATCGGGACGGACTCAAGTTGCCGGGTCCGGCGCGATCTATGTGGTCATGGAATACATGGAGGAGGATCTATCCCAGGTACTTCCAGAGCGATCCTTGACTACCGAAGAAACCCGCCAGATGTTGGAGCCGGTGCTCAGCGCGCTGGCGTATCTCCACGCCCAAGGTTGGGTCCATGGTCATCTGAAAGCATCGAACATCATGGCGGGCGGGGACCAGGTGAAGCTGTCTTCGGACGGCGTGCTCCGCGCCGGTGAAACCAAGACCGCTGATCCAGCCGAGGATGTCTGGGCCTTGGGATTGTCGCTGATTGAAGTGTTGACGCAAAAGCGGGAGGCAGTGGTTCCGGCCACACTTCCCGAGCCGTTTCGCGACATTGCCAAGCATTGCCTGGAACCAGATCCGGCAAAACGCTGGACCGTGCCACAAGTTGCCGCTCGCCTGCAGGGCAATACCACGTCTAAGCTGCGCTACCTGATCCCCGCGGCCGTCGTGGTGGCGATCCCGCTGGTGTGGTTTGCGCTAAAATCCTCCAGCGATTCTACTACCGTCAGCCAGGTGAAACCGACCCCTGCGGTCGCGGCGGCGCCCGCCACGGCGGACACTAAGCCCCAGTCGCCACCACCGGTTCAGAAGCCGGAAAAAGCCGCAGTGAAGCCGACGCCAGAGCCGCAGGAGAAGCCGCCAGCGGAACCACCGGCTGTCGCGGAGCCTGTCTCCAGCGATGCTGTTCCCGATGGCGTCGTCAACGAGGTCTTGCCCGATATCCCGGCGAAAGCGCGAAACACGATCCATAACAAGGCCACGGTGTCGGTTAGAGTACGTGTCGATCCAGCCGGGAATGTGCTGGACGCGAAAACCGAGTCCTCAGCCGCCAGCAAGTTTTTCAGCGAACGTGCGACGCGGGCCGCCCGGAAATGGAAGTTTAAGCCATCCGACTCGGATCAGGAATGGAGCCTCCGCTTTGAGGTTTATAAGACAGAGACGAAGGTCTTCGCGTCGCGCCTGAATCGTTAAGACAACGGGGGTAGGCAATCTACCCTAGTGATGGTAGACTGTCTACCAATCATGGCCAAAGCCTCGTCCGATCGCCTCGATCTCGTTCAGGGTACGCTCGACATGTTGATCCTGCGCACGCTTCTTTTTGGACCCGCGCATGGACATTCGATCGCCCGGCACATCCAACAATCTACCGAGGACGTGTTGCAGGTGGAACACGGCTCGCTTTATCCGGCTCTCCATCGCCTGGAAAAGAAAGGCTGGATCGCCGGGAAGTGGGAAGTCGCAAAGGAGCGGAACCGGGAGTTCAAGTTCTACCGGCTCACTGCGGCGGGTCGAAAACGCCTGGCCGTGGAGGAATCGAAATGGAAGCGCCTGGCGGCCGCGATCGGGCGCGTGATGTGGCCGGCGGGGGACGTGTAACATGCGCTGGCATTGGCGCAGACAGCATCGCGAAGACCAACTCGAACGCGAATTGCGGGCCCATATCGAGCTTGAATCGGAGGAGCGGCAGGACGCCGATGCCGCACGCCGCGCCTTTGGGAACATGACTCGCGTAAAAGAAGACGTGCGCGAGGCATGGGGATGGTCCAGGCTGGAGCGATTCGCGCAGGATCTGAAATACGCGGTCCGGCAGATGGGGCGCAATAAAGGATTTACGGCGGCGGCCGTCTTCACGCTCGTTCTTGGCCTGGGCGCGACCACCGCGATGTTCTCCATCGTGAATGGCGTCCTGCTGGAGCCCTTGAAGTATCCGGAGCCGGGGCGCCTGTTTCTGGCGCGCACCGTTCCTCCTCCTCGCGCAAAGCTGACGCGGGATTTTCCGGTGAACGCGGCTCAGTTCGACCGCTGGCGGCGTTACTGCCGCGGGTGCGATCGAATGGCGCTGGCGAAGTTTGAGGACTTCACGCTGCTGCGCGCGGCGATCCTGCGATGGTCCCCGGCATGCGGGTGTCGGTGGAATTCTTCCGGACCCTCGGCGTGCAGCCGGCCATCGGACGCGATTTTCTTTCGCAAGACAAGGAGTGGGGCAATGTGATCCTGACCGACGCGTTGTGGCGAAGCCGTTTCGCGGCTGACCCGTCGATTGTGGGGCGCAAGATCGGGCTCAACGGCGACGCGTTTGTCGTGATCGGCGTGATGCCGCCGGATTTGCATTTGCCGAAGGGAGACGAATGGGGGCCGTTCACTGGTCCCGCGGAAACGCCCGCCGTATTCTTTCCCCTACTTTCGGGAAATTACAAGGTGCGCCCGGTCGGGAACCTCAATTACAGCGCGCTGATCCGGCTGAAGCCCGGCGTTTCACGCGAGCAAGGCATCGCCGAGTTGAACGCGCTGATCGCCGATATTACCCGCGAATACCAGCTTGAGTTGTCCATCAACCTGATCCCGTTTCAGCAGCAGGTGACGCGAAATGCGCGATCTGCGCTCTGGCTCTTGCTCGGCACCGTCGGAACGGTGTTGCTGATCGTGTGCGTGAATGTAGGAAACCTCATGCTGGTGCGGACCTCCGGCCGATATCGCGAGGCGGGGATTCGCATGGCCTTGGGCGCGGGACGTGGACGCCTGTTCTCACTGGTGCTCGAAGAGGCGCTGTTGCTGGTGACTACTGGAAGCATCCTCGGGTTGGCCTTAGCGGCGGCGGGCCTGAAGGCGTTTGTCGCCGCCGCACCGGTTTCCCTGCCGCGAGTGGATGAAGTGCAGATCGATTGGCGCGTCCTGTGTTTTTCCGCTGCGGCTACCGTGTTCGCGACCATCCTCTGCGGGTTGTTTCCCGCCTGGAGGCTATCCCGGACCGAGCCCCTCGAATCGCTAAAGGCTGGTTCACCGGCTTCGACAGAAGGGAGGGGAAAACTACGCTGGCGCGAAGCGATGGTCGGTATCGAAGTCGCTCTGAGTACGGTTCTGTTGATCCTCGGAGGCCTGCTGATGGTCAGCTTCTTCCATGTGCTGAACGTCGAAAAAGGATTCGACATGGCGCACGTCATTACCCAGGATTTGTCGTTTCTCAATCCAAAATACGCCCATGGCGCGCATCGCCGTATGGTGCCGCTGTTGCTGGAGAAGCTTCGAGAACTTCCCGGAGTCGACGTGGCGGCGGCGACCAACCATCTGCCGTTGCTGGGAGAAGATTGGGTAGGCGAATTGACCGATCCAGCCCAGCCGGCGCGATCGCCGGATCAGTCTGCGCTCGCGAATTTCCGCTTCGTTAGCCCGGATTACTGGAAGGCGTTGGGCATTCCACTCAAGCTGGGCCGGTACCTGGACGATTCCGACCAGAGCAAGCCGGTGGCGTTGATCAGCGAGAATGTCGGGCGGTTTCTTTGGCCGAATGAGAATCCGCTCGGCAAGCACCTGGAAGGTATGGGATCCGCCGGCGCCGAAGCTTGAAATCGTCGGCGTAGTGGGAGAGGTCCGCGGCGCGGGCCTGGATCATCCGCTCACCATGATGGTTTACGAGCATTACTGGCGGATGCAGCCGCTGGCGGTATCGCTGGTAGTGCGAACGCGCGAGGATCCCAGGCCCATGGCTGCCGCGATCCGGGCGGTTCTTTCTGGGGCTGACCCTGAACTACCGCTTCCGCAGGCCCGGACCATGCAGCAGATCGTTGAAACGTCGGTGGCGCCCCGACGATTTCAGATGTACCTTGCCGTAGCGTTCGCGATTGCGGCGTTGCTGCTCGCGTCCTTGGGGATTTACGGCGTGATCTCGTTCACGGTGGCGCGCCGGACGCCGGAAATGGGCATTCGCATCGCGCTGGGAGCCTCTGCCGGTGAACTCATGCTGACCATCCTGCGCCAGGGAATGATTCCGGTCATCGCGGGCTTGGCCGTTGGTCTTCTGGCGGCGGCATTTGTGGGCCGGGTCATTTCGAGTCAGCTTTACGGCGTGGCTGCTCGCGATCCCGCCACCATGGCGGGCGTGGCGGCGGTGTTGATCGCTGTAACGTTCGCGGCGTGCTGGTTTCCGGCGAGGCGTGCGACTCGAATCGATCCTCTGAGCGCGCTTCGCTTCGAATAGCTCACTCGCTTCTCAGCGTCGATGCGGGATCCACCGCCGCCGCGCGTTGCGATGGGAAGTACGCGGCTGCCAGCGCTCCTGAAAACGCGCATAAGGCCGGCCGCGTAAACCGTCGCGTCGAACACGTTGATTCCTTCCACCAGAGAAGCACACAGCCACGAAACGCCGATCGCGAGAACGCTGCCGATCGCGATGCCGATTCCGGCCATTTTCATCGATTGCGAAAGGACGATCTTCACGACGGCAGCTCGAGTGGCCCCCAGCGCCATCCGTATGCCGATCTCCTTGGTGCGTTGCGAAATCAGGTACTACAGGACTCCGTAGATTCCCGAAAGCGTCAGAACCAGAGCCAGCAATCCTAAGAATCCTGAAATCCAGAAGGTCACCTGGAAGGGGAATAGCTGCAAAGCGAGCAGGTCATCCATGGGCGTCAGAAGGCGAACTCCACCGGGGATGGCGTTGGTCAACAGGGTGTCCATCGACCTTTTGCGACCTCGGGATCGGCCTTCACGCGCACCAGCAGCGATCCGTTCAGCGCGCCCGCCGGGCCAGTGGGGAAGTAAAGGTAAGCCGGGTCGAGACCGTCGGTCACGATGCCGCTGATGACGTCGCCGGCCAACACCTACGACGCGCGCAACGTGAAAGGCTACCTGCTTCTGGCCGCGGTCGATGCGCGGATCGGGCTCGACAAACAGCGATTGTCCCAGAGCGTCCTGCTTCGGCCAGAACCGGCGCGCGGTAGCCTCGCTGACAATCACGACAGGAGCCTCGGAGTCGCCCTCGATCGCCGTAAAGTTTCTTCCGCGGAGCACGGGAATTCGGAATACCCCAAAGAGCGGGCGAGACGAAGTTGTAGGCGACGCGGACAACGGAGCCTTCATCGGTGAAATGGGAATCGTGGAGGCGCCGCCGGTCAGCGGTGTGCGCCACGCGACTGCGGCGGATTCGACCCAAGGCTCGCGCGACAAGGGATCGATGACGCGAGACGGAGAAACCTGCTGCAATTCCACATCCAGCACGCCGTGCGTCGCCAGCCGGACGTCGCGTTGTTCCAGTTGGTGGCCGCCGCGCAGCAGAATCCCCGATACGATCAATAGCAGGACGCACACGGTCACCTGGCTGATCACCAGTCCATTACGAAGGCGCGACGGACGAAAACTCGTGCTCATGTCGCCACGCGCCGCGGAGGTCAAGCCGGGACGGGTGGCCTGCAACGCCGGGACCAGGCCGAAGATCAGCGTCGATGCGCCCCCCGCGGACAGGATAAAGAAAAATACCCGGGCATCCGGAGTGAGCGTCGCAAACTTCGTCATGCTGCTGAATGCAGCCGGCATGGATGAAAGGAGCTTCTCC
>CAVPKR010000059.1:0-5180 GCA_963705675.1 Terriglobia bacterium
CAGGCGCGGGCGCTCCTAGCTTGATCAGCAACGCCACTGTATCGGGATGCTCGATCGGCAGGTGGGCGTTCAACTTTGGACCGTTGGCCATGTCGGTAGCGGTGTAGCCCGTACGGCTTTTCACGTCCGTCTTCGCGCCTTTGGACACGAGAAATCCCACCACCTGGTTGTCGCCGCGATAAGCTGCCCCATGCAGCGCGGTGTAGCTGAAAACATCCTTCGCATTGATGTCGCCGCCGTGATTGAGACAAAATGCCACGGCGTCAAGCCATGATCCCGGCGCGTTCTGCGTGAAGTTTGCAGCCCAGCCCACGCCTGCTGCGACCATCAGTGGAGTGTCGCCATCGTTCGACGGAAGATTCGTATCCGCTCCGCCTGCGGCCAGAAGCTTCATCGCCGCGACATCGGTAGCGAGCGCCGCTCTCCAGAACGCCGTCGACCCCGCGGTGCCGATCCAAAGCTGATCGTGCGATGTCGGCCGGAACCATAGTTTATGGACCAGCCTTGCGTTCGGATTCGCGCCATGGTCGAGCAGCGCCTGCATCAAATCCAGATAGCTGACTTTTTCCTGAACCGTGATCGGGTTCGGCGCCCACGATACGGGAGCCCACTGCATGTCGACGGCCGCGTACAACGGCGCCAGCCCGTCATCGTTCGCGAGATTCGGGTTCCCGCCATGGTCAAGGAGATATTTTCCCAATTCGTAATGTCCATTGCTGACGGCGATGACCATGGGAGTGCTCTGATCCGCGCTGAGCGGGTTCACGTCGACCCCGGCCTCTACCAGCGCGCGCACCGCATCCAGCCGGCCGTCGCGAGCCGCAAAATGGAGAGCCGTCAGTCCGCCCATCACATGTGGCGCGACGCGCCGCTCCGCCAGTGCGATGCCTGCCAAATCTCCCGGCTTGGGAGCCCGCCGAGGCTTGATCGGATTCCCATCGTCATCCACGGTGGGCTTTTCGAGGCTGATCGCTTTGGTGACAAGCTTCGAATCCGCGCCGTGCGCCATCAACATCGCAATCGCCGCCGGACGATTCTCCGCGGCTGCAAACATCAAGGCGGTCTGAGCATGAGCGGGTTCCGTCGCGTTGACCTTGGCACCGTGAGCCAACAAAACTTTCAGGGCATCGGCGTTGCCCGAAACCGCGGCCTTCATCAGCGCGGTGGCCCCTTCAGCGGTCGCCGAATTCGCATCCGCCCCGGCTATCAGCAGTGCCTCGATCACCGCCGCGTTCCCGTTGGTGCACGCAATCAGCAGCGGAGTGATGGACCCATCGCGCGTCGACGCCCGGATATTCGCGCCCGCCGCGATCAGGGCCTTCACCGAGTCCAGATCGTCGTTGAACGCAGCCCAGTGGAGCGCAGTCATGCCGTCGCCCTGTGGCGAATTCACATCCACCTTCTGTTGGAGCAGGGTTTGGATCGTCTTTCGATCGTCGCGCTGCACCGCGTCGGCAAGGCGCGTGTCAGCCGCGACGGCCGTCAGCGCCAACGCCAGAAAAGCCACGCCTCGCATCAGAGCGCGACCTCGCCGGTGCTGTCGCCGATCCGATCGACGTCGGTACCCAGTTTATGCAGCAGCGTCAGCAGGACGTTCGCCATCGGCGTCCCGCGCGGCGTTCTGACGTGAAGATTTCCCTTCAGCTTGCCGTTGGCGTGCCCGGCCAGGAAAAGCGGCACGCGCTTATGATCGTGGATGTTTGAGTCTCCCATGGGGCTGCCGTATAACACCAGGGAATGATCCAGCAGATTGCCGTCTCCATCCGGTATGTTGCGAAGTTTATTCAGGAAATACGGGACCATGCTCACGTGATAGGCGTTGAGCTTGGCGTATTCGGCGATCTTTTCGGGATTTTCCCCATGATGCGACAGCGCATGGAACGGAGTCTTCACGCCGCTATCCGGATAGACGCGCGAGCTGACATCCCGGCCCATCTTGAACGCCGAAACCCGGGTGGTCTCGGTCATGAAGCCAAGCGCCTGCAGGTCGAACATCAGCTTCACGTGCTCCTCAAACGAATCCGGCACGCCGATGGGAGCTTCGGGAAGCGCCCGCGCATGTCCGCTGGCGTTGAACTGCTCCACTTTCTGAATGCGCCGCTCGATTTCACGGACATCTTCGAGATATTCGTTCAGGCGCGTGCGATCGCTGGGATCCAGACCCTTCTGCAAGCGTGCAACCTTGGCGGTGATTCCATCCAAAATACTGCGCTCCCCCTGGCGGCGCGAAAGCCGTTCGGCGGGCGTTCCTCCGTCGCCAAACAGACGCTCGAACGCTACCCGAGGGTCCATTTCCATGGGCAGGGGCGCGGTCGGCGACGCCCAGGAAATCGTGTTCGCATACACGCAGCTATAGCCGTACCCGCACGCTCCCGAAAGCGACCCGACGTCTTCGATACAAAGCTGAATCGACGGCAGGGGCGTATCCTGGCAGGATTTTTGCGCGTAGAGCTGGTCCATCGACGGACCGAGCAAAATGTCCGATCCCTCGGTCATTTTCGGATGCGCGGCCGTCAGGAACACGGCGGACGACCGGGTATGATCCGCGCCTTCCTCTGCCGATGATAATGCCGCGGCGTTCGCAAGATCGGTGTCGGTGACGATGGTCAGATAGTCGCGAAAGGGCTCCAGCGATTTCAGCGTTTGGGTAAACTCGAAATCCGCGCCTTCTTTCGCCGGGGACCAGTAGTGTTTTGCGGATCCGTCGACCGTGCTTCCGGCTGCGCCGTGCACCATTTCAATGCAGGCCAGGCGGGTCTTCGATACGGCGGCGGTCTTGTGCAGCGGCGTCTGCGCGGGAATCATGGAGTCGAGCAGCGGCAGCGCCATCGTCACGCCCATTCCCCGGAGAACCGTGCGCCTCGACAGATGCTTCTTGGTGATAAACATTAGCTCTCCTAATAGCGGGCGCCGGCATTCGTCCCTGCCGATTCTGCTTCCTCGGATCTTCTCATCTGGAAAGGCGTACTCTTCACGATGCCGACGATGAACGATGAAAAGCGATTGTCGTTTCGCGACGCCTCGCGATCGATGGCTCGAACCGAAGGCATGTCGTAGTATTCGATCCCGCGTCCCAGCGCGTAGGTCATTAATTTCTCGGTGAAAGTCCGCAGGAACGCATCCGAATGCTCCACCAGCGACAGTCGCAGGCTCACCGGACCGTCCACCTTGCGGCCATCCACCAAGGTGCCCTTCGGGTCCACCGGGAAGCCGTTATCGTGGACGCGCCACGCACCTACCGCGTCGAAATTTTCAAGCGACAACCCGATCGGGTCCATCATCTTGTGGCATCCCGCGCACGCCGGATTGGTCCGATGCTCTTCGAGCCGCGCGCGCACCGGCAGCGGCTTCGCGCCTTCGGCATTTTCCTTGAGTGGCGGCACATTGGGCGGCGGATTCGGTGGAGGAGCGCCCAGCAGATTATCCATGATCCACTTGCCGCGGACGGTGGGCGCGGTGCGGTTCGCGTAAGACGTCACCGTCAGGATGCTCCCTTGCCCCAGCAGGCCGAACCGGTTGGGATCAGTGAGCGTCACCCGCCGGAATCGATTGCCCACGATATTCGGAATCCCGTAATGCCGGGCCAGCCGTTCATCGACAAACGTATAGTTCGCGGAGAGCATTTCCGAAACATCGCGATCCTCGTGAATGAAGCTGTCGAAGAATAGCTCGGTTTCGCGCCGCATGGATTGCAGCAGGTTGTTGTCGAAATCGGGATAAACGTAAACGTCGGGCTGGACATCCTTCAAATTGCGGAGATACAGCCATTGCCCTGCGAAATTCGTGGTTAGAGCCTCGGCTCGCGGATCGGCCAGCATGCGCTTGGCCTGCTTTTCCAGCATCGCCGGGTCTTTCAGCTTGCCCTGGCTCGCGATGGATAGGAGTTCCTCGTCCGGAGCGCTGCTCCATAGAAAATACGAGAGCCGTGAGGCCAGTTCCAGATCGTTGACCCGATAATTTTTTCCCGGCCCGACATTCGCGGGTGTCCGCTCGAAGCGAAACACAAACTCGGGGTCAGCGACGATAGCCTGTACCGCCATGCGAATCCCAGTGTCGAAATCCCCGCGATTCCGTCCGGTTTGATACGCGCTGAGTAAATCTTCCAGATCCGCCGAAGTCACCGGTCGCCGGAAAGCCTGACGCGCGAGGGCCGAGACGATCTTCTTGGCGCAGGGCAATTCATCCGAGCCTTTATCTGGACGGCACGTGAAAATCCGGGTACGGCTGGGCGTATCCCCGACTCCCGTCGCCCGATATGGCCCGTTAATTCCTAGATCGCGAAGATGCGGCAGGCCGGTCAGGCCAGGAATATGCCCGGTCGACAGATCGTCGAGCGCGCCTTCGAACGGCATCACGAAATCCTCAACCGGCCCGTCGAAGCGCTTCAGAAACGACGCGGAAATTCGCTGCGGTCCGGCTTTCACCTTAATCGGCGGAGTCCGCACGTCGTCGGAGACTTTCAGATTCGGATTGATGTCGAGCAGCGCGACACGCTCGCCATTGACCGCGATTTCGATTTTCTCGCCCTTCTGGCTGGCTCCGAACATCGGCCCGATGCTCGAGTAGTAGAACGTCATCTTGAAGATGTACTCGCCATCGGCCGGAAAATTATGAACTACCGCGACGCCTCCGCGAGACCCGAGCGGCGTGCCTTCCACATGTTTGTTCTGAGAGAACGCTTGCGGGACGTGATAAGTTTCGACCAGGGGGCTCATTCCCGGATCGCCCACGGCAAGCCGGCTGATTTTCCCGGCCGCGCGAACGTAGCCCTCCATCAGGGTGGGAGAAACGTTCAGGACTTCAGCCATGTTGTCGAATCCGTGGCTGGCATCGTCGGGTGGAAGAAAGCCCGCGACGTCGACGTCCAGGCCCAACAAATCCCGTACCGAGTTCGCGTATTCGACGCGATTCAAGCGGTGTAGGCACCTGCCGGGGTTCGGGTTCGCGGCGGCAGCCTGGTCCAGGTCGTTTTCAAGCGCGGCCGCCATCGCACTGATGGTCGCGGTATTCGGCGCGGCATGCCGGCAGGCGGCATCATGCCGGCGCGCAGCTTGAGAATTGCTTTTTCCCATTCCTGCGCGGTGGGTTTGGCGTGCGCGGTAAGCGACAAGCCTCCCGTCTTCAGCTTGTCGTTATGACATCCGGTGCAGTATTGGTCGATCAAGGCTCGCGGAGTTTCA
>CAVPKR010000060.1:0-23508 GCA_963705675.1 Terriglobia bacterium
CAGGGACGCCTTCAACAGACGTATTGCTGGATTCGGTGGTTGAGGATTCCGTCGATCTTACCCTTCACGGTAACGGTCTTGCCGACCATGTTCCTTAAACTTGGCCTGCGAATCTGCGTCCAGCTTGTAAACCTTCGCATCTTTCGTCACGAGGACCGTGGCAGCTCCGCCCTTTACGCACTTCTGCGCGCAGGCTGCGGATGCCTCCGAAGCATCGGCGTGTTTGGCGCCGCACTTCGAATCGGCCACAAAACCGGTCACAGAAGCCGCGAACGTCGACATCGCGGCGAGCACAAACAATCCAGCGAGTTTCTTCATGGGTTGCCTCCTGGCAATTTCATTTCGGACCATTCGAGGATATCACCATTTCACCGGTTTCGCATCTCTCCAAAGCCGTTCCAGATCATAGAAGACCCGCGCTTTCTGAGAGAAGATGTGCACCAGGAAATCGCCGTAATCCACCAGGACCCACTCCGCGTTCGTATACCCTTCAATGCTCAAGGGATATTCACCCAGGTTCCGCAGCTCCTCCTGGATCTCGTCGGCGATAGCCTGAATCTGGCGGGAATTGGCGCCGGTACATACCAAAAAGTAGTCTGCAAAGGAGGTTGCCTCGCGCACGTCCAGTAGAACAATGTCGCGAGCTTGCTTAGCTTCGGCTGCGTGGACCGCTGAAATCCAGAAAGGTTCCGATTTGCGCAGTATTTCCGCCCGAGCCAGGTAACTGTTCTCCTGCTTAAATCGTACTACAATAGAGATAGTTTGATGTTGCTTTTCTTCCTGGCGGCTGTAATCGCCTGTGCCGCCGATTCCCCCGATCTCGTCCAGGCCCGAGACCGTCTCAGCCAAGTCCGCGAACAGGCCAACGAAGGCTTGCTCCCGGCCTCGGCCATACGCGACGCGCAGGTAGCCGTCGACGATGCATCCGATGCAGCCATTCTCAATGACACACTCTACGGCGACTTGACCGAACAGCAGGCTTCGGCCATGCTTTCCGCCGCCGAGCGCCGCGTCGGGCGTACTCAAGCCAAGCTCGAAGACGGGCGAAAACTGATCGAGGAAGGCATTGCCGAACGGCTCCGGTTCGTCGATCTGGATGCTGAATTGGCCCGCCGGAAGCAGGCCCTGGAACAGGCGGAGAAACGAGCAGCCTTAGTCACCCAGGTCGCCGAGATGGCTCGACAGGAAATTATCGAGCCGGAACATCCGGAGCATGACGGCAAACCCGAGGAGCACATTACCGGCGGAAACATTCCTGACCCCAAGGAAATCAAGGACATAACGCTCGCTTTCGAGAAGAAATTCGACAAACCGATGCCCATTAGCGCCAATGGATCCACCGCCGTTCATCGCGCCATGGGTTTCGACCACACCGGACGAGTGGATGTCGCCGTCACTCCCGATTCGGCCGAAGGCGTCTGGTTGAGGAAATACTTGGAATCGAAGGACATCCCCTATTACGCCTTCCGTGAGGCGATTCCCGGCAAAGCCACGGCCGCCCACATACACATCGGTCCCGGAAGCACGCGCATCCACGTCACTGACTGATAGAATCGTCGGATGTCTTCGCTCCGGGTGCTGATCAGCGCCGAACAGATTCACGCCAGAATCCAGGAACTGGCCGCCGAAATCGACCGGGATCATCCAGAAGGTCCGATTTACCTGATCGCGATCCTGAAAGGCGCCTGCTTTTTCCTGGCCGACCTGGCGCGCGCCATGAAAACCCCGACCCGCCTGGAGTTCGTAGGAATTTCGAGCTACGGCCGCGGCAAAACCTCATCCGGCGAAGTGAAGCTGACCAAGGACCTGGACGTTTCGATCGAAGGCTATGACATCGTAGTAGTCGAAGACATCGTCGATAGCGGTGTAACGTTAAGCTACCTGCTGAAGCTGTTCGCCCAACGCAAGCCGAGGTCCCTGAGCATCGCAACCCTGCTCGACAAGCCCGAGCGCCGTTTGCGCCCCGTGGACGTGCGGTACGTAGGGTTCAAGATTCCCGATGAGTTTGTAGTCGGCTTCGGCCTCGATTATGCCGAAGACTACCGCAATCTAAAAGACATCTGCGTCCTAACCGAAAGTCCTTCCGTCTAGCGCACGATCATCCCGCGCCGGTTAACGCTGCAATGCAATCGGCGCGGATGGTCATCCCGCATCGCGTCGCCTAATGCTGCGATGTTTCCCTTACGAGCCGCGACCAAAGGGAGCGGTCGATCCTACTGCGTCCCCATACGAAACGGATTGAAGTTACTCTTGTAATCGAACGCGTCCAGCCCCTCGGACCGCTTCAGGAACGCGACCACCGCGTAAGTCACCGGCGTCGCGACTACCTCGTAGATCACCTTGCCGATGTAAGCCGACACCGCCAGCGTCGCCAGCGTTTTCACCGGGGCCGTACCGCCGAAGCCGAGGGCCACCAGGATGATCGTATCGACAAACTGGCCCGTCACCGTCGATCCGACCGTGCGCGTCCAGAGCATCTTTCCTCCGGTCCACAGCTTCATCTTCGCCAGCGTATACGAATTGGTAAATTCGCCGCACCAGTAAGCGATGAGGCTCGCGACGATCAGCCGCGGGATCTGATAGAAGACCGTGGCAAACGCCTCCTGGTTGTGCCAGCCCGGAGCGGGCGGAAGCCACACCGTAATCAATCCCATAAGGGCCAGCAGGCCGTTCGCTAAGAACCCGAGCCAGATAGCTCGTCGAGATGCGGCGTAGCCATACACTTCGGTGAAAACGTCGCCGAAGATATACGTCAGCGGGAAAAGAAGCTGCGCGCCGCTGATCACGAAAGGTCCAATCTGGCAAAGCTTCTGCCCCACCAAATTCGAAATCAGCAGCACCACCAGAAAGATCGCGAGCAGAAGATCGAAGTGTCGATACGTGCGCAGATCGCGCGCTTGCGCGGCGGCGGGTGTGGCAGTCATGGGAGGTTCATTCAGTTTAACAGCGGCTTCACGGCGCGAAGCACCGTCTGCGCGACGATCTCGGCGCCCGCGGCAGTCGGATGGATGCCGTCACGCTGCAAGTAGCGCATGTCCTTCGTCACGATGTCCGAAAGCAGGAACGGGATCAGCGCGATCTTATGTTCCGCCGCCAGGTCCCGATAAATCTTTTCGAAGCCGTGGATGTAATCGGGACCGTAGTTGGGCGGAAGAGTCATGCCCGCCAGGACCACGCGCGCCCCGGCTTGTTGAAACGCGACGATCATCTGCTCCAGATTCGCCCGCGTCGAAGCCAGCGGCATGCCGCGCAACCCGTCGTTGCCCCCCAGCTCCAGAATCACAATCGACGGCTTCAGCGACGTCGCCGAGTCGATGCGCGAGACTCCACCGTCCGTAGTATCGCCGCTGATCCCCAGATTCACTACGTGCCACGAGTAGCCTTGCTGGTCCAGATCCTTTTGCAAATCGTCGGGAAAGCTTTGGCCCGCGGCCAACCCGTAGCCCGCGCTAAGGCTGTCGCCGAACACCGCAATAATTTTTCGATGGTCCTGCGCCACCGGCGGCGGAGTCGCCTGTGCTTCCTGCGGCGCCTCGCGTGGAGGCTCAGGCGGACGCGAGCACGAAGCCGCCAGAGTAACAAGAGCGATCAAAGAACAGTAACGCATCTGCTTCCCCCATAATATTAGATGGATGACGAGTTTTTGACAGAGTGGTCCGTCCCCGTGGTCAGAAACCTCCCTACGATTCAAAATGGCGATTCTCGAAGCGCGCTCTCTTACGAAGACGATTGATACTGGAACGCATCGCGTGGAAATCTTACGCGGCGTGGATTTTGAGGTTCCCGCGGGCCAATTCGTCGCCATCATGGGCGCTTCCGGCAGCGGGAAAAGCACCCTGCTCGGTCTGCTGGCCGGACTCGATTCCCCCACCTCGGGAACCATCGTCGTCGATGGAACCGATATAACCGGCCTCAGCGAAGACAAGCTCGCCGTAGTCCGAGGACGCAAGATCGGGTTTGTATTTCAGTCCTATCAGTTGATTCCGACTCTGACTGCCGAAGAAAATGTTCTGCTGCCGCATGAACTGACCGGCGGTGCGGTTGCGGCAGGCACGGCACGCGCTCGCGAACTATTGCAAAGCGTCGGCCTCGGCGACCGGATGGATCACTATCCCGTGCAATTATCCGGCGGCGAGCAGCAGCGGGTCGCCCTCGCGCGAGCCTTCATGGTGAAGCCTCCCATCCTGATGGCGGATGAGCCGACCGGCAACCTGGATAGCGTCAACGGAGCCCACGTGCTCGATCTGCTCATCTCGCTGAACCGGCGCGAAGGCACCACGATGGTCCTGGTCACCCACGACCATTCCCTAACCGCGCATGCCGATCGTATCGTCACGTTAAAAGACGGAAGAATCATCGCCGACGAGATTCGCGAGCCCGCGGGAGCGTCGCGCGGATGAAGCTTTCCCTGCGCACCGCCGGTCGGATCGCCTGGCGCGAGACGCGCTCCTCGCTCACGAAATTTCTGTTCGTCGTGCTGGCGGTAGCCGCCGGTGTGGGCGCGCTTTCCGGAGTTCGCGGATTCAGCGAAAGCTTTCACGGGATGCTGACCAGCGAAGCTCGGACCGTGATGGCCGGCGATTTGCTCGCCCGCCAATTCGTCATGCCGACACCCGCGCAAGTGTCCGCCCTGGACGCGATGGCGGCGCGCGGCGTCGATTACACCTGGGTCACGGAAACCGTTTCGATGGCCGCGTCGAAGGCGGATCCGACACCCGTCCTGGCCGCTTTGAAGGTAGTCGATCCATCCAAATATCCCTACTACGGGGAAATGAAATTGAACGGGCCATTGTCCCTTCAGGCGGCCCTGACACCCGATACCGCCGTCGCGGGCGACGATCTGTTAATGCGCCTCCGCGCCAAGGTCGGCGACACCGTGCGCGTCGGCGAGAAGGATTTGCGCATCGTCGCGACCATCGCACAGGAGCCCGATCGCATGTCCGCGAGCCTCAACATCGGCATGCGCCTGATGATGTCCCGCGAAGCCTTCGCCGCCACCGGCCTGATGCAGGTGGGCAGCCGCGCCTCAGAACGATACTTATTCAAACTCGAGCCCGGTGCCCCGCCAGTCGAGCAAGTTCGCCGTGACATCCGCAAGGCGCTGCCCGAGTCCATGGTCACCGACTTCCGCCAGTCCCATCCCATCATCACCGAAGGCCTGGAACAGGCCACCACCTACTTGAGCCTGATCAGTTTGATCGCCTTGATCGTCGGAGCCATCGGCGTCGGCATGGCGATGCACGCGCACCTTCAGCAGAAGATGGATCACATCGCCGTGATGAAATCGATGGGCGCTACCTCGAATGAAATTATCCGGATTTATACCATCCAGACCCTGCTCCTGGGGGTGGTCGGCGGTCTTGCAGGCGTCGCGTTGGGTCGCGCCGTGGAGCAGGTGTTCCCGCTGTTGATCAAACGATATTTCTCTCTGAACGCCGTGATGGGATGGCACGTCGCCGCGACCGTTCAGGGAATCGGGATCGGCATCCTCACCACGCTGCTATTCACGTTGCCTCCCTTGCTCGCGATTCGCAAGATTCGTCCGGCGCTGATCCTGCGGCGCGATATGCCGGAGGCGAGACTTCCCTGGCGGCGGCGTCTGACCGATGCGCGAGGCGCCCTCGGCGCCGGCGTCCTGATTCTGATCGGCATGGCGTTAATTGCGGCTTGGCTAGCAGGTTCCGCGCGCGTCGGTGGATATTTCGCGGGGGGCTTGGTCACCAGCCTGGCGGCTTTATCCGGCGTTGCATGGCTGCTGCTGCGGTCCCTGCGCAAATTCCTGGACCGGACGCCGTGGAAAATTCCATCGCTGGTGCGTCAGGGGATCGCGAATCTCTATCGCCAAGGCAATCAGGCGCAGGCGATCCTGGTGTCGCTGGGCTTGGGCGTGATGTTCACGCTCACGGTCTACATGGTGCAGGATTCGCTGGTGGCGCAGATTATCGAAACCGCTCCGCCGGATGCCCCCAACGTATTTCTGGTCGGCGTAACCCAGGCGCAGGTGGCTCCGCTGAAGGATCTGGCGGCCCATCAGGATGGCGTCCTCGCCCCGCCCGAGTTCGTGCCGCGCGTAGCGGCTCGGCTGGTCACCGTCAATGGCGAGCCGCTGGGACCGCGCATTAGGTACGCCGGCAACGTGATGTGGGAAGCCGAGAAGCCGGATTACGTAAAAGTAGTCGAAGGCGCGTGGTGGACCCGCACTGCTCTCCAGAAAGGCGCTGCTCCAGTGGTCTCGGTCAATGCCGAAACCGCCAAGCGATTCAAGTTGAAGCTCGGGGATTTGCTGGAAATGCAAGCCAGCGGCCACACGATTCAAGCGCGCGTCGTAGCTCTGCATGAATGGGAGCAGCGTCGATTCATGCCCACCAGCTCCTTCGTATTCAATCCTCCAGCGCTCGCGGATCTGCCGGTATCCTTCGATGGAGGCTTAAGGGTCAAGCCGGGGATGGTGTCGGCGTTTCAACGCGCGGCGTTCGAAAAATTTCCTACCGTGACGGTCGTGAACATCGCGGACGCTTTGGCCATCGCGCAGCAGGTGGTGGATCAGATCGCCTTGGTGATCCGGTTTTTATCCGGATTCGCGATTCTCGCCGGCGCGATCATTCTCGCCGCGAGCATTGCCGGCACCCGCTTCCGGCGCCTGCGCGAAGTGGTAATTCTGAAAACCCTGGGCGCGACCAAACGCCACATCGTGCGAATCTTTTCAGTGGAATTCCTGATGCTCGGATTAGTAGCCGGGCTAATGGGAGGGATTCTAGCGACCCTGTTTTCGGGCATCGTGCTGAAGCGATTATTGAACGCGGACTTCCTCTTCGATCCCAAAGCCGCCCTGATCGCGATCGTGCTCACCGCGCTCCTGGCGAATGCCTCGGGATGGCTAGCCAGCTTCCGGATTCTCCGCCAGAAACCGCTGGAGGTCCTCAGGGAAGAGTAAAGTGATACGATCTTAAACGCTATGGACAGCACTGTTGAAAATCTGATTCGCGATTGCAAAGATGGCAAGCTCACACGCCGCGGCTTGATCGAGAGGCTCGCCGTGGTGGCGCCCGCCCTGGTCGCGGCGCTGCCAGCATCGGCCGGGAAATATGAGGGGCCCATGCCGCTCAAAGCGATCTGGGTGAATCACTACGTTTACGTCGCGCCCGACCTCAAAAAAACCAGCGATTGGTATCACGAAGTTTTCGGGATGCAGATCGATCATCGCACCGCCAAGGAAGCTCACCTCTGGTACAGCGATACCGGTGGCGATACGTGCATGATCATGCGTCAGGCCCCGGCGGGAACCACCGCGGCGAAGATCATCAACTTTGGATTCACCATCGACAATTGGGACAAGAAAGCCGTCGAAGCCGAGCTAAAGCGTCGCGGACTGAATCCCGTTTCCGATACCGACAAATGTTTCCGGTTTAAAGACATGGAAGGCTTCGACATCGCGGTTTGCGCCAAAAATTATCTGAAGCGCCCGGCTCCGTCAAAGGACAAGCCGCAGGTTTGGAAGGCACTGAGCGCGAATCACGTCGTCGAAAATTCCACCGATTACGGCAAGCTGCGCGATTGGTACAAGGATTTGTTGAACCTTCGGATTTCGCACGATTCCGGCCGCGATGTCTACATGTGGATGGGCGATTCCGTCTGGATACCCACCGCCAGCCGCGCCGGCGGCAAAACCTCGGCTGAGCTGGGCACGCTCGATCACGTCGCCTATACCATCGCCAATTACAACAACGATTCGGTCAAGGTCGACCTCGACCGGCTGAAGATGAAACCTCAGCAGGATACGCCGCTCAGTTTCAATTGCCGCGACGTAAACGATTTCAAGACTCAGGTCTGCGACAAGCAACTGGTTCCCGAAGCCGAGAAGCGCCCGCCAAATCCAGGCCGCGGCCGGGGCAACGGCAAGAGTTGAGCCGCCCTCAGTACCTGCGCCAGGTTCCGTCCACGCGCTGCTGGGCGATTCCCGGCCGCGTGTAATCGCACACGCCCTGCGAAAATACCGCCTTCAATCGACCGATCTGATCCGCCGTCAGCGGCTGCGTGTAATCCCTAGCATCCACCGGCTTCAGCGAGCACTTCAAAATATCGTCGGTGAGCGGCGCGCCCGCGACAATCCGAGGATCCGCGTGCGCCGGATAGATCTGGTTGCAGCGCCCCTTGCCGTCGAAAGTCAAAGGCTCCACGATTTTCTCGCCTTCGGCCGTCCAGCACGCGTCCACCAGTCCGGCCGGCTTATCGTGCGCCACCTTCGCCGCCGCGCTTGCCTTCGAAGTATCCTGCGCGATATTGTCCAGCCATTGATTCATCGACGCAACCAACTCGCTGGCTCTGAGCGGCGGCGTGCCGCTCGGCGGAAACATCAGCGTCACCATGTTATCGGCACTCCCGTTCGCCGCTTTCAGCCGCGCGCGCGTCACCATGGACCGGAACCGGTCATGCAGATTGCCGGACATATCGAAATAGCCGCGCGTATCCAGAATCGGAATCGCCCCCAGGCTCCCTCCGCCGGTGTTCACACGTCCAGTCTGATAAGCCAGCTTCAGGGCCGCCGGATCCGCCACGTCGCGCGCCGCGATGATGTTCCCGTCCACGTCGTGGCCGCCGATCGCTTCGTTTAACTGGATAAATTGTTCGAAGTCGATCTGTTTCGCGTTGAAAGCGTTCAGCCCATATTGCACGCCGATGTTATCCAGTGCTCTGCGAGCCGCGCCGGTTTTCGAATCTTTGCCATACACGTTGACCATGTCGTCGAAATAGTCGCATCGCGCGCCGGCCGGATTCGACACCGGATCGAACGCCAGCGTCTTCGGAATCGCAGGATTGCACGCCGCCGCTTTAATCTGATTGTTCGCGAGACTGGTAGCCGTTCCCCGCGCCATCCAGCTCTCGCTGCAAGTCTTGAACGTCGCGTAACCGGAGACCAACGCTTTCTGGTCGTCGTTCCAGGATGCTTTTGTCGAACCGAACGCATGGTCGAGCGACGAACAATCGATCACGCTTTCATAAATCGCGTTATCCGGAAAACTGATCTGCGGCATCAGACCATCCAGCAGTCCAGGATAGTTCTGCGCCATCATGTACTGCTGAATCGCCCCGCCGGAGCCGCCGGTGCCAATCGTATGGACCGGAACCCCGAACTCCTCGATGAAATGTTCCTTCACCATCATCGCGGTCTCGGAAGAGATCACGTCGTCGCAATTATTCCCGAATACATTCAGGGACGAAGCGGCCACAGCGTACCCTTTCGAGAGTAGCTCGTCATTGATCGCGGTCCCCGGAAGACCCTGGCGATAGCCTGCCGCACAGCCGCCGCCAAAAGAATAAACCAGCCGTCCATTCCACCCGGCGCTGGTGCTCCATGGGTCGGGCGCGGGCTCGGCCGGATTGTGAAGCATCGCGATCTCATAAATCGCCCGATTGATCGTGCCGCGCTCCCGCCGCACGATGTAATCGACAGTCTTGCCGTCCCCGGTCGTGGCCTGCGCTATGTCCGCCGGACGCGGACCCGAGGGATCGAACGGCTTGAAACCAGCCGGAGGAGCGCCAGGCGCTTGCCCCCCGCGCCCGCCACGTCCCGCAGGTGGTTCCGTCGATTTGTAGACATAGGTCACGACGGTCTTAGTGGCGCAATCCTCATCAAGCGGCGCGCCCAGTCCGGCTTGCTCGGTCTGACACACGAACGGCTTCTGGTGCGGTCCTGAAAAGACCGGCCCCGAGATTGGATAATTGATCAGCTCCAGCTTCGCCGCGCCCTTGCCGGACTTAATTTCGAGAACATTCTTGCCGTTGTTCAGCCCTTCCACGCGCGCGATCAGAGTCCCCGTCTTCCCCGCGCGAAACGATTTCGTAACGTCCTGGCCATTCAGCATTGCGCTGAATTTAGCGGGCGATGCCGTGGTTTCGACCAGCGCATCCCCGCCCGTGACCATGTCGGCCCGGCCGGAGAGCACGTGAATTCCGACCCCGCCAGAAGCGGCAGCCGCCAATGATCCGAACAAAACGCCGAGCACACTTGCGCGTGATAAAGCGCGTTTCCAATGAGCCATAGAAGCTCCTCCATTTCGGTTTAAATAGCATATCAATGCTCGCCGCCAAGTATAAAGACAGGCGCTAACTCCTCCGGTCTCTTAGGAAGATGCGGACTCTTGTCTGTTTCCTGATCTGCGCCGCCGCGTGCCCCGCGCAAAGTCCCGAGGACCAGATCCTTGCCGCCTACCGCCAGATGGAGAAAGCCGAGCAAACCGGCGACGCAAACAGCTTCGTCGGCTTGTGGTCCCGCGAATCGGCGTCGAACGCCGAGAAGATGCGGCCCTATCTGCGCGCTCGCCCCGATGCACATTACCAATCGTCCAAGGTTTTCGTGCAGGGCGACGAAGCCGTGTTGCTAGGACAAATCCGCGAAACCCAGTTCCTGAGCATGCGTTTCGTCAAGGAAGACGGACGCTGGAAGATCCAGGACCAAGCCTGGAGCGATAAAGCCTACCCCGCACAATCGGTTTACGCCATACTTCCCCCGCCCCCCGGAGCCTTCGCTCGCGCCGGCGCTCCGTGGGAGAACGTCCCCCCGGCCTTCAATCAGGCGGAAGCCGCCCGCCGGGGCTGGCAGGCGCGGGCGATTTACGACGAGTCTTTCTTATACGTTCGAATCGAATCCTTGGCGCCGATGCCCGCTCCAGGCACCCCAGCCGGGACGCCGCCCATGGGATGGCCCGTGATGAAAGTCGGCGTTTTCGGCCTCGGGGAATTCGTGTTGCATGCAACCGCGAACATCGGAGACCAAGCCGCGTTCGATGAGAGCGGCCGAGCCAAAAGTCACCAGCCCTACGTGGCCTATTGGCTAATGCTGGAGCGTGCCAATCAGATGATCTTCCAAGCCTGGGCGGCCTTGCATCCCGACCCATTAATTCAAGCCGGAGACCACTCCCTCACCGTGCGCGTTCCACTCCAAGCGATGGGCGTAGCGAATGCGAGCCGGCCAAAAATAACGATCGGCGACGCGCAGTGGCCCAAGAGCGCACTTTTCAGTCTGGAAGTCCCGCAATATCGCTAAGGCTAAGAAAGGCTGGTACGCCCGGTAAGATTCGAACTTACGACCTCTTGCTCCGGAGGCAAGCGCTCTATCCAAACTGAGCTACGGGCGCGCAATCCACAACTCACGGACTTGCCCTCGAAAGGAGCATATCCGCGTACATCGATCAGTCTATCACCGAACACATCTACCTCATAGGTGCCTCCGGTCCATGACCGGTTGAGCTCGTTGTCGAGGCACAGCCGATCATCCGAAATCCTCTGGAGGGAATTTCACAAGACGCGCTCTGGCGAGGACTAGCGCTCGCAGCCAGCGGAGCGTACGATAGCATCCATGCGAGCATTCGAAATTCATCTCAATGGCAAAAAGCTCTGTGTCGCAGGTCTGGAGCACGGCATGCTTCTGTTCAGCATGTCCTGCACCGAGAACACGCATGGGCGTGGCGAAATCGGTCTGGGTATGACGGGTGCAAGACTTCATAACGAAACGGTCCGCTGGCAGCAGTTGGGATTGGAGATGGGTGCCAGGGTTCAGATCAAGATTGTAGAGGCGAAGACAGCGGATACGCCCGAGGTGTTGCAGAAAGCTCCCCGAGACTCAAGGAAGTACGAGAAGGCATACGTTCGCAGGATGGCCAAGGAGTTCGGATGGGTGATTCAAACGGGGTACAAGAAACCAAAAGCTCGATAAGACACAGAGCTGAAGTCAGCGTCCCGGAACCGCTTGAAATCGATAAGTACAACGAGCCCGTTCATGTGTTCACGCGAAAGCCGGAAAATGCCGTGGAAATCATTGGCCTGAAATAGCCTTCGACCCGAACGCTTCAAAAGCGGTCCGCCGCGTGGCTGGCCAGGCGGGTAAGCTATATCCCATGGCATCGGCGCGATCCGCCAGGAGATCAACCCACCACCGCGACTCAGCGACCATCCTCGCTATAGCGCTGTTCAAGCTCTTCAAGGGCGTCTTGCTGCTCATCGTTGGAATTGGCGCGCTTAAATTGCTCCATCGCGATGTCGCGGCCACCGTAATGCGGTGGGTGGACATCCTCCGCGTCGACCCCGACAACCGCTACATTCACGGAGTGCTGACTCACGTCCTCGCCGTCAGCCCCAAGCAACTTAAGGCGACCAGCATCGGCACATTCATCTACGCGGGCCTCCTGCTCACTGAGGGCACCGGACTCCTGCTTCGGAAGCGGTGGGCCGAATATTTCACGATCATCACGACAGGCGGGCTGATTCCCCTTGAGATTTATGAGCTTCACAAACATGTCACCCCCGCGAAAATCGTAGTTCTGATCGTCAACGTAGCGATCGTTGGGTATCTGGTGATGCATTTGAGAAAGAAAGGGTAGGAGCCGCTGCCGGGCCTTTTCCTACTCAGGCGCTTTGCCCACGCTTGACGCGGGTCCAGGTGCGTTTCATGTGCAGCACGCCTCGATCGCTCGATCTTTGCTTTTCTTATTTCTAATCCGTAAGTCTTTATAGTCAGTTCACAAGGCCCGTCCACGCACTTCCCGTCGCCTTTGCATGAAGATCAAGCTGGTAAAATCAAGATTGGTAAAATTGAGGATGATGCGCAGTACTATTTTGCTGCTATGCCTTGGCGTAGCCATGGGCGGGGACTTGGAGAATGCTCGCGATGCGCAGGATCGCGCTGCGCTTGAAAAAATAGCGGCTCAGCTTTCAGCGGCCGCGCAAAAGCAGCCCAATGACGCCGCGGCTGAATACAAGTCCGCCGTTGCCTATTCTTTTGTCGCCGAAGTCGCCATCGAAATGCGCGACAAAGGGCAGGCCCACTCCGCCGCCGAAGCCGGTATCAAGGCCGCCGAGCATGCCGTTTCTCTCAAGCCCGACAACGCCGAATACCATCGCGTTTATGGAACCCTCTGCGGTCAGGCGGTTTCGGCCAATATCCTGCAAGGCATGAAATACGGCCACTGCGCGCAGGACGAAGTCAACAAAGCCGTGCAACTGGATCCCAAGTCGCCGTTGAATTACGTCAGCCGCGGCGTCGGGAATTATTATCTCCCCGCGGCCTTCGGCGGTGGAATCGAGCTGGCCGTGAAAGACTTTCAGAAAGCCATCGAGATGGATCCAAAATTGGTCGACGCGCACCTCTGGCTGGGCTTGGCGCTCCGCAAGGAAAATCACAATGCCGAAGCCCGTAAGGAATTTCAACGTGTGATCGAACTGAATCCAGCGCGTATATGGGCTCGCCAGCAGCTCGATAAGACGCCGGCGCAATAATGCCCGGCAAGACCATCAGCGAAAAGATTCTCTCCGCCAAATCCGGTCAGGACGCCCGCGCCGGCGATGTGGTGGTTTGCCAAGTCGATTGCGCGCTCGGCACCGACGCTTCGGTTCCCATGACCATCGGCTATTTCGAAGCCATGGGCGGTGAGCGAGTGGTCCACCCGGAGCGCCTGGTCTTCGCGCTCGATCATTACGTGCCCGCGCCCAGCCGGGAAACCACGGAGCTGCATCGCCGCACGCGGGAGTTTGCGGCGAAGCATGGCATCCACCTCTGGGAGGTCGGCGACGGAATCGGTCACCAGCTCGTCGTCGAATCCGGCCGCGCGATTCCCGGAAGCCTCGCGGTTGGCGCCGACAGTCATGCCGTGACCTACGGCGCATTGAATGCCTTCGCCACCGGAATCGGTTCGTCCGATCTCGCCGCGATCATGATCAGCGGACGCATCTGGCTGCGCGTGCCCGAATCGATTCGCGTCACCCTCACCGGTCAACTGGACGACGATGTCTACGCGAAAGACGTCGCCCTGACCATCGCCAAAGAATTGGGAGCCGACGGCGCCACCTATCAGGCGCTCGAATTCTCGGGCGCCGGAATCGATTCCCTGGAGCTTGAGGACCGCCTGGTGCTGAGCAATTTGTCCGTCGAAATGGGCGCCAAGAACGGCGTGTTTCCCGCGGATTCGCGGACCTTTGCCTACCTCGGAAAAGACTACGACCCGGTCAGCGCCGATGCCGATGCCCGATATTCTCGCGAAATCGTGGTCGATCTCAATTCCGTAACCCCGCAGATCGCGCTCCCGCACCGCGTCGATCAAGTGGTCCCCATCGGCGACGCCGCGGGTACTCCGGTCCACATGGTTTATTTGGGAACCTGCACCGGCGGCCGCGCGCGCGATTTTCATCAGGCTCGCGATGTCCTGAAAGCCGGCGGAGGCCCGGCTCCGGGGGTGCAAATCGTCGTGACACCGGCTTCGCGCGCGGTTCTCGAAACCCTGACCCGCGACGGTACCCTCGCCGATTTCATCTCGATGGGCGCGGTGATCGTCGCCCCGGGTTGCGGCTCCTGCTGCGGCACCTGCGGCGCGATTCCCGGCGACGGTGTGAACGTCATCTCCACCGCCAATCGAAATTTCAAGGGCCGCATGGGGAACAGCAACTCTATGATCTACCTGGCCTCACCCGCCACCTGCGCGGCCTCGGCCGTGCGCGGCTCCATTGCCGATCCGAGGGCCCTATGATCGAAGGCCGCGCGCGCGTTTTCGGCGACGACGTGAATACGGACTATATCGTCACCTCACGCCGCAAGCGCGAAAACATCGATCCCCAATACTTGCGCAAGTATCTATTCGAGGAGCTGGACCCCAACTTCGCCGCGACCATCCAGCCCGGCGACCTGATCGTAGCCGGGACCAATTTCGGCTGCGGCTCCGCGATGGAAGTTGCCGTGACGGCTGTCGCCGGCGCCGGCATTCGCGCCGTATTGGCCCGCAGCTTCTCGCGGACCTACTACCGCAACGCCGTCAACAACGGACTCCTCCCCCTGATCTGCGACACTCGCGGCATTCGCGAAGGCGACCGCCTCGCGGTCGAGCAAAAGGACGGCCTGATCGTGCATAATGTGACCATCGGCACCCGTGTTTCCGCCGGCGCGTTCCCGAAAATTATGCAGGAGATTCTCGAAGCCGGCGGCCTCGTCCCTTATTTCCGCCGCCACCACGATTTCTTAACTTTATGAACTATCGTTTGCGTCTACCTGGCCCCACTACCGTTCCTGAGCGCGTGCTCCGCGCCGTCGGGACTCCCATGATCGACCATCGCGGTCCCGAATTTCGAAAGCTCTTCGCCCGGATTACCGAGCGCATCCGTCCCATCATCGGCACCGCCAATAATCCCGTGCTCTTTTTCGCGAGCTCCGGCACCGGCGTCATGGAAGCCAGCCTCGCCAACGTCATCGTTCCCGGCGAGCGCGTCCTGGTCTGCGTCAACGACCAGTTCAGCGAGCGGTTTTCTTTAATCGCCAAGGCCCTAGGCGCGAACACCGGCATTCTGGACGTCGAATGGGGCCGCGCCGCCGATCCCGCCGATATCGCCGCCCGCCTGAAGGCCAACGATTATCGCGCCGTCCTCGTGGTTCACAACGCCAGCGCCACCGGAGTGGTTTCCGATCTCGCCGCCATTGGAAAAGTCGTCCGCGACACCTCCGCATTGTTCATCGTCGATTCGGTCAGCGGACTCGGCGGCATTGAGGTGCGGCAGGACGAGTGGAGCATCGACATCCTGATCTCGGCATCCCAAAAAGCGCTGATGTGTCCTCCCGGTATGGGCCTGGTCTCGGTCAGCGAAAAGGCGCGTAAACTGATTGCCCGCGAAACCAGCATGCCGCGGTTTTACTGGGATTTTCGCAAGGCCATCTCTGAGGCCGCGGAGTTTGTGACGCCCTTCACTCCACCGCTGGCTCTGCTTTTCGGCGTCGCCGAATCGCTCGAAATGATTCATGAGGAAGGCCTGCCGCAGGTCCTCGATCGTCATCGCCGTCTTTCGAAAATGCTCCGCGCCGGCTGCAATGAATTAGGCCTGGCGACGTTTCCCCAAGGCGAGCTGTCGAATACCGTCGTGGTAGTGAAAGTCCCCGAAGACCTGAACGGCGAGACCCTCGTCCGCGAGATGTACCAGCGCCACAACACCGTGATTGCCCGCTTCCGCAACAAACTTCAGGGCCGCGTGATCCGCATCGGCACCATGGGGTTCGTCCACGAACCGGACATTCGTACCGATCTCGAATTTCTGTCTGAAACCCTGGCGCATCTCAGAACACCCGTCGAGACTCATGCCCGGTAAACCCGGATTTCGCGTTCGCGCCACATGGCCGCGTCCCAGTGAAGAGCTGCTCGCGTCCTTCGGAGCCGCATCCCCTGCGCAGATAGCCGACTCGATGTCGCGAATGGGCGCCATGGATGCGGGAATCCGGCCGGTGTGGGCATCGCCGCGCGTCATCGGCTCGGCCGTCACCGTCTGGTGTCATTCCGGCGACAATCTCATGCTGCACAAAGCCCTGTCGCTCGCCCAGCCGAATGACATCCTCGTAGTGAACACCCAGGGCAACACCGCGAACTCGGGCTTCGGCGAACTGATCGCCACCAGCGCGATGAAGGCGCATGTACGCGCGGTCATCGTCGACGGAACCGTGCGCGATGCGGACGCCCTCGAAGCCATGGGCCTTCCCGTCTATTCGCGAGGCTTGTGTCCCGCCGGCTGCAATAAAGACGGCGGAGGCGAAGTCGGCGCCGTCATCGCCTGCGGAGGCGTCGCCGTCCGGCCTGGCGACGTGATCGTAGCCGACCGGGACGGCGTGACCGTGGTCCCGCTAGACGACGCTCCAGAAGTCGCCAAACTCGCCGCCGCGCAGATGGAACGGGAAGAGAATCGCAAGGTCGAGATCGAGAAAGGCGTGCTGGTTCGCCCCGAAATCGACGAGGCCCTCCGCCGCCTGAAGATCATCGACTAGAGCCGCGACCAAAGGGAGCGGTCAATGCCATTCCTGCATCAAATCTGTCTTATCGGCGTCCATCTGCGGCTAAATTCAATTCCCAGAATTGACCCACCAGGTCATGCCCAAAACTGTGATGCTTCTCTTCCTTCACCAAGCGGAACCCCGCTCGCACATAGATCTTCAGCGCCGCGTGCAGAATGTCGTTGGTCCATAACGTCAGCTTGCGATACCCGCACTGCCGCGCAAACGCGATACATTCGTCCACCAGCCTGCTCCCCACGCCCATCCCGCGAGCCGACGGCTCCACCAGCAGCATACGAAGCTTCCCCACTGTGTTCGATTGCCGGACCAGAAACACGCATCCCAGCCGCTCGCCATTCTTCGTCGGCGATCCAGCAGCGTTCCCGTTTAGAATCGAAGTTCTTCAAAAACTTCCCGGCAATCTCCCCCACCAAGCCTTCGAAAGTCGAATCCCACCCGTATTCCTGCGTGTACAATTCCCCATGCCGCCCGATTACCCATCCGATGTCGCCCGCGCGATGCGCGCGCAGCACGAAATCCTTCGGCGCCGGTTCGTTCGAGCCCAGCAATTCGCGGATCGCATTCATACTCTCCACCAGCCGCTGTTGTCCTGCGCCGCTCAGGGCCGCCAGCATTCCACCGATCTCGGCCTCAGACTGCGTGTTCAATTTCTCGAATTCCTTACGTCCTTTCGACGTCAGCGACACCAGATTCACCCGCCGGTCCTGCTTCGAAGTCCATCGCTTGATCAGCCCCTGATCTTCAAAGCTCTTCAGCAATCGGCTGAGATACCCCGGATCCAACCCGAGCGTCTCCACCAGCTCGCTCGAGCGCGCCCCTGGAGCGCTTCCCAGCTCATAAATCACCCGAGCCTGCGTCAACGAGAAGGGCGATTGCAGCAGTCCCTCGCGCAGCAGTCCGATTTGCTTGGTATAGAAGCGATTGAAACTGCGAACCTGTTCGGTGTGCGGCATTTCCCGATCATGCCTTAAATTAGTTGACAAAGTCAACTAATGCCGCGCCGGGCAGCCGGGTTACTTCCTGGCGGCCAGCGACGTCGCCATTTCCCAGTTGAACTGGACGAATTTATACAGCGCCTCTTCGAGAATCCTCTCCTGATCGCTGTGCGCGGCGTACCCCTTGGGCCCGTCTTCTTCGTCGACCATCGGCCCGATCCCGTAGCACTCCACGCCCTTCGCGCGCAGAAACGACATGTCGGTCGCGCCCGTGCTCATCTGCGGCAGCGTCACCGTGTTGTAGACCTTGCGATTCGCGGCCTCAATGGCGTGGAAGGCTTCATTGTCGATCCGCGATGGCGGCGCGATAGGCCGCTTATTGCGCGTCTCCGGCACCACTTCCACCGCCGGATCGTTGATCACCTTGCGCATCATCTCGAAAAACGCAGGCATGTTTTCATCCGGCAGAGCGCGAACATCCAGAGTCGCCTCCGCCGCCGACGGGATCACGTTGATCTGGAATCCGCCGGTGATGATATTCGGCGAAATGGACGTGTGCAGCATCGAATAATGCCCCGGCTCATTTTCAGCCAGATACTCGCGAGCCGCCGCCGCCTTCGCCGGATCGAACAAGGCGTTGTACCGGGCCGCTTCCTCCGGGCTGCTCAGGCCCGCCAGCTTCTCGAAGTAATATCGCGTCGTATCGTTAAAACGCATCGGCGGATCCCACGCCGCGATCTTCGCCACTGCTTGCGACAGATGCACGATCGCATTGGTGCGCAGCGGCCGCGACCCGTGCCCGGAAATTCCTTTCGAGACCAGCCGCGCCCCCTGCGGAAGCTTCTCCGCCGTCTGGATCAGCGCATATCGAACCTGCCCCGCACGCCGGTTCACCGCGCCGCCCTCAGCCAGGCAAATCTCCGCCTCGATGTCTTTCCAGTTTTCGTTGACCACCTGCTCGATGCCGTTCACCGTCGACGCTTCCTCGCCCGCTTCGGCCAGAAAGATCACATCGCGGTCGAGCGGAACCTTGCTGCGCTTCAACAGCAGCATGGTCATCATGCCCGCGGTCATGTTGTCTTTATCGTCCAGCGTCCCTCGTCCGTAGATATATCCGCCGCTCCGCGCCGCGCTGAATGGACCGAAGTTCACCCACTTCGACGCGTCCACTTTCACCGTATCGGTGTGGCCCACGATCAGCAGCGGTTTCTTAGAACCGTTGCCCTTCAGCCGCGCAATCAGGTTAGGGCGATTCGGGTCCTTCGCGCTCAGGATCACTGGAATGCCCTCGGCTTCAAGCACCTTCTTCACGTACTCGACGACTTTAATCTCATTGCCCGGAGGGTCGGTAGTGTCCATCTGGACCACGGCCGTGTAATGTTTGAGCGTTTCCGCGTTGACCTTGGGCCAGTCCGGCGTCTGCGCGGCTCCCAGCGCGGCGCTCAATAAAAGTAGGGGCGTGAAACGATACATCCGTCCAGTTTAAACCAGCTTTGGAATAATCAAGTTCAGCAGTCTCATCAGCGTCGCACGGACCCGCTCGCCAGTTTCCAGAACTTCGCTGTGGACCAGTTTTTGCTGCTGCATCCCCGCGGCCATATTAGTAACGCACGATATCCCGAGGACCTTCATCCCCATGTGATTCGCCACGATCGCTTCCGGAACCGTCGACATCCCCACCAGGTCCGCTCCGATGATCCGCAGGTAGCGGATCTCCGCGGGAGTCTCGTAGCTCGGCCCAGGCAGCGCCGCGTACACGCCTTTGTGCAAGGTGAGCCCCAGCTCCGCGCCCGCCAGCGTCGTCATCCTTCTATACTCCCGCGAGTATACTTCGCTCATATCCGGGAATCGCACGCCCAAAGAATCGTCGTTCGGTCCCGTCAGCGGATTCGCGCCCATAAGATTGATGTGATCCGAAATCAGCACCAGGTCGCCCGGTTGATAAGCGAGACTGATTGCGCCCGCCGCATTCGTCAGAATCACGCTGTGGACTCCGCGCCGATGCAGTTCACGTATGCCGAAGGTCACCTGCGCCGCAGTGTAGCCTTCATAAAGATGCGCGCGTCCGGCGAGAACGATCACCGGAGTCCCGCCAATTCGCCCTTCCACCAGCTTGCCCGCATGCCCGATCGCGGTCGATACCGGCCAGCCAGGGATTTGGGAATACGGCGTCTCGCGGCGCTCTTCCAGCGTTTCGGCAAATCCCCCGAGCCCGCTTCCCAGCACCACCCCGATCACAACAGCATTCCCGCAATGCATGCCGACATGAAGTTCGCCATCGTCCCGCACGCCACCGCCTTCATGCCCAGCCGCGCCAGATCGGATTTTCGCGTGGGCGCCAGCGCTCCGATTCCGCCCACCTGAATCGCCACCGAACTCAAATTCGCGAACCCGCACAACGCGTACGTCGCAATCACGAACGATCGCGGAGCCAGCGTGTTTCCGATCTTCCCCAAATCCACATACGCGACAAATTCATTCAGAATCAGCCGCTCTCCCAGCAGATTCCCCACCGTCGCGCAGTCGTTATACTTCACCCCCAGCAGCCACGCGATGGGCGCGAACAGCCGCCCCAGAATCGACTGCATCGAGCTCGGGAACCATTGCATGTGATTTGCGTTATGCACCGCGTTCAGAATTCCATTCACCAGCGCGATCAGTCCTATAAACGCGATCAGCATCGCCCCGATGTTCAGCGCCAACTGGAGCCCGTCCGACGCGCCTCGCGACGCCGCATCGATAATATTCACGCCGGGTTTTTCCACCTCGACGTTCACGCCTCCGGCCGTTTCCGGTTTCCCCACCTCCGGCATAAGGATCTTCGCCAGCATCAGCGTCGCCGGCGCCGTCATGATCACGGCCGTCAGCAAATGCCGGATCTCAACCCCCGCGATGATCACATACGCGGCCATCACCGCCCCCGACACGTGCGCCATCCCGCTCGCCATCACCGTGAACAGCTCGCTCTCGGTCAGCCCCGCGAGAAACGGACGAATCGTCAGCGGAGCCTCCGTCTGCCCCATAAAAATACTAGCCGCGACGTTCAGAGATTCCGCTCCGCTGGTCCCCATGACGCGCTGCATCACCACCGCCATCGCCTTCACCAAAACCTGCATGATCCCCAGGTAATACAGGACCGCGAACAGCGATGCAATGAAAATGACGATCGGCAGCACCTGGAACGCGAACACCACCCCGAACTGATCGTTCTTCACGCCCAGCTTGTCGCCGAATACGAAGGAGCTTCCCGCCGCCGCGTAATCGAGCAGGTGATTCACCCCGCTGCTGGCGACCACAAATGCCCGCTCCACCGGAGTCTTCAGGACCAGGAACGCAAAACCGAATTGCAGCCCCAGGCCCCAGAAAATCACGCGAGGTTTAATCTGGCTGCGGTGTTTCGAAAACAGAAACGCGACGGCCAGAATGACAATCAGGCCCAGTAGGCCGGTGAATCGCTCCATGAGCAGCCGAGTCTATCAGATCCCCGGTTACCCGACCACTTCAAGAATCAGCTCGCGCTCTTCCGGCGGCGATCCCGAAATGCGGAACGCGTCCTCCACCAATTGAGCGGCCTCTTCGACGTGTTCATCGCCCGTGTAATACAAGCGGCACAAAACGCCGCCCGCATCCACCTTCTGGCCCACTTTGACTTCCAGAATCACGCCGACCGCCGGATCGATCGCGTCTTCTTTCTGATCGCGGCCCGCGCCGATCATGGCCGATGCCTGCCCGATATACTCGGCGTCGATCGCACTGACGTAGCCCGCGCGCGGCGATGCTGATTTCGCGCGCTCCGGTCGCGTTCGGCAGCAGTTCGAACCGGTCCAGCACCTGCGGATTCCCGCCCTGCGCCGCAATCACTTCCTTCAGCTTCCGGTACCCCGAGCCATCCAGCAGCTTCTTCTGCGCGATCTCCCGAGCCTCTTCGAGCGTCGGCGCAATCTTGCCCAGGAAAATCATCCGCGCCGCCAGCTCCAGTGACAGCCGCGTCAGATCCGTCGGCCCGACGTTTTGCAGCGTCTGTGAAACTTCCATCACCTCGAGCGCATTGCCGATCGCAAAGCCCAGCGGCTGATTCATATCGGTGATCAGCGCCTGCACCCGCTTATCCAGCCGCCGCCCGATCCCCACCATCATCTGCGCCAGCCGCCGCGCGTCCACCTGCCGCTTCATGAACGCGCCCGACGCCGACTTTCACATCCAGCACCAGGGCGTCCATGCCCTCCGCCAGCTTCTTCGACATGATCGAGGACGCGATCAGCGGGATCGATTCCACGGTCGCGGTGGCATCGCGCAGCGAGTACAAGCTTGCCATCCGCCGGAGCGACTTCCGGCGATTGCCCGATGAACGCCAGCTTGTGCTTCGCCAGCTGTTCGCGAAATTCGTCAACGGTCAGGTTCGGTGCGGAATCCAGGAATCGATTCCAGCTTATCCAGCGTCCCGCCGGTGTGCCCGAGCGCGCGCCCCGAAATCATCGGCACCACCACCCCCGCCGCGGCAGCCAGCGGAGCCGCGATCAGGCTGGTTTTGTCGCCTACGCCGCCGGTAGAGTGCTTGTCCACTTTAAGGCCCGGAATTGACGAGAGATCGACCGTCTCGCCGGACTGGACCATTCGTTCGGTCAGCGCACTGACCTCCCGGTCGGTCATCCCGGAGAAAAAGACCGACATCAGGAAGGCGGAAATCTGATAATCGGGAATCGTTCCGGTGGTATAACCGTCAACGAGGAAAGCGATTTCTTCGGTGGACAGCTCTTCGCCATCCCTCTTGCGATGGATCAGGTCGACAGTTCGCATTAAGAACTGAGGGTACCATCTTATTTGATTGTAAGTAAAGGACCTTGCTACGTTAAATTGGGAGATTGCCCCAAAATTTCTTCCGCAACGCCCCACCCCGAACGCTTGGCCCTAAGAGGCGGCGGCGGCCGGACACAGAGAAACCGCCGCCACCGTATGGAATTCAAATAGACCCGCTGCCCACTGCCCGGATAACTCTCCTTCGCAGTAAGAAAACCCCAGCGAACAGCGTCAGGATAAACGTCGACGGTTCCGGAGCTGTGGAAGCTGATGCGATGCTAAAAGTTCCAGTCGCGGCGGGAGCAGCCGAGTAGGGTGTGGACGCATTGATGCTGATGCTTGCCTCCGGGGGGCCTGATCCTGAAAGCTCTTGATCTCTAAAATCGAATATATCGATGCCGGAAGTAGTACCATCCCACGCGATCACCGCGCTGTTTGCGCAAACGTTCTGGCCGCTCAAGAACATAAAAACTGACGCAGACGAGGGCGTCGTCCCGCAATCCGTACCAACGAACTGTTCGCCACTGTTCGCCGTGGTGGTTAGATTGTAAAGCCCGCTACCCCACGAAACGGTGAAGCCCGTGAATTGGGAGCCGAGAGGCGCGGTTGAGTCGTAAGTAAATGAGCCCGCCGTAGGGGCTTACCCGCTCGTAGCTGTGAATGAAATGTTGTACAACACTGGTGAAGCGAAAGCGCCCGACGCCATAAGGCTCATCACGAAAAGTCGGGCAGTTAAGGACTGGATCAAGGTTTTTCTTCCTTTGTGAAATTGAAATACTGCCCATGTTACGATACCGGGACTCCACCCCGCAAATGTTTCTGCGTCATGCCGATAAATGTTTTATTTTCAAATCCGCGTTGATCCGCGTCTATCGCCGGCGAGACTTCGACGCTACTCAAATCGCCCGCAGCCGGATATTTCCCCGGTACGACGTAACGTGCAGAGCGGGTCCGCCGCCGTTCACC
>CAVPKR010000061.1:0-16639 GCA_963705675.1 Terriglobia bacterium
GGCGCTGGTCGAGCGCCGCATAAGAGACTGCCAGAACCGATTGCAGTCGCTGCTCCTGCGCCAGCCGTCCAAACCGGAAAGCAAAGAGCCGGTATGTGTCGTTGGCAACCGCGTGCGGGAAGAGATTACCGCGATTCTTGACGCCTTCGAACCTGACCGCGACAATGTGATCCTTATTATCACGGCTGACAGCAAGTATGCAGCCCTGTTCACAAGCGCGTTGTCACTGGGTGGGTATACTGCGGACAGTGTTTCGTCGTGTGAGCAAGCGTTGACCTGGGTGCAACATTCACCGTGGCCGCTCTTCCTGTGCTTTTCCTGCTCGATCCTGCGCCACATCCTGCGCGCGTTCCAGGTCGGTGATCGGATTTCCCGTCGTCACCACCTGCCCGCCATTTTCGCCGTGTACAAAAGTGATTTCTTCTCAGCCATCGCCATTTTTCACATCCTGAGTGCAACCGCTCTGTTGTCATCCTGAGGCGACAGTTTCATCGTCGCCGAAGGATCTGAGCGAGCCGCGCGAAGCATCGCGTTTTTTGCGATGCAAGAACGCGCGTTTGGCTCGCTTCCTTAATTAATGGACTCCCAAGGTAAAGATCGGCAAATACAACGAGATCAGCACCCCGCCAACAAATACCGCCATGACCATTAGAATCAACGGCTCAATCAGCGCCATGGACGCATTCAGAGCCGTCTGCACATATTTCTTCATAAAATTCCGCTACTGAATTCAACATCGCCGGCAAAGCTCCCGTCGACTCGCCGACTTCGATCATTTCCACTGCCAGGTCCGGAAAAATACTCTGCTCTTCCAGGCTGCCAGCCAGTCCTTGCCCTTCCCGCACGCGCGTGCTCGCCCGCATCACACCCTTTAAAATCCGCCGGCTTGACATGGAACTGCCGGACTGTCTCCATCGAAGGAACCAGCGGCAGCCCTCCCTGCAGCAGCGTCGAGAGCATCCGCGAAAACGTCGCCACCTGATGCTTCAACCGGATACCGCCCAACAACGGCAGACTCAAAATAACCCGGTCGATCTGGTCCGCCCCGCGATCCGTCTTCTTCCACTGCCAGAAAATAAAACCCGCCAGCACCAATCCGCCGATCAGGAACGGAAAATATTTTTGCGCATTCTGCCCCACCGCCAACATGAAAAGGGTGATCGTCGGCAACTTCGCATCCAGACTCTCAAACAACTCGGCAAACTTGGGCACCACATAGGGTGAACAAAAACATCACCATGATGGTCACCACGCTCACCAGCAGCGTAGGGTAAATGCAGCGACACGAACAGCTTCTTGCGAAACGTCATCGCCAGCCGCTGAAAATTAATGTAGCGGGTCAGCACTTAACCATCGATGTTTCCCTTTTTCACCCGCCATCAACGTCGTCGTATAAATCTTCGGCACCATGCGGTGGGTGGCAAAAGCGTCGGAGAGCAACTCTCCGCCCTTCACCCGCTCCCGTACGTTCTCCAGAATCTGCTGCAAATTGCGATCCCGTTGCCGCTTGATCAGCAAATCGAGCGAATTTCAGGATCGGCAGCCCCGCCTTAATCAGCGTGAGGAATTGCTGATTGAACACCAGGAACGTGCTCTGCTTTTTCAGCTTCCGTCCGCGCCCTAGCGAAAGCCCGGCCGGAGAGCATCCCCTGCGGCTTCACCCAGTAGACGAGATACCCCTGCGAGGCAAACCGGTCCCGCACCTCGGCCACCGAATACCCCTGCTCCACCTGCTGGTGCATTCTGCCGCGCTCGTCCGCGAGTTTTACGACAAACTCCGCCATTTAAAGTTATCTTCGATTCCTGCCGGGATGGCATCCCTCTCGGGTCAGTTTAACATTCCCGCATCTCATCTCTAAGTCTGTTCGCCTCAACTCCCTGACATTCCCAGTACCGCAAGTAACCCCTGTTCCCCAATTGGACTTCGGCTCAAACTGGCCCTGGTTCACACTTTTCTGGACGCGGGCAGGCTTGAGCCCGCATGACCTTCACGGTCCACCCTCACCTTCCACTGTTTCCGTACCTGCCGGCGGCCGAAAGTCAAACTTCCCGTCGGCAATCGCCACATTTTCCTTCTGATCGCTAAACCTGATATTCGGTCGTCGGCACCGTCCACTTCGTCGATCACGATCCGGTCGCAATCTGATGCTCGGAGTCACTTCCACCAAAATCTCACTTACCCGGTCCGCCATAGCCTGCGGTATACCCCGCAATACCACGTCCCCGGGCCGCCAATGGCGCTACATCCGGCGCCAGACGACAATCCCTGTAACTCCTTTTCCAGCTTGCTCTTACCCAACAAAAATGCAAGTGGAGATCGAATGTCGTCCAGTTTCCGTGCCAGAGGTTTTTCTCACCTGCCGGTCGCCTGGAACGTAAAACCACGCATCTCTCCCGTCACTCACGAAGAGCTTGTCCTCTGGGAGAACGGTACTCCCATCGCATCTTGCCAGGTTTTTTCAGTCCACCCTTCTCCAGCCAAAGCGTGCCGGATTCCGTCCGCTCCATCCCCGATCCGCGATAGATTTCGGTAAATTGCGTCTCCAAAGTGCGCAGGTGGTTATAGTGGTCATCCACCCCCTGCGCGACGGCACGGACGTCTTCCGCCACAGCGCCAGCCGCCAGCGCCAGAGAGGCCAGCAACACCACTGAAACTCTGATCATTACAACGATTCTATTCTCGTCATTTTCAGGAGGCGTCATCCCTTCGCCCCGCATTTTCACCAGCGGGGCGAGGGATATCGCGCGCATCGTCACAGATTCTGATTTTGGGTGGCGCAGCGGTTCACCGCTGCGTACAAGGTGCTTATGAAAAAAATAACATTGTCATTCCGACCGCAGCCCGGAGCGCTAGCGACGGTAAGCGGAGGAACCTGCTTTTTCCCGCCGCGTCACAAATTTCTCGTAGCCCTTGTCATCCTGAGGCAGCGGAGTCGCTCGCGCAGTGCGCGACTCCCCACGAAGGATCGCTGCATTTCTGCAAACGGACGGCTCAGGTTTCGGATGTCGATTACACTTGCAGAAGTCTGACCATGCCGACGACGAAAACCCACCGTGCCATAGCGCTTGCGTCCTGCATCTGCGGATCGAGGATCTGTTCATGACCGCAGGGGATGAGAAGGATTACCAGAGATTCCTCGAAGGAATCGAGTTCTTCCGAAACTGGACGTGAAGCAGCATATGGAACACATCAAGCAGCACGGAGGATGCGCTTTGTATTATTGGTCATTTCAGCGGCACGGGTTCCGCGTTCTGCACGAGCGATGGTATGCCTGTTCCGGGCGATGGAGGTTTACTCTCTCTTCCGATTTCCTGTGCCACGTCGGCCAAAAAGCCTCAGCGCTTTTTTTGACCAACAAGAAACCCGTTGGACTACCCTAAGTAATAATCTGGACGCCGAATTGGTAAGTTAAAGATGACGAGAAAGGGTGCCTGAAACAGCAGAAGGCGATCTTAACTCCTGGCGTGCCGCACTTCGAACTCATCCAAAAAAACTGCCGCACAGGCCGGGTCCTGTTTTCTTGAGAGTCCTCCAACCCCTGACGCATGCCTTCTTTAGCATCCGCAAAGGCAGCCGCGTCCAGCAATCCCCGATACAGTTCCGGGTCTGACCGCCGCCGTTTTTCCACAGTCTTATTGGTCACATGTCACATCTTTCTCCCTGCAATCCCGCTAAGCTCAAACAAATTTCCTCGCTCAGTGCAAGGAAATTGTCGCTCTTTTCCAATTTTGTTGTAAGAATTCAGGCGTAATGCCATGGAAACAAAGATTTGCAGCGCTAACCTTCAGCGCTGTCCGGTACAGATTTCATTGCCTAAACAGTCTGCTCGAATCTGTTGCAAGAGTGCAGAACCTACAATCACAGTGGGGAACATTAGCCGCAATACGGCTAACAGGACTCCAACACGCCCGATGCCACCCGAACCCTTAGTTTAACAGTCGAAACGCCCGCCTGCTCGACTAAGAAGTTACTGAGAAGCTTCGCGCGGCAGTCCTTGCCGGCGGAAGCCGGATGGTAAGCTGAGGCGATGCCGGAGGCAAAAAATGGGCACATTTCTGCGCGGCATGGGAACGGTCGTGGCGCTGCCGCTGCTGGATTCGATGATCCCGGCGATCGCGGGCACGTCCGGAGCAAGGTCTCCCATCCGGATGGGTTTCGTGTACGTGCCGAACGGCATTATTCCCAAGGACTGGCTGCCGCAGAGCAAGAAGGGCTCCGCGTTCGAATTCATGCCGACCATAAAGCACTCGTCCATGCGCGACAAGATTCTGGTGGTCAGCAATCTGTAATGATTGAGAGCCAGAAATCCAGGCTGGGTCCGGATGGGGGAGGCCAACGCGTCCCTGAAAAGATGATTTTCAAAAAAGCTTTTCTGGCGTGTGACCAGAACCCAGGTCGAATAGGTATAGTAATCTTGTTCATCACCGTCGTCGGGGATCGCGACGCCGCTCCAGCCGAGGCCGGCGGCTGCCTGAGCCACCACGGGTTCCAAATTCAGATATCGATTAGAGATGTTAATGGCCAGAACCCCGCCCGGATTCAGGTGCCGTGAATAGGTAGCGTAGGCTTCCTTGGTGAGCAGGTGGACCGGTACGGCATCGCTGGTGAAGGCATCCATTGCGAGAAAATCCAAGCGCTCATCGGGCATCCGCTCCAGCGTGAGGCGGCCATCTCCCATGTAGAGCTGTTTGTCCGCCGGACAAGCCTTGAAAAATCCGAACTCGCGATTGGAAATCTCGACTACCAGCGGATTGATCTCGTAGTAGTGCAGGGTATCGCCCTTGCGAGCGAGCGCGGCGGTTACTCCCGCGCCGAGGCCAAGGATGCCGATCCGAATGGGACCAGCTTCGCCCAACGCGCGAATGGCCCGCGAGATTCCGGATCCGGTACCGAAGTAAGATGTCGCGATACGATCCGATCCTGGACGAAGGAGCTGCGTCCCGTGATTGATGGTTCCGTGGATCAGGACACGCCGGCCGGTTTCACCAGGAGCATCCTGATCGTCGCGAACCCGCAGGACTCCGTAGAAATTCCGCGCCGAGAGCACGTATCCGCTATTCTTCTTGACCTCGGCGCGTCCCAAATAAATCGCGAAGGCGATGGTAGCGACAACGGCGGCCGCGCGAGCCCATACGGGCCATCGCGACCAGACCGCACAAACAGTCAGCGCCGCACACGCGACCATGGCCACGGGGAGTTCGACGAAACTATGGAACAGGTGGGGCGCCGCCAGCGCGACGAACAATCCTCCCGTAGCTCCGCCGATCGAAACCATCAAATAGAACCGCGTCAGGTATCGAGGATTCGGCTTGGTACGGGCCAGCTCGCCGTGACAAACCATGCAGCATACGAACAGCGCTCCGCACATGGCCGGAATCAGGGTTTTCACCTCGCCGTTGTTCTCATACATGTAATTGCCCCACGCGAACAGGCCCAGGGAAGCCGCCAGCAGGGGCAGGAACACGACGCGATTGTAGAAACGGCCGCTCTCGAAACACAAAATAAAGCTCAGCAGATACAAGCTGAGGGGAGCGATCCAGAGAAGGGGGATCGGGGCGACATTCTGGGTCAGATGGCTGGTGACGGCGAGGAGCAACGTGGACGCGCAGGCGGCCAGGCCGATCCATAACAGCGAGGTCGCGATCGACGGAGGCTGCGCGTGCGCCTCTTGCAACGGATCTACGCCGGCGCGGCTTTTCCAGGCGGCCGCCGCGCACAGCGCTCCAAAGGCGACGTATCCGCACGACCACGCGATCGCCTGATGGCCCAGGGCTAAGCGAGGCTCGACTACAAACGGGTAACTCAGCAGCGCCAGCATCGATCCGAGGTTCGAAAGCGCGAACAGGCGGTAAGGAATGGCCCCGGCATGCGTCCGTAGATACCAGGCTTGCAGCAGAGGGCTGGTCGCCGAAAGGAGCATGTAGGGAAGGCCGATGGTCCCGCCGAGCAGCAGGAGAATCCGCAACGTCGGATCGCCTCCGCCATCCGGTTTCCAATGCGCGGCAGGGATAATGGGAAGCGTCAGAAAGCTGATCAGGAGGAGCGTTCCATGCACCCACATTTGTTGCCGGGCCTTCAAGTATCGAATCAGGCAGTGCGCATAGAGATAGCCGATCAGCAGCAGCAACTGGAAAAACAGCAGAGCCGCGCTCCAGACCGCGGCGGAACCGCCGAACCAGGGAAGGATAAATTTCGCGATTAACGGCTGCACCTGAAACAGCAGAAATGCGCTCAAGAAAATCGTGGCTGCGTACACCGGCATTGACCGCCTAGGATAGCGTAAACGGTCGCGTTCTTGAAGGAGCGGATCTTAAAACATCTGCCGGGCGCGTTCGAGATGGATATTTCCCGTGCCTGTCGTCAGCCGAAGCATGCGATGCGAGTGGCCCACATGTCCGCTCGCGAACTGGCCCCGGTTGACGTCCCACTTCATCATGAGCGGAAACTCCGAATCCACTTGGCCCATGGCGGTTTCAGCCTTCACTTCCGCGCCGAGAGACGGATTCATGTCGACGTTCACATCACCGCGGACGCTGTGCGCCTCCACATCCTGCTCCAGCAGGTGAGCGGAGACCTCGCCATCCACGGTGCGCCCGATGAACCGAAGCCGCTTGGGCAATCGGACGACGAAGTCGACGCGGAGATCATTCAACAAGACATCGCCCCCGCCGCCGTTTTCCCACCGGATATGAGCCTCGGAATCCGAAGTTGCGGCGAGCCGGAATCCGCCGCCATGGCTGGGCCTGCAATCGAACGGATGCTCCTTATTCACATTGGGATACACGGCACAAATGGTGACGCCGCCTTTGTGCTCCACTACCTCAATGGCCACTGCCTCGGGATCGTCGGTGCCATGTTTGGTCGCGATGACTTCAATTTCGTCGCCGGAAGCCGGGCTCTGCCCGGACGTTGCCGTTGACGTTATTGATCTCGACCATCTGCCCGCCGGGCACCCACCCATGCCAGCGCATTTCTTCCTGAACCGAGGGTCCCCGGACCCCGGCCAAACCAATCCCGGCACCCATTGCAGCGATCAGAATCAGCTTCATGAGGCCCTCCTTGACTGAAAGCCAGAAGAAGCACGTTGGATGCCCTTATATATCATTGATTTAACGATGTCGTATGTTCCTAAGGTGTTCATCTGTGGGACACGTGGGGTAAAATCGGACACGGATCTTTACACGCAGTCGCTATTCATTCCTCAGCGCGACCACTGGATCTACCTTCGCCGCTCGCCATGCAGGAATTGCGCACGCGATTAAAGCGACTGCGCCTAAGACTGCGAAACTGCTCACGAAGGTCGCCGGATCCCTCGGTTGGATTCCGTACAGGAAATCCGCGAGCAGCTTCGCCATGAACATCGCTCCGATAATGCCTGCGAACATCCCGCCCAGAACCATCCCCATTCCCTGGCGGATAATCATCGTCAGGACGTCGCGATTTTTTGCTCCCAGCGCCATCCGCACACCGATTTCCTGGGTCCGCTGTGAGACTGAATAGGCGATGACGCCGTAAATCCCGATTGCGGCCAGGAACAAGGCGAGGCCGCCGAAGAAGCCGCTCAGTTGGGTCAGGATTCTTTCGCCGGCGCGCTGCTCTTCCACTTGTGTGGAGATGGTCAGGACTCGCGAAACTGGCTGGATTGGATCGATGGCGCGAACCACTCTTCGGATTTCGGGCGCGATGGTCATGGGAGTTCCTTTGGTACGCACGACGAGGCTCATTCCCGGGACCGGTCTCTGGGCGAACGCCAGGTAGGTCTGATTCTCGCGCGGCGCAGCCTGGTCGTAATACTTGACGTCCTTCACCACGCCGATGATCGTGAACCACGCGGCATCTTTCTTGCTAAGCCGCAGGCGTTTCCCCAGCGGATTCTCGCCTGGGAACAAGCGGTTCACCACGGTTTGGTTGACCACCACTACGGGAGTCGCGTCGGCCGAGTCTTGCGTGGAAATGGTGCGGCCCGCCACCAGCGGGATGCTCAGCGCTTCCAGATAGCCGGGCGTAACGATGTTCTTGCGCGTCGTGGGGACCTGCCCGGGAAGCGGCTCGGGACGTCCCTCCACCAGGATGCTGCTGATATTCCCGTTGTCGCTAAACGGTGTAAACATCGCCGCGGCCGCGCCCTCCACACCAGGCATTCCCTTCAATCGATCGATCGCCGAATCGTAAAACTGGGTGATGCTCGCGGGGGTCTTATATTTGGGAAGGAGCTGGACGTCGGCCACCAGCGCGTGTTCCCCGTCGAATCCCAGGTCGACATTCAAAATTCGAACGAAACTGTTCACCAGCAAGGCTCCGCAGACCACTACGACTACCGCCAGCGCGACTTCTCCAGCCACCAGGGTTTTGCGAAACCGGTTGGCGTTCACGCTTCCGGTTCCGCGGCCGCCGGAATCCTTCAACATGTGGTTGACGTCGAAGCGGGTTCCTTCAAGGGCGGGCGCCAATCCAAACGCAAGACCGGTCAGCAGCGCGACACCCATGGTGAATAACAGCACCTGTCCGTCGATGTCCACTCGCCCAAAGTTGGGAAGATAAGCCAGTGACCGCGCCGGAATCGCATGCAGCAGATACGCGACGCCCAGGCGCGCCAGCAGCATTCCCCCCGCGGCGCCGGCTGCGAACAGAATCAGGGTTTCCGTAAGCTGCTGCCGGATCAGCCGCCATCGTCCGGCGCCGATCGCCAGGCGGACGGCCATTTCTTTGCGCCGCGAAGTGGATCGCGCCATGATCAGGTTGGCCACGTTCGCGCAGGCCATCAACAAGATGAAGGTGACGATCGCGAATATGATCTTCACGGCGGGATCTCCGCTTTGCTGGTCGATCTCCTCCTGCAAGGTCTTCACCAGGACGCCGCGATTCGTGTTGGTTGCGGGATATGTTTTTTCAAGCGACGCCTGGAGCGCAATCATGGCGGCGCGAGCCCGCGGCGCGTCCAGCCCGGCTTTCACCCGTCCGACGGTATTCAGGAACCGGGTGTCGCGAGACACTAGTCTTTCGGGGGAAAGCGCCAGCGGCTCGAATACCTGCGCGGGTCCCATGGGGATGTATTGAAACTCTTTGGGCATTACTCCGACGATGGTGGTCGCGGCGCCATCGAGCGTGATTTTGCGTCCCAGTACGTTCGGATCGGACTCGAAACGGTCGCGCCAGAGCGCGTGGGCGAGAATCACTACGTTGTCCCGGCCGGGAATCATTTCCGCCTCTGTGAATTCGCGTCCCAGCGCGGGCTTTACACCTAAGGCTTGGAAGAAATTCGCGGACACGTAGTAGCCGGCGATTTTCTGGGGCTCGTCCACGCTTGTGAGGTTGAAGGTTCCGAAGTCGATCGAAGCTAGCTGGTCGAAAATTCCGGATTTCTCGCGCCAGTCCTTAAAATCAGCCGGAGACACGGGTCCTCGCGATCCGGTTTTCTTGTCGGTCTCGAACAAGACCACCAACTGGCCCGGATTCGGGAACGGGAGCGGCCGTAAGATCCACGAATTGACGAAGCTGAAGATCGCGGTGTTGGCTCCGATCCCGAGCGCCAGTGTGAGCACGACGACCAGCGCGAATCCGGGGCTTTTCAGGAAGTGTCGAAACGCGAGTTTAAGGCCCATGGTCCGAAGACGCAAAACGAGCCCGATCGGTTCAGCTTAATCCGTGGAAATCCAGCCGTCGACGATCTTGATCACCCGATGGCCGTAAGACGCATTGACTTCGGAGTGCGTCACCTGAATGATGGTCGTGCCGGATTCGTTCAAGCGCTTGAAAACCTCCATGATTTCCTTGGCTTGGCTCGAATGGAGATTCCCGGTGGGTTCGTCGGCCAGGATCACTTTGGGATTCGCGATAATGGCGCGTGCGATCGCCACCAGTTGCTGCTGGCCGCCGGAAAGCTGGTTCGGAAACAGGTCCTTCTTGCCCACCATTTGAAACTTGTCCAGCGCGTCGCAGACGATGCCGTCGCGCTCGGACTTTTTCACGTTGCGATACGACAACGGGATATCAAGATTCTCATAAACCGTCAGCGAATCGAGCAGGTGGTAGCTCTGGAACACGAAGCCGAAATATTTCTTATAAATCTCGTCGCGATCTTTCTTCTTCAGCCGGTGAATGGGATGATCCAGGAAATTGTACTCGCCGGTCCACGCGCTATCGTGCATCCCGATCAGGTGCAGCAGCGTCGATTTACCCGCGCCGGAGGGTCCCATGATGGAGACAAACTCGCCGTCCTTGATCTCCATATTGATGCGGCGCAGGACGAAGGTCTTGGTGGGGCCGTGTTCGAAGTACTTTTCGATATTCCGAAGATTGATCATGATCTCACTCGAATGTTACCACTGGTTAGATTTGAGGACAGGCAAGTGGAGCGCCAGCCTAACTGATTGAGGCCGTGGGAGTCCCGCGCACCGGCCCTGTTCGTTAATGGGACCCGCTGTCCTGTTACAATGCCCTGACATGCGGATTCTCCTGTGTTTCGCGATCTTGTCTTTGGCGGCTTGTTCGAAACCGAAGCTGGCAGCCTCCATACCCCCCGCTCCGGGGCAGATGCACACGCAATATACGATGCGCTATATCGATGTCGCGGTGGGCACCGGGAAGCCCGCCGAGGCCGGCAAAGTCTTCGTGGTCCAGTACACGGGATGGCTGGTCGATGGGACTAAATTCGATTCTTCGCGCGACCGGCCGGAGCCGCTGAGCTTCGAACAGGGGAAGCGCAAAGTGATCCCCGGATGGGACGCCGGCTTCGAAGGCATGCGCGTCGGCGGCAAGCGTCGCCTGTTCATTCCCTATCAACTGGCCTATGGAGAGAAAGGCCGCAACAAGATTCCGCCCAAGGCCGAGCTGATTTTCGATGTCGAGCTGGTTGACGTGAAAGAGCCGCCGCCGGCGACGGCCGCGCAGTAGCTACAGTTTTTCTTTCAACATTCGATTGACGACAGCAGGATCGGCTTGGCCGCGGCTGGCCTTCATGACTTGCCCGACCAGGAATCCTAAGACGGCTGGTTTGCCACCGCGGAATTGTTCCACTTGTTTGGGATTCGCGGCGATCACTTCGTCGATGATCTTGCCTAGCGCGCCTTCATCGCTGATCGATTGAAGGCCTTCGCGTTCGAGGATAACTTCGGGAGCGTCGCCGGTCGCGAACATCTTAGGGAAGATCTCCTTCGCGAGTTTGCCGCTGATTTTTCCTTGCGCGATCATCGCGATCAACTTACCCAGGTTCTCTGCGGTGATGGGCGACTCGGTTTGGTTATTCTGCTTGAGCAAGGCCGCAAGATCGCCCATCACCCAATTTGCGGCGGCGCGGGCGTCGCCGGATGCGGCCGCCACTTCTTCGAAGAATTCGCTGACGGGGCGGTTCGCGGTCAGGACATCGGCGTCGTACTCGCGGAGGCCGTAGACGTCGATGAAGCGGCGGCGACGGGCGGTGGGAAGCTCAGTGGTGCGCTCACGAACGCGCGATATCCAGGCATCGCTGACGCGCAGTGGAACTAGATCAGGCTCGGGGAAATAGCGGTAGTCGTGGGCGCTTTCCTTGCTCCGCATTGAAACCGTTTCACCGGAGTCGGGATTGTACAGGCGGGTTTCCTGGATGACTCGTCCGCCGGATTCAATCAGCGCGACCTGACGGGCGATTTCATGATCCAGGGCTTGCTTCAGGAAGCGGAACGAGTTGAGGTTTTTCACCTCGGCCTTGGTGCCGAATTTCTCTTGACCGCGTGGGCGGACGCTGACGTTGGCATCGCAGCGCAGGTGGCCCTTTTCCATGTCGCAGGTGGAGACGTCGAGGTATTGCAGGACCTGCTTGAGCTCTGTCAGATACGCGTAGGCCTCGTCGGAACTGCGCATATCCGGGTCGCTGACGATCTCGATCAGCGGAGTGCCGCTGCGATTCAGGTCGACGTAAGTGTAGCGGTCGGAGTCTTTGAAGCCGTCGTGGATGCTCTTGCCGGCATCGTCTTCCATGTGGACCCGGGTCACGCCGATGCGTTTTCCTGGGATATCGACAAAGCCGTGCTCGGCGAGAGGCTGATCGTATTGCGAAATCTGGTAGCCCTTCGGAAGGTCGGGATAAAAGTAATTTTTTCGCGCGAAGATGGATCGCGGATTGACCCGGCAACCTAGCGCTAAGGCGGCTTCGATGGCTAATTCCACGGCTTGCCGGTTCAGGACGGGGAGGGCGCCGGGAAGTCCCAGGCAGACCGGACAGACGTTGGAATTCGGCTCGGCTCCGAAGCTGGTGGGGCAGCCGCAGAAAATTTTTGTGCGAGTGGAAAGCTGGACGTGAACTTCGAGCCCGATCACCGGTTCATACTTGGCGATCGCGGCGTCGAGCGTCATACTAGCGGACATGTTTTATTATACGGCGCTGGTCTTTTTTGGCTGCATTTCCTACGCCTCGGATGCGGATCTGGTGTTGCGAAATGGGCATATCTGGACAGGGGACCCGCAGAATCCCTGGGTGGAAGCCCTGGCGATTGAGGGCGGGAAGATTGTCGAGGCAGGAACGAACGGCGCGATCGCCAAGCGGACCGGCCCGAAGACGCAGACGATCGATTTGCAAGGGCGGCTGGCGTCGCCGGCGTTCAACGATGCGCACACGCATTTTTTGAACGGATCGCTGGGGTTGTTTCAGGTGGATCTGTTTAACGCGGGGTCGCTGGCAGAAATGCAGAGGCGAGTTGCGGCGTATGCCAAGGCGCATCCGGATGAGAAATGGATCACGGGAGCGGGTTGGGAATATGGATGGTTCCCGGGGAACCGGCTGCCGGCGAAAGAGGATCTCGACAAAGTGGTCCCGGATCGGCCGGTTTATCTGAAAGCGTTCGACGGTCATACGGGATGGGTGAATTCGGCGGCGCTACGTGCGGCGGATGTCAACGGCGCGACCACTTTTCCCGGCTATGGAGAAATCGTCAAGGACGCGCAGGGCCGGCCGACGGGCGCGTTGAAGGAAAATGCTCAGGACGTGGTCAGGCGGCTGATTCCGCCGCCTAGTCGCGAACGGAAGCTGGCGGCATTGATCGAAGGGATGAAGCTGGCGGCGAGGCTGGGGATCGACAGCATTCAAAACGCGAGTGGAACTCCTGAAGAGCTGGAATTGTATGAGGAACTGCTGAAAGAGAATCGTCTTACGATGCGGGTTCGAGTTGCGATGTCGGTGGCTCCGTCGGACGATCTGAAGTTGCTGGATACTTACGCGGCGGCGATGCGGTCGCACGGCGGGGAGTGGCTGCGGGCGGGGGCGATTAAGCTGATCATGGACGGGGTGGTGGAGTCACACACGGCGGCGATGCTCGCGCCCTATGCGGATCATCCGGAAACGTCGGGAACGCCGATGTGGACTCAGGATCAGTTGAATCGAGTGGTGGAGCGGGCCGCGCGCGCCGGGTTGCAGGTGTTTACGCACGCGATCGGCGACCGGTCGGTCAGGATGACGCTGGATGCTTATGAGCGCGCTCGTCCACAGGAGCGACGATTCCGGATCGAGCATATCGAAACGATTTCAGCGGAGGATTTGCCTCGGTTCGCGAAATTAGGGATCATGCCGTCGATGCAGCCGATTCATGCGGATCCGGAATCGGCGGAGCCGTGGGAGCGTGCGGTGGGACCGGCGCGGATGCAACTCGCGTTTGCGTGGCGGGATTTCGTCAAATCGGGAGCGAAATTAGTCTTTTCGAGCGACTGGCCGGCGGCGATCAGTGTCGATCCGATCCGCGGGCTCTACTGCGCGGTTACCCGGCAAACGATTGAAGGGGAGCCTGCGGGCGGATGGGTTCCGCAGCAGCGTGTCGACATCGAAACGGCATTAAGGGCGTATACGGCGATGGGTGCGTATTCGTCGTTTGAGGAGAAGGTTAAAGGTGAGTTGAAAGCGGGGATGATGGCGGATGTGATTGTGTTCTCGCAGGATCTGTTTCGGATACCGGCTCAGGACATTTTTAAGACGCACGTGGCGCTTAATATTTTGAACGGGCGAATCGTTTATCAGGGCAAATGAAGTGGGCGGTGCCATCTCCAAAAAGGTATACTCCGCTTGATGAACGGCCAGACGCGTCGACGTGCAGCCGCCCTACTTGAAGTGCTGGGAGTGAGTCTCGCGGGTCCGCTCCTGATGTGGGGGCTGCGCCGGCGGTTCGGCATATCGGTCACGAATCCTCTTAACAACTTGAGTATCCACACTACCGATGCCGATTTGATTACGGCCTCGCGCCAAGTGTTTGTGTTGCTGATGTTCCAATACGCCGGCTACTTCCTGCTCGCTTTCCCTATCAACTGGTGGTATCGGCGGCGAGGTCCGGCGTCCTATGGCCTTACCAGGGCAGGCCGCTCCTGGGTGGCTTTGCTTCTTGCCGGGCTCGGAACTGTCGCCTTGTCGGCATGGCCTGTCGCGGCCCTCGCTCTGATTAACGCCGTCCGCCCGCTCGGCGAGACGGCGCCGTGGCGGCAGGCGTTTTTTGACATGTCTTGGCGACGTTGGGAGTTTTGGCTGTTCTCGGCGGTTTTGAGCTGGGCCCTCATTCCCGTGGTCGAGGAGCTCTTCTTTCGTGGATACTGTCAGCGGCGGCTGGCGGAGGATTGGGGAGACGGTCCGGCGATCATTGGAACCGCTTGTCTTTTCACTTTCGCGCACACTCAGTATCAAATACCCAACGCGTACAGCGCCGGTATGATCGTGAGCCTCCTGATGCTCGCGATCGGGCTCGGAGTGGTGTTCGCGTGGACGCGGTCGCTGATCCCGTCGATCACTGCCCACGCCATTATCAACGTTCCGATGACGACCACGTGGCAGGGCGTGCTTCTGGCGGGGCTGGTGATCGGAGCGTTGGCCGCCTGGCGTCGAGGGGCGGCCGCTCTAGGGCAAATCTTTTCGACCTCGAGCGTAGCCGCGTGTGTGGCGCTCGCGGCCGTGGGAACGGTGTACGCAATCGTGGCGGCACGGTTCGATAGCGTGATGTACGTGGCCGCCGCGATGGTCGTGTTGGCCGTCTGCCTCGAAGCCATGGAACGCCGGCGGAACCGGATCGTCAGCCAGGTTTCGACATCGGCTGATCTGACAAGGCAGCCTTTTTAAGGGATTTCACTTAGAAGAAGCGTGGAGAATTCCTTAAGACCTACAGCGAAACGGTCCGTGCGACGATAATTTACCTGAATCGCATAAGGTCTGCACGGAGCTTCTTTTAATGAAGAATCACGAAACCGCCGTTCGAACCACCCTGATGGTTCTTCTGCTATGTGTATCGCTGCTTCTGACCACCCCAGCCCGGGCTTACGGTTACGCCGATCCGGGATCGGGCGCCTTCATCTACCAGATGGTGTACGCGGTGTTTCTAGGTGGCACTTTCTATCTCCGCAAATTGCTGAATCGCATTTCAGGAAGGCGCAAGTAGCGCTTCTGAAAAATGATCGCCGATAGCGAGGCCGAGGCTCCACCGCTGCGATCCTTCCGGGACCCCGGGGGACCTTATTTCGAGAAGGCGGACGGATTCTACGGCACGTGAACGGCGAGGCAGCGCAAACGCTGGAGGAGTTTCTCAGGACTCGCACGGCGAAGGAAGCGGTGGAGAGCGGGAGGCTGATTTCCTCCACCCGGCTGGCCGGCGACTTGTACGAACACGAACGGATCGCGTTTCCCAGCTATCCCTATGAGTGGCCGCCGGAGATGCTGAGCGCGGCCGGATTGCTGACCATCGAATTGGCGCAGAGCGCGATCAAGGAAAGCTTTGGCCTGAAGGACGCGAGTCCCTACAACGTGCTGTTTTGCGGGAGCCGGCCAGTATTCGTGGATGTACTTTCGTTTTGAGAAGAGAAATCCACTAGACAGCTCCATGGATTGCTTACGCGCAGTTCGTGCGAACGTTTTTGCTCCCGTTGATCGCGAGCCGGTACTTCAAAATGCATCCGAACCAAACGATGGCGGCGCGGCGCGATGGCCTGGAGCCGGAGACTCTGTATCGATGGGCGGGGACGGCGCGGCGGCTCACACCTCCGTTCCTGAATCTGGTGACGATTCCGCAATGGATGAGTCGATTGACTCCGTCCTATACACCGAAGGCGCAAGGGTCGGCGGAGAAATCGGCGTTCATCTTCGAAATGCTCCTGCGGAGCTGCGAACGGCAATTGAGAAAGCTTGGGGAGAGCGCGGCAGACTCCACCTGGACAAATTATTTGGACGGGAAGTCGCTGTACACGCGAGCACAACTGGCGCAAAAGGAAACTTTCGTCAAGGAAGCGCTGGAATTGACGCGTCCACGGACGGTGCTGGATGTAGGCGCAAACGAGGGGCATTTCAGCTTCTTGGCCGCCGATAGAGGCGCATCGGTGGTCGCCATCGATTCGGATCCGGTGGTGGCAGGTTCGATCTGGCGGCAAGCATCGAAACGCGGGCTGGACGTCCTTCCCTTGATGGTGGATCTGACGCGGCCGACACCCGCAATGGGATGGCGCAACCAGGAATGTGCATCGTTTCTGGATCGCGCGCGCGGCGGGTTTGACCTGGTGATGATGCTGGCGGTGGTGCATCACGTGTTGGTAACGGAACGAATTCCGCTCGAGGACGTGATCGAGCTTATACGCCCGCCGTCTTTTCCAGCAGCCAGAGCAGCGGCCGTTGATTTTGCAGCCAATTCACCAAAAGCGAAAACGTGC